>CAYNCT010000010.1:0-46594 GCA_964396005.1 uncultured Verrucomicrobiota bacterium | reverse complement strand
ATCTCGTTTTTCACTCACTCGCCTGACCAACTGCTGATGACACTTGCCCGATGATTCCAATTGGCGCTCTTGACCGTGCTCTTGATCGCCTTCACGCCGCCGGCTGTCACGTCTGTGGCGAGGGCCTTCTGGATGTCGCCCAGATCGGAGAGGAACGGTTTGAATTTCTCGCCGGCGAGCTGGAGCGACGCCTCCACTTTGTCATAGCTCTTCTTGACGGCGTCCAGCCGCTTCTGCGCCTTCTTGCGCAAGGATTCGTTGGCGATGCCATTCACCGTGGTTTGCCAATCGGTGAAATAATTCCGGCCATCCCCGGCCATCCATTGCACCCGTGTGCGCGTCCAGGCGGCGGCGGCTTCCGTCTTGGCCACTTCGGCGCAGTAGGCGTTGTAGGCGGGACGCAGGTCGCCCTGCTTCTGGGCAGTAAGGGCGTTCAGCGCGCTCAGGGTGGCCTTGAGTTGCTCGGAGGTCCGGGTCGTTTCAACCTGGGCTTCCTTGATGCTGCGGGCGAGTTGTTCCTGGCTCGCGTTGGTGGTCCCCGCCAGCAGGGCTGCGAGGCTGATGACCGTGAGTATGGATTTCGTTTTCATGGTATTGTTTGTTGGTTTTATTTTTTGAACTGTTGGATCTGCGGTTTGCTTGAAAGATCATCCATGTTTGGCTTGAGCCAGATCCGGGCGGTTGCGGCCGCCGGTCTTCACGGCGCTCAGGATGGCCTCCAGCACGCGGTCGCCGGAATCGGTCTTCCGAAAGTAGCCCGCACAGCCGCCGGCCAGCGCCTCGGCGCGGGCTTCCGGATTATCGTGGGCCGTGATGAAAATCACCGGAGTGGCGTCCTTGACCGCCGCCAGACGAAGGCTCAATTCCAGCGCGGACATTCCCTGCAACTGAACATCCAGCACGAGGCAATCAAACTGCGGGCGTTTGGTATCCTGAAGAAAGGCCTCGGCCGAGGGGTAGGTGACGGGCTGAAACCCGGCCGTCCGAAGCAACCGGCTGAAGGACCGGCATACGCTTTCGTCGTCGTCCACAACCGCCACGTACAGGATGTCGCTGCCCAAGCTTTCCGACTGCATGGGGACACCCTGGCAGAAAGACCGCAGCGGTGACTACTGCCCTTTGGGGAAGGTCTTGGAAAGGTGGTCAGCAACCGTTGCCGTGGTCGAAGTGAACGGTCAGTTCCCGCTTTGCGTTGATGGGTTTTTCCCCGGTCGAGTCAATTAGTCTTGCCTGCTCTGTTTGTTTTCAGAAGGGAAGATGGTTTTCCAATCATCCTTCATGCTCACGACTGTCCAGCCTTTGGCCTTCGCTTCATCAAGACCTTTGTCCAGCCGGCCAATGTGCGACTGACGGTCGTAGGCGTATTCGCGCACGGCGTCGGTATGGTGGACATAGAGGCAGAAACGCGGGCCGGGGCCGGCGGCGGTCCACTGGAGCATTTGCAGGTCGCCGTCGGAGTTGCCAAACGCGGCGAGGGGGCGGCGGCCGATGTGATGCTGGATGGCGGCGGGTTTGCCGGCCTTGTCATCAATGAAGTTCAACTCCGGCAAGCGGACGATCACTGGCTTGCCGTCGCGCAGTTCAGACTTCGTCTTGATGCTGCTACCGACGACTTGCTCCGGCGGAATGCCATACACGCGCTCCGTCCACGGGCGCATGAACTCGATGCCGCCACCCGAGACGATGAAGGTCTTGAAGCCGTTCGCACGCAGGTAGGCGAGCAGTTCGAGCATCGGCTGATAGACCATCTCGGTGTAAAGCCGGCCGGTCTTCGGATGCTTCGCGGTGGCGAGCCAGTCCTTCACGATTTGCTCGAACTGCTCCGTCGTCATGCCCGCGTGCGTGGCCATCGCCATTTCCATGAGCGCCTTTTCGCCCCTGGCCAACGCGGCTTTCTCGTCGCCCTTCAGCACGGAGGCGAAAGGCTCCTTCTCCTTCCACTCCGGATGCTGCGGTGCAAGCACCTTGATGCGGTCGAGGATGAAGAAGGCCTGGAAATACAGCGGCTGCTCGGCCCACAGGGTGCCGTCGTTGTCGAAGACGGCGATGCGCTCGGCGGGCGAAACGAAGTCCGGAGAGCCGTCCTTCGTCACCCTCTCGACGAAAGCGAGGATGGCTTTCTTCGGTGCGGTGTCATTCCACGAAGGCAGCGGATCTGCCGTGCGGGCGATGACGACGCAAGGGAGAGCGAGGAGACATGCGAGCAGTTTCACGGATGTGCGCGTGATGCCTTGGGATGCCGGGCCGCGCCTGCCCGGGGCAGGCGCGGCCCAGACCAACACGGGCTTACCTGCCGGCTTCGGTCATGCCTTTGATCTGCTTCTCCAGCGAATCGAGGCTCCAGTCGCCCGGCTTCTGGCTGGGCGGGAATTCCTTCAAGGTCAGAAGGAACTTGCTGGCCACGGCTTGCAGCGGCACGAGCACGAACGCGCGGTCGATCATCCAGTCGTGGTAGATGTTCGAGTTGTGCTGCGACTTCTCGAAGGGGTCGCGGCGCAGGTTGAACAGCAGCGGCAGGCGCAGGTGGACGAAGGGCTCGCGCCAGACGTCGAGCTGCTCGGCGCGGTTCTCGAGGTAGGTCGCCTTCCAGTCGCCGACGCGGATGGCGACGACTTCCGCCGCATCGTTCAGGTAAATGAATTCGTTGCGCGGTGATTTGTCCGTCTTGCCGCTGAGGTAGTCGTTCAGGTCGTAGCCGTCGATGTGGTTCTTGTAGCGGCGACCGTTGAGTTCCACGCCCTTGAGCAGCTTCTCCTTGATGTCCGGCGCACCGGCGGCGGCGGCGAAGGTGGGCAGCCAGTCTTCATGGGAAACGATGCCGTTCAGCGTCACGCCTGCCTGCCATTTGCCGGGCCATTTGACGAAGCAGGGCACGCGGAAAGCGCCCTCCCAGTTGGAGTTCTTCTCTCCACGGAACGGCGTGGTGCCGGCGTCTGGCCAGGTATTGTAGTGCGGGCCGTTGTCAGTGGAATATTGAACGATGGTGTTGTCGGCGAGGCCGAGGTCGTCAATGAGCTTCAGCAGTTCGCCCACGTGCATGTCGTGCTCGACCATGCCGTCGCTGTACTCGTCCTGCCCAGAGATGCCAATGTGCTCGGGCTTTACGTGCGTGCGAAAGTGCATCCGCGTGCCGTTCCACCAGCAGAAGAAAGGCTGTCCTGCCTTGGCCTGGCGCGTGATGAAGTCCTTCGCCGCCGCCACGGATTCATCGTCAATGGTCTCCATGCGCTTCTTGGTGAGCGGGCCGAGATTTTCAATCGTCTGGCCGCCCTTGCCATCCGCCTTGCATTTCAGCACGCCGCGCGGGCCGAACTGCTCAAGGAAGGTCTTGCCGTTGGCCAGTGTCATGTCCTTCGGATAGTCCCGATTCTCGGGTTCCTCCTCGGCGTTGAGGTGGTAAAGGCTGCCGAGGAAGTCATCGAAGCCGTGCATGGTCGGCAGATGTTCGTCGCGGTCGCCCTGGTGATTCTTGCCGAACTGGCCGGTGGCGTAGCCCTGGCTCTTGAGCACCGTGGCCATCGTCACATCGGTCTTCTGCCAACCTTCTTTCGCGCCGGGCATGCCGACCTTCGTCATGCCGGAGCGCACGGGCGCGCTGCCGCTGATGAACGCCGCCCGGCCCGCTGTGCAGCTCTGCTGCGCGTAGTAGTCGGTGAAGGCGACACCTTCCCGCGCGATGCGGTCAATGTTCGGCGTCCGGTAGCCCATCATGCCGCGATTGTTGTGGCTGATGTTCCAGGTGCCGATGTCGTCACCCCAAATGACCAGGATGTTGGGTTTCTTGTCCGCCGCCTGAACGGAAGCCGTGCCGCCGTAAAGCGCCGCGCCCGCCGTCAGCAGTGACAGGCCGTAGTGCAGGATGTTGGTTTTTGTTCTCATTTTGTTTTTGGTTAGCTTGCTCTGTCCGGGGCGCGGTGCGTATGCATCAGCGGCGGACAAATTGAGGTTCGACGCTCGGTGATGAAGTGGTACACGCCCTTGGTCAGTTGCGGGTGTCAGCCGGCGTGAGGGCCTCACGGATGGCTGCCAGCAGTTGGAACTCTTTCACCGGTTTGAGCAAATAATTCAGGCCGCCCAAGGCCCGCACCCGTTCAGCGTTGCCCGGTTGGTCGTGGCCGGTGATGACGAGCGCTGGCACGCGTCGCGCAGCGATGCGTTCAAGGACCTCGAAACCGCTCAGGCCCGGCATATGCAGATCCAGCAGCAAACAATTGGGCAGCCGGGACGCGCAAGCCGCAAGGAGAGCCTCGCCGCTCATGTACGTCTCAACCTCGAATCCGTGGGTCTTGAGCAGACGAGCGAGCGCCTTCCCGAACTGCGGCTCGTCGTCCAGCACGGCAATGAGTGGCCGGGGTTCATCCATCGAGGAGAGGGTTCCAGAACCGGGGCGAGCAGGGTATTACACCTTGGTGACATACGCGGGGGGCGGGGGGCGGCATCAGTAACCAGTGATCAGTGATCAGTGGCCAGTGGCCTGATTACTGATCACTGATCACTGACCACTGACTACTTTTTCCCAAGACTCAATCGTTCGGCGGCGCGGACGAGGTCGGCAAGCGATTCGACGCCCATCTTCGCCATGACGCGGGCGCGATGCACTTTGACGGTGTGCTCCCCGATGCCGAGCTCGGCCGCAACCTGTTTGTTCAACTGGCCGGCGACGACACGGGCCATGACTTCACATTCGCGGGCGGTGAGGCTGGAATAACGCTGCTGGAGCAACGCCAGTTTTGAAACGAGGTCATGCTGGTCGGCGGCACGTTGCAGGGCGGCCCGCACGGCGCGCAGGAGGTCGGCATCAGTGACGGGTTTGGTCAGAAAATCCACGGCGCCCGCTTTGATCGCCCGCACGCTCGTTGGGATGTCGCCCTGGCCGGTGAGAAAGACGATTGGCAGCAGGGCGCCGGAGCGCGTGAGGCGTTGCTGCAACTCGAGGCCATTGAGTTCCGGCATCGCGACATCCAGCACCAGACAACCCGGAGTTTCCGGGCGATACGATTGGAGGAAAGTGTTGGCTGAGGTGAAGGCATGTACCGTGAAACCCTCGGCCCTGAGCAGACGTGTGAGCGCCTTGAGCATTCCCGGCTCATCATCCACCAGGAAGACGGTACCGTGATTCATCGCTTTGCCGCCGGCAGTTCGAGGTGCAGGGTCGCTCCACCGCTTGTCCGCGGCGGAGCGCCGGCTGCTCCCCGCGCTTCCGCCCACAAGCGGCCTTGGTGGGCAGTGGCGATGGAACGGCAAATGGGTAGTCCCAGACCCAGGCCGTCTGGCTTGGTGCTGTAGAACGGCTGGAAAATACGTTCTGGATCCGGCGGCAAGCCGCAGCCGTTGTCGGAAACGGAAATCCGAACCGAGCCATCACAGTGCGTCGTGGACAGGGACAGTTGCCGGTGCGCGGGCGGATGGCCGGCCATCGCGTCGCTGGCATTCAGGATCAGATTAAGAAGCACCTGCTGGAGCTGGATGCGATCGCCCACGACCGGCGGCAAGCCTTCGGCCAGCGCGGTGTGGACGGTGATGCCGCGTCCGATGAGATCGCTCCGTGCGATACGGAGCACGTCTTCCATGATTTCATTCACGGAAAGCGGTACCTGCTGGGTTTGGCCCGGCTTGAGGAGGGCGCGCATGCGGCGGATGACCTCGCCCGCCCGCTGGTCTTCGCTCTCGATGTCCGCGAGAATGTCGCGCGTCTCGGTGACATCCGGTGGCTCCTGCGCGAGCAGGCGCCGCGCCGCCTGAGCGTTGGTGAGAATGATGGCCAGCGGCTGATTCAGCTCGTGCGCGAGCGAACTCGACAGCTCGCTCATGGTCGTCACGCGCGACAGGTGGGACAGCTCATTGCGCTGTTGGGCAAGTTCGGCTTCCGCCCTTTTGCGTTCGGTGATGTCCACGGAAACTCCGCGCACCAGCGCCGGTTTGCCGCTGCCGTTGAGTTCGACTCCACCACGCGAGGCAATCCAACGAACCTTTCCATCCGGCAGTAACACGCGATATTCCGTCTCATAGCTACCGCCGTCTTTGGTGACATTTGCCCGCAACAAGCGGACCGCTTCGCGATCTTCAGGATGCACCCGCTGCAAAATTCCCTCGACGGTCAGCGGCTCCGATTTCGTGAAACTGAACAGCGCGCGCCAGCGGTCGGTTGCCCAGATTTCGTTCCGCACGAGATCGTAAACCCAGACGCCCAGGTTGGCGACCTCGGTGGCGAGGGCCAGCCGGTGTTCCGTTTCGCGTAACTCGCCCGCGAGTTGCGCCGCGCGCAACATTTCGCGGCTCAATTCATAGCCCATCGCCAGGAGCAGGCCGAAGAAGGGCAGACTCGTAAGAAAGGGCAGCCGCACCACGCCCGCTGCCACCAGCCCGGCATTGGTCATGGTGAAGGCGATGAAGAACGCCAGGGTGCCGCCAATGAAGCCGGCGCGTCGCCGCGATTCCCTCGAGCCGCTGCGCCAGAGCCGGACCGAGGCATCCACCACATACGCAAGCTGCACGAGCGTAGCGATCCATCCCACAGCCACCCACGGATTGGACACCCACTCACCGAGGATGGAAACCGGCTCCCCGAGAAAACTGATTCTCTGCAAACTTTGGATCGAAGCGATATGCAGATTGACGCCCGTGGTGACATTCGGCAACTGCACCAGCAGACGGGAGCCAATCGCCAGCACGAGCAGCCACTTCTGGCCGGTGCCAAAGTAGAAGTGGACAAATCCCAGACTGCCCATGACGCCGATGGCGTAAACCAGGTGAGCCCACCGGATCGCCACCCCGAACACCTCCGGAGATTCGGTCCGCATGGTGATCATCTCGCACACCGCGAGTCCAAGCACCCCCAGCACGGTAAACGAGAAGCACAGGTTCGCCCACGAACGCCGGTCCCGACACCAGATGAGCAGATGCATCAGGGCCAGCATCACGCACGCGCCCGACATTGCCGACCAAATGACGGTAACCCAGCTCATGTGCTCGCAAGGCCAACCGAATAGCCGCTTCCGTTCACGCCTCCACTTGTCAACGAATCTCTCCTGCGGCCTGTGCCAGGCGTGTCAGTTCGGCCACGGAGTGAACGCCGAGCTTGGTGGTGATGCTGGTGCGATGGAGTTTGACCGTGCGCTCGTGGATGCCGAGGTCGGCGGCAATTTCCTTGTTCATTTTGCCTTGCACGACCTGCCGCAGGACTTCGCGTTCGCGGTCGGTCAGCAACTCGAAGGGCCGGCGCAACGCCTGCAAGCGCGCCCGCTCCGCCCGGTCTGTTTCGTTGCGCGCCAGCGCGCGTTTCACCGCGGCGAGCAAGACTTCCTTAGGCGTGTGTTTGGTCAGAAAATCCTCCGCGCCGCCGCGCATGGCTTGCACCGTGGTGGGAATGTCGCCATGGCCGCTGAGGAAAATGATCGGCAGGGGGCTGCCGGCTTTTTGAAGTGCCTGCTGCAAAGCGATTCCGTCCATGCCTGGCATCCTGAGGTCGGAAATCACGCAACCATTCATGTCCGGCTTCAATTCTCCCAGGAATTCCTCCGGCGAGTTGTGAATAACAACGTGAAAGCCCGAAGCCCGTAGCAATCGCGAAACGGAACGCAAATAGGAAACATCGTCATCCACCACGTAGATCGTGGCCGCCGGCCGGTGGCCGGTGGCGGGCGGCAAGGGTTTTGAAGGCTGAATTTTCACTCGTCAGGCGACCCCGGCGACCGGGAGAGTGAAATGAAAACACGCGCCGCGGTCCGGATGGTTCTCCGCCCAGATCTTTCCCCGGTGCGCTTCAATGATGTTCCTCGATACCGACAAGCCCAGGCCCAGGCCGTTGCTCTTGGTGGTGAAAAACGGCTCAAACACCCGTTCCGCTGATCCGCCGGCCAGCCCCGGACCGTTGTCCCTAACCTGGACTTCGACCACGCCCGGCGCCGCGGCCGCGTGGGCCGTAACATGAATGAACCGGTTCTGCAGATTGGGGTCACCCAGAGCGTCCATGCCATTGAGGAGCAGATTCAGCAGCACTTGTTGCAGTTGAATGCGATCCCCGCGAACCCTGGGCAGTTCCGGGGACGGCGCCCAGACGAGGGTGACGTGCCGGGTGACGGCATCGAACTGGACCAGCGCCAGGACTTCGCCAATCACCTCCGCCAAATCAAGCGGCTGCATGTCCACCCCTCGCCGTTTGAGCATGGAGCGGAGGCGGTCAATCACTCTGCCCGCGCGCTGATCGTCCTGGAGGATGTCCACCACAATGGCGCGGAGTTCTTCCAGATCGGGCGACGGCTCCCGCAGCAGGAGTTCCGCCGTCTCCGCATTCCGCAGGATGGCGCCCAGCGGTTGGCTGAGTTCGTGGGCCAGGGCGGAGACCAGTTGCCCGAGGGCCGTGACCCGGCTAGAGTGGGCCAGCGTCGCTCGCAGTTGGTTGGCTTCCAACTCTGCCTTTCGATGTTCGGTGATGTCGCGGATCACGCCCAACCGGCGCGTCACCCGGCTATCTCCCGCCCGCTCCTGCACCCGCGAAATGTGGCTGAACGAGCGGGTGCCTCGCTGCGGGTGCAGAAAGCGGTACTCTATCGCCACCTCGCCCAGTTCACCCCGCCACGCTTGCTCACTCAGCTCCAGGATGCGCGGCCGATCCTCGGGATGCAGATGTTCCCGCCAGAACTCAAGGACGCGATGATGTTCCCCGTCCGGCAGCCCGAGGAGGGCGCGCAAACGAGCATCCACAAACACTTCCTTCGATTCGGGGCTCATGTCGTAAAACCCCAGCCCGGCCACCTCAATCGCCGCTGCCAGCCGCGTTTCGTTGTCCCGGTGGGCGCGCTCGGCTGCTTTGCGCGACGTGATGTCCATCGAGATGCCCGTCAAGGTCTCGGGTTGCCCGGATTTACCACAGTGAACCCGCCCCAGCGAGAGCATCCAGTGCAGGCCGCCGTCCGACCGAACGATGCGGTACTCGACCTGGCTTTCGCTCTTCGCCTGCACCGTCGCCTGGACGGTTTGCCGGATGCGTTCGCGATCCTCCGGGTGGACCACGCCGAGGAAACGATCGAACGTCACCGGTTCGTCGGCGGTGAATTCGAATAAATCCCGGGTTTTCCTGGTCACCCAAAAGCGGCCGGTGGCAAGGTTGAGTCCCCACAATCCCGCGCCCGCGGCATCAGCCGCCAGACTCAACTGGTCTTTGCTCTCGCGCAAAGCCTGTTCGGAGCGTTGCCGGGCAAGGGTGCCGGCCATGATCTGGGCCAGGAGTTCGAGCTCCGCCTCAAACTCGGCCGGGAAAGAATGCTCCTCGCCGACGGAACAAAGACTCAAGCATCCGATGGTGGCGCCGGCCACTTGCAACGGCCAGGTGTAGCAGGACCGAATCCCAAACTGTTCATAAGTCTGGCGGTCTCGTTGCGCTGCCGGCGGGAAGGCATCCAGACTGGTCAAATGAACAGCCTTCCCTTGCAGGAGACGCTCGGCGAGCCACGGAAAATCCAGCTCCGTGAAGCCCGGCGGAACCGTGGGCAATCCGCCTGCCGTCCAGACATGGGTGACAATTCCCGCGCTGCCTTGACCCGAGAACCTGGCAATGCCTGCCAGGTTGAACCCGAGGAAAGCCGCAATCCGCCCCAACCCCTGGTTGATATGCGCGTCAATTTCCTCCGCCGGCAGGTGGATGAACAGCGTGGATATCTCCGCCGGCAAGTGCTGAAACTCGAGCCGGCGCCGGAGCGAGGCGATTTCCGCCCACGCCGGAACATCAGATCGCTGAAATCCCGGGGCCTCCGCACTTGCTATGTCCGCGCTGCTCACAGGCTCGATCGCCAACAGCCTAGTCCCGCGCCCGGCGCTTGGCCAGCGACAATGGTTGGTGAATGGTTTGCTCGGGACTCTCCCACGCTTCAAGGCGGACTCTTCGCCAGCGCTGCTGCCGGGTTGGGTCTCAGCCTTCAAACGGGCGCGGGGCAACCGAGTGAGCACCCGGCCCCACCGTCAAAAAGCAGCGGCGTGATGGCGGTGTAGCGCCGCAGCCCCCTGGCCCAGCCCCAGCCGAAGTCCATGGAGGCGTGGACCGATTTCAAGCCAACATGCCCGCCCGGACCCGTCGCCTGGCCGTCGAGCGACCGATCGTGCGAACAGGCTTGTTTCTCCGCAGCAAGCCCTTCTGCGGGCTCAAGAGAGACCGCGATTTTCAAAAGGGGCGGGCGGCTGTTCACCGCCTTCGCGGCATGGGGCGAGGTCCCGACGGAATGGCCGGCGTCGGCCGGGGCACGGGCGCGGGCAGGGGACGCGCCACGGGAACCTCCGGATGGGGCCGAATGCCGGGCGGCGGCACCACCACATCCACGTCGTTGTAGTAGCTGCCGTAGTACCAAGGATCGTACACCCCGACACCATAATACACGGCACCGCCGGAGCCGTTGCCGGTGCTTTCGCAGCCGCTGAAAAGACCGGTGACAGCCACTAACGCGCCCAAACGGATGGCCCATCGAATCGTCTTCATCTTACCGCGCTCCTTTCAGCAAATCGGGCGACCATTCAAGAATGCCAACCGCCGCCCCGGTTGGGTCCGCTACCACGGCGACCTTGCCGTCGAACAGATCCGCACGCGGTTCCACCACCACCCGGCCACCCAGCCGGCCGGCCGCCGCGAGCGAGTCGCGAACGTTTGCCACCCGCACGAAAGGCAACCAGTTGGGCTGCACGTCCGGTTTGTCAGCCGGAATGGTCCGGACCGTGGCGCGGGCGAATCCGTCCGCGGTCAGAACGAACTCGTTTGGCCGGCCGGCAGCGGTGTTTTCAACGACTTCGTAGCCGGCCACGGCGCGGTAGAAGTCCGCCGCCCGGCGGCCATCGCGGCTGAGCAACTGGATCCAGATCCACTCGCCCGGGTCGGCTTCGAAGTCCTCCGGATCGCCCGAACTGGATTTCAGCAAGCCGAACAAAGCGCCCTCCGGATCGGCGCACACTGCCTGTTCACCGCGGTTGGGCTGCCGGGCCGGCGCGGCCAGCACCCGGCCGCCCGTCCCGGTCACTGCGCGCGCGGCCCGCTGCACATCCTTCACCGAGATGTAGCCGAACCACCGCGGCTTGGCGTCCGAGCCCGCCGGACGTTCCCGCTGGAACACGCCGGCCAGCGGCCGGTCGTCGCGAAACGCGATGAGGTAACCGCTGTAGTTGCGGAACTCCCACTTGAACAACTCGCTGTAGAACTCGACCACCTGGCGCGCGTCGTCGGTGACCAGATCCGCCCAGACGACCTTCCCGGGCAGGCGCGGGCTGCCGGAGTCCACGGTTAACGGCGGCAGTTTGACGGACTCGGCCGAGGCCGGCAGGAGCGGGGCGAGGAGTCCGGTCAGACCGAGCACCAGCAGGACGGCCATGCCGTCTCGGGTGAGTTTCGATCGGGCGACCGGCGCTCTCTTCAAGGCGCGGTGAAAAGCAACCTGGCTGCCTTCCGAAAATTCCGCGGGGTGAAGGACGTTGTCCGGCAGCGGACCCGGAACTTTGGGAGCTGAATTCATAAAGGGGGGCGAGGCGGTGGCAGCCGGTTCAGTATTTCTCGGGAACGAAACGCCGGCCGCGGAGCGAGGCTTGGTCATCGTAGGCGAGTTTCATCTCACGGTCGGGAAGTTTGACCTTCTCGCGCTTGAGCTTCTTATGCGGGATGAGGCTGAGCAGGTGACGGATGCAGTTCAGCCGGGCGCGCTTCTTGTCGTCCGAACGGAGGATGTACCAGGGCGCCCACTTGGTGTCGGTGGCCTTGAGCATCTGGTCCCGCGCACGGGAGTACTCGAACCACTTGCTGCGCGCGGGCAGGTCCATGGGGCTGAGCTTCCACTGGCGCACGGGGTCGGTGATGCGGTTCTCGAACCGGCGCTTTTGTTCCTCGTTGCTCACTTCGAGCCAGTACTTGATGAGCGTGATGCCACCGTCCACCACGTAGTTCTCCAATTCCGGACACACTTGGAGAAATTGACGGTACTGCTCCTCCGTGCAGAACCCCATCACCCGCTCCACCCCGAGGCGGTTGTACCAACTGCGGTCAAAGATCACGATCTCCCCCGCAGCCGGGAAATGCTTGAGGTACCGCTGCATGTACAACTGCGACTTCTCACGGTCCGAGGGCGCCGGCAGGGCCACCACGCGGAACACGCGCGGGCTCACCCGCTCGGTAATGGCCTTGATGGTCCCGCCCTTGCCAGCACCGTCGCGGCCCTCGAAGACCACGATGATCCGCAAGCCCTTGTGTTTCACCCACTCCTGCAGGTGGCACAACTCGGCCTGAAGTTTGCGCAGCTCTTTCTCGTATTGCTCGGTCTTGAGCTTGCGCGGTTCGCGGTTGGGTGGGTCGTGCTGTTCGACTTTCTTGCTCATAAGGTTGGGAGATTTGCGGCTCGGCTCAGGGCGGTGTCACCGCGGCCGTGCCGGAGACCGGCGGGGTCCAGCCGCCGCCCAGGGCGCGGTAGAGCTGAACGACACTCAGCAATTCGCTCAAGCGGGCCCGGGCGAGGCTGAGTTCGGCGCTGAACAGCTCCTGCTCGTTGTAGAGCACTTCCAGGTAGCTGGTCACGCCGCCCTCGTAGCGGATGTTGGCCAGTTCGGCGGCGCTTTGATGCGCCCGGGTGCTCTCCTCCTGCCGCTCCCGAAACTCCCGCGCGCGTTGGACGGCGATCAAACTGTCGGAGACCTCGCGGAAAGCGTTTTGGACAGTCTGTTGGTATCGCGCCACGGCTTCGGCGAACTGCGCCTCGGCTAGCTTCAGATTCCCCCTCAGCGCGCCGCCGGTGAACAGCGGCATCGAAACCGCAGGTCCAAACTGCCACGTTTGCGACGCACCGGTGAAGAGGTCCGACAGCGCCACCGATTGCACCCCGTAGAAGCCCGTCAAGGTGAGCTTCGGAAAGAACGCCGCCCTGGCCTGGCCGATGTCGGCATTCGCAGCCCGCAACTGCTGCTCGGCGGACCGGATGTCCGGCCGGCGCTCGAGCAGGTCGGAGGGCAGTCCCGGTGGCACGATGATGTCCACCCGCTGGCGGAGAAAGTTCTCGCCCCGCGCAGGCGCGCCGGGATTGCGCCCCAAGAGGAGATTCAGCTCGTTTTCGGTCTGTTCGATCCGCCGCCGGGTGTCAGCGATGGCGGCCTCAGCGGTCGAGACCAGGATTTGGGATTGATAGACATCCTGCATCGAAGCCACGTCGCCCTCCTGGCGGGCGCGGGTGAGGGCCAGGGAATGGGTGCGCACGCGGTAAGTGCGTTCGGCGATTTCCAGTTCGCGGTCGAGTTCCAGCAAGCGCAGATAGGTGGTGGCCACCTGGGCCACCAGGCTCTGCCGCACCGTTTGCTGTGCCGCCTCGCTGGCGAGCAACCGGGCGCGGGCTGCTTCGTTCGCGCGGCGGAGCCGCCCCCAGAGATCCACTTCGTAGGCGGCCAGGGTGCCAGAGACCGAGCCAAACTCGCGCACCGGGTCGGCGCCCGCCGGCACGCCGGCCGGGCCGTTTTCCGAGACGCGCGCGGTAGTCCAGTCGGCTCCGGCGCCCACGGTGGGGAAGAACCGCGAGCGGGTGACGCCGGCCGCAGCTTCGGCTTGGAGCACTCGCGCCGCGGCGATCTTGATGTCCCAACTGTTGGTCAGAGCTTCGGCGATGTAGGTCTGGAGTTGCGGATCCCGCAGCACCTCCCACCAACCGAGGTTGGCGAGCGAGTCGGCCGAGTTGAGATCGTTCGTGGTGTCCGGTGGTGCGCGGAAAGTCGCCGGCGTAGCCACCGCCGGGCGCTGATAGTCCGGCCCCACGGCGCAACCGGCCAGCGCGGCGACCAGGAGCAGGGAGCATAAGGACGCAAGAGGCGCCGCGCGGGAGGTCCGAAGGCCAAAGGCCGAAGTCCGAAGGAAATCCAAAATCCGAAATCCGACGAGGAGGAAAGCCGCGGATCGTGGCGAGTGCGGGTAATGGACGACGTGGTTGGAGCGCGGCCATTCCTGTCCGCATTGGGCGACGCGGCTGAGGCTGGGGCGGACAAACATATCCGCACTCTCTTGCGTGCAACTGGCGGAGGAATATGCACGCGTGGTCTTAAAGAGTCTGCCGAGTTGCATCTTTCGGGCTTCGGCTTTCGGGCTTGCTTCGGACTTCGGATTTCGGATTTCGGGTTTGAAAACTCTGGCTTTAATCAGTACGCCACTCCTTTGTCTGCCTCGGGCGCAGCAGCCGCCGGCACGGGGGCCTTGTTGCCGACCCGCTCCACGAGGCGTTGCACGAAGACGTAGCAGACCGGGATGATGAACAGGCCCAGGGCGGTGGCGATGGTCATGCCAAAGACCACGCCCGTGCCCATCGTGCCGCGCGCCGCGGCGCCGGAGCCGCTGGCCAGCATCAGCGGCACGCAGCCAAGGATGAAGGCAAACGAGGTCATCAGGATGGGCCGCAAGCGCAGGCGGGCGCCCTCGACGGCCGCCTCAAGCAGCCCGACGCCCGCCTCGCGCTTCATCTTGGCGAACTCGACAATGAGGATGGCGTTCTTCGCCGCCAGGCCGATGAGCATCACGAGGCCGATCTGGCCGTACACGTTGAGGTCGTAGCGGCGCAGCAGCAGGCCGAGCATCAGGCCCAGGATGACAGTCGGCGTGGCGAGCAGCACGGCGAAGGGCAGCCCCCAGCTCTCGTACTGCGCCGCCAGCAGCAGGAAGACGAAGAGCACCGCCGCGCCGAAGACGATCGCGGCCTGGCCCTCGGACTTCTTCTCCTGGAGCGTGAGGCCGGACCATTCGTAGCCGGTCTCCGGGGGCATGGTTTTCATGACTTCCTCGATGGCCTTGATCGCCTGGCCGGAGCTGTAGCCCGGCGCGGGCGCGCCGATGATCTCGGCGGCGTTGAACAGGTTGAAGCGCGTGACCATGTTCGGGCCGCTCATCTTGCTGACCGTCACCAGCGTGCTCAGTGGCACCATGCCGCCGTCGCTGTTGCGGACGTAGAACCGGCCGATGTCGTCCGGCCGGCCGGTGAACTCGGGCTCGGCCTGGAGGAAGACCTTGTACAGGCGGCCGAAGCGGACGAAGTCGTTCACGTACAGCCCGCTGAGACACGCCTGCAGCGTCTGGAACACGCTGTCCACCGGCACGCCGAGCGTGCGGGCCTTCTCGCGGTCCAGCTCGACCTTCACCTGCGGGGTCGAGGGGTCGAAGGTGGTGCTGACGCGGGCCAGCTCGGGCCGCTGCGCCGCCGCCGCCTCGAGCTGCCGCACGTAGCCGGCCAGTTGATCGATGGGCCCGCCGGAGCGGTCCTGGAGCTGCATGGTGAAGCCGGACACGTTGCCGTAGCCGGGCAGCGGCGGCGGGCCAAAGGCAAACGCGCGCGCGCCGGGAATGGCCTGAAACTGCCGCGTCCACTCCCGTGCCAGGGCACTGGCGTGCAGTTCGGGGGACTGGCGCTCCTCCCACGGCTCGAGACCTACGAACATCATGGCCGCATTGGGGAAGTTCAGGGAGCTGAGGATGTTGAAGCCGGCCACGCCGACGGCGGAGCGCACGCCGGGCGTGGCCATCACGATCGCCTCGACCTCCTCGAGAATTTCATCGGTGCGCTGGAGCGACGCCCCCTCCGGGAGCTGGACGGCCACGAACAGGTAGCCCTTGTCCTCGTCCGGTATGAAGCCGCCGGGCACGTGCCGGCCGAGCAGCAGGATGCCGCCGACCACCGCGACCAGCAGCAGCATCGAGCGGGTGGCCTTGCGGGCCAGGCCGCCGACGACCGCGCCGTAACGGTTGCTGAGCCACTCGAACAGGCGGTTGAAGCCCCGGAAAAACGCCGCGAGCGGGCCGCGGCCCGGCGTCGGCTTCCGCAGCAGCATCGCCGACAGCGCCGGGCTGAGCGTGAGCGCGTTGATCACCGAGAACACCACCGCCACCGCGATGGTCAGGGCGAACTGGCTGTAGAGCTGGCCGGTCACGCCGCCCATGAACGCCACCGGCACGAACACCGCGCAGAGCACCAGCCCGATCGCCACAACCGGGCCGGACACCTCCTTCATCGCCTGCCGCGTGGCCTCGACCGGAGTCATGCCGTGCTCGAGGTGATGCTGCACGGCCTCGACCACGACGATGGCGTCGTCCACCACGATGCCGATGGCCAGCACGAGGCCGAACATGGTGAGCACGTTGACGCTGAAGCCCAGCACCGGGAACAGGATGAACGCGCCGAGCAGCGACACCGGCACGGTCAGCATCGGAATCAGCGTGGCGCGGAAGCTCTGGAGGAAGACGTACACCACCAGCAGCACCAGGATCACCGCCTCGAACAGCGTGTGGACGATCTCCTCGATCGAGGCGGCGATGGGCAACGTGGAGTCGAGCGTCACCTCGTACGAAATGTCCGGGGGGAATTTGGCCTTCGCCTCCTCGAGGAGGCGGCGGATGTTCTTCGCCGTCTCGATCGCGTTGGCGCCGGGCGCGAGATAGATGCCGATGGCGCCGGCCGGCGACTTGTTCAACCTCGCCCGCAGGTCGTAGGTCTGCGCGCCCAGCTCCACGCGGGCCACGTCCTTGACCTTCACCTGCGAGCCGTCGGGGCTGGCGCGAATGATGATCTCCTCGAACTCTTGCGGCTCCCGGAGCAGGCCGAGGGCGCGGACGTTGAACTGCATCTCCGTGCCCGCCGGGGCCGGCTCACCGCCGATGCGGCCGGCGGGCGACTGCGCGTTCTGCTCGCGGATGGCCCGGGCGATGTCGTCCGGCGTCACGCCCAGCGAGGCCATCCGGTCCGGCCGCAGCCACACGCGCATCGTGTAGTCCTGCGCCGTGAAGTTCTTCACGTCGCCCACGCCCTTCACGCGCTTGATCGCGTCCACCAGGTTGATGTCGAGATAATTGCCCAGGAAGACGGCGTCGTAGGTGCCCTTCGGCGACGCCAGCGCCACGACCATCAAGATGTCCGGGCTGGAGCGGTTGACGACCACGCCCTCCTGCTTCACCGCCGCGGGGAGCTGCGCCTCGGCCTGGCCCACGCGGTTCTGCGTGTTGACCTGCATGATGTCCACGTCCGTGCCGACATCGAAGTACAGGTTCAGCGTCATCTTGCCGTCGTTCGCGTTGAACGACTGCATGTAGAGCAGCTTGTCCACCCCGTTGACCTTGGACTCGATGGGCGTGGCCACGGACTCCATGACCGCCTCCGCCGCGGCGCCGCGGTAGGTCGCCTTGACCTGGATCATCGTGGGGCTGACCGGCGGGTACTCCGCGATCGGGAGGCGCACGAGGGAGATCAGGCCCATGATCACCGTCAGGATGGCGATGACCATCGCGACGATGGGCCGGCGGATGAAGAAGTCGGCCATGGGTTATTCCTTGCCGTGGTTTGCCTCGCCGGTCCCGGCCGTTTCGGCGGCCGCCTTTTTCGCCGCGGCCTCCTGGGCGGACCTGGCGGCGGCCTCGGCGGCCTGCGCTGCGGTCATCGGCTGTACGGGCTGGTCCTGGCGGGCTTTCTGCAGGCCTTCCACGATGATGCGCTCGCCGGCCCGGAGTCCGTCGAGCACGAGGTAACCGCTGCCGACCTGCGGCCCCAGCTTGACCGGTCGCTGGGCGGCCCTGTTGTCCGCGCCGACGACCCACACGAAACGGTTGCCCTGCAGTTCCGTCACCGCCCTCTCCGGCGCCAGAATCGAGTTTTC
Source organism: uncultured Verrucomicrobiota bacterium (assembly GCA_964396005.1). Lineage (GTDB taxonomy): Bacteria > Verrucomicrobiota > Verrucomicrobiia > Limisphaerales > J093 > JADJWF01. The sequence continues at coordinate 28,966 of CAYNCT010000010.1, read as the reverse complement.
GCGCACGCCCAAGTTCACGCGAAGGCGGCCGAACATGCCCGGCCGAAGCACCTTGCGGGTGAGGTCGCCCGTTTTGACGTCCGGGTTGGCGAACTCGGCGCGCACGCGAAACGTGCCGGTCCCGGGGTCCACCGCGCGGTCAAGGAACACGAACCGGCCCTGGTCCGGATGCTCCGAGCCGTCGGCCAGCAGGAGCGTCACGGGCCTGTCCATGACCCGCTTGCCGGTGCGGCGCGCCTCGGCCTCGGCTTTGAGGTAATCCACCTCGCTCACGTTGCAGTAGAACCAGATCGGGTCGAGCACGGAGAGGGTGGCCAGCAAGGTGGGCGTGCCCTTGCCGACCAGGTCGCCGAGCGAGACCTGCTTGGCGCCGATCAGGCCCGCCATGGGCGCCCGGATGTCGCAGTAGCTCAGGTCCAACTCGGCCGCGCTCACGCGGGCCTGGGCCGAGACGACGACCGCCTTCGCCACGTCCACGGCGGCGAGGGCGTTGTCCAGGTCCTGCTGGGGAACGGCCTTCTTCTCGGCCAGAGGGCGCAGCCGCGCTACGTCGGCCTCATACTTTTTCAAGGATGCCTGCGCCTCGGCCAAACTGCCCCGGGCGGCCTTGAGCCGTTCCTGATAGGGCTTGTCGTCCAGTTTGAACAGCGGATCGCCGGCCTTCACTTCCGTGCCCTCGACGAAGAGCATCTGGTCCACGAAGCCCTCGACGCGCGCGCGAATTTCGACGTTTTGCGGCGAATCGAGCCGCCCGATGAACTCGGTGTACAGCGGCACGTTCGTGGGAACGAGTTCGATCACCACCACCCGGGGGGGCGGCACGGCCGCCGGCTGCGGTTCCCGGCACCCGGTGGCGAGCAGGACCGTCGCAGCAGCGACCAACACTGCGTCCAATCGGCGAGCCGCGGGGCGGCGAATGGCGCCGGCGGCTGCGGCCGCCAACGGGCGGGGGTCAGGACAACTCGGACTCATGCGATTTCACCTACGGGCGAAAGGTCATGGAAAACGGGGAGAAGTCACGCTCTATTGCGCGATGGATCGTCGGTCTGGCACCGGGGGCCGCAGTGCCGTTTCGGGCTCGTCGGCCGGCCGCGAACCGGCCAATCTCGAGGCATGTTCTGGCTGCACCTGCGGAACGAGTTGTGGAAGCTGTTTGGCAAGAAGCGCACTTACATCGGCTTCGGAGCCTTTATCGTGGGGCAGAACGCCATGCTGCTGGCGTTTCGATTCACACGGTGGCAGGGCGATGTCGAGCGTCTGCTGCGCGCCAACGGGTACCTGGCCGAGGAGTTCATTTCCGCCCTGACCGTCGCCGTGTTCATGCTGCTGCCCCAAATCATTCTCCTGATGCCGCTGTTCGCCGCGCTGGTGGGTGGCGACCTGGTGGCGAAGGAGGCCGAGGACGGTACCCTGCGCATGATCCTGTGCCGGCCGGTGTCGCGCCTGCGTCTGCTTTTCGTCAAGTGGCTGGCCGGCGTAATCTTTGCGGGGGTGCTGGTGGTGGTCCTGGGGGCGACCGCGCTGGGCTGTGCGCGCCTGTGGTTCCCGTGGAGCGGCATGTTCGTCTTCGCTCCCAACATCGCCTTCGCCGTGCTGCCGGCCGGGGAGGGGTGGCAGCGGTTTCTGCTCTCGCACGCCTTCCTCGCGGTCAACGCCTGCACCATCGTCAGCCTCGCGTTCATGTTCTCCTGCTTCAACATGAAGCCCGCGGCCGCCACGATCCTCGCCCTGACCTACCTGTTCCTGAACGTGGTGATGGAAAGCATCCCGTTCTTTGACCGCTACGAGCAGTGGTTTCTGCCGCACCATTTCCGCTGCTGGCTGCTGGTGTTTGGCACGCCCGTGCCGTGGGCGCAAATTCTCCAGTCCCAGGCCATCCTCCTCGGCGCGTGCGTCTCCACGTTCATTGTCGGCGCCACGGCGTTTCAACTGCGTGACATCAAGTCGTAGCCGGCCGGTTGCGCCGGCGCCCCCGCGGTCACACAGTCCCGGGTCCGCAGCCGCGGATCCGACGATGAGCTCCGGTCCGATCATCCTGTTCGACGGTGATTGCGCCCTCTGCCAGCGCGCGATGCGGTTTGTGGCCCGCCGGGATGCGGCGCGACGATTTCGCTTCGCCCCGCTGCGTTCGGAGCCGGCCGCGGAACTGCTCGCCCCGCACGGGCTGACCGCCGGCGAGATCCGCAGCGTCGTGCTGCTGGACGACGACGCCATTCGGCTGAAGACGGATGCGGTTCTGGGCATCGCTGCGCGGCTGCCCGCACCCTGGCGCTGGTTGGTCTGGTTGCGGTTTGTGCCGCGGCCGCTCCGCGATGGGGTGTACGCGCTGATCGCCCGCCACCGTCATCGCTGGTTCGGCGGTGCGGCGGCCTGCCCCGCCCCCGCGCCGGAGGTCAGGGCGCGGCTGTTGAAGTAGGCGGGGCACTGCGGGCGCCCGGCGCTACGGCGCGGCCCGCCCGGCCCCTTCGCGAAGCAGGTAGAGCTGGTTGACCGCGAACGGGCCAAATGCTTCTTCCGTCCCCTGCGGCCAGCGGACGACGACCCGCTCCACGCGCTCCAGGGCGCCGAGGCCAAAATGCACCCGCGGGTCGTTGCTTGAGCAGTAGCTTTGATTGGGCAGAACGCGCTGCCAGCGGCGAAACGCGCCGGCTTCGAGCCGCAACTCCGCGTTGACGGCCTCGACGCCGCGCCGGTCCAGCGCCCGAAACATGATCCACCGGCCCCGGTTGCCCGCCACGTTGCGGAGCAGATGGGTGGGACCGTCGCGATTGGTGATCACCACGTCCACGTCGCCGTCGTTGTCGAGGTCGCCAAACGCGGCGCCCCGCCCCGCCGCCAGCAGGACCGGCCACGTCCCGCCCGTTGGCTGCACCTCTGCAAACCCTCCGTCGTTCACGCCCCGCAGGAGCGTGTTGGGTTCAGCGTACTCGTCCTTGGGGTCCAGGTCCGTCACGCCGCGTTTGACCCGGCCGTTGACGATGTAGGCATCGCGCCGGCCGTCGTGGTCGAAGTCGAAGAACCCGACCCCGAAGCTGGTGTGCGGCCAACTCGTCGCGCCCGGGCCGTCCGGCGTCACGTGGTCCGTGAAGTAGCCGTTCTGGTTGAGAAACAACCGGTTGGCCTCGCCGACCAGATGCGTGATGAACAGGTCAAACACACCGCGATTGAGCGTGTCCACCACGGCGATGCCCATGCCGGCCTCGGACATGCCCAGCCCGTTCACGGCGCAGCCGCGAATCATGGCCTCGTCCCGGAACGTCCCGTCGCGCTGGTTCACCCAAAGCTGGTTCGGCGTGGCGTCATTAGCGACGTACAGGTCCGGCCAGCCGTCGCCCGTCAGGTCGGTGCCCACCACCCCCAGACCGTAGCCGTAAGCTCGCTCCAGCCCCGCCCGCACGGTGGCGGGTTCAAAGGTGCCGTCGCCCCAGTTCCGGAAGAGGCTGTCCACTGACGGCGCCCGGTAATTGAGCGGCGAACAGTAATCCGCCCGCCCGCCTTGCGAGAAGCATTCCAACTCGATCTCCGGGGACCAGCGGATGTAGTTGGCCACGATGAGGTCAAGCTGCCCATCGCGGTCGTAATCCACGAACGCCGCGCTCGCGCCCCACGCGCCATCGGCCACCCCGGCCGTGGCGGAGACATCCGTGAACGTGCCGTCGCTGTTGTTGCGAAAAAGCTGGTTGGGCCCGAGGGCGGTCACGTACAGGTCCGGCCACCCGTCCGCATCGAAATCACCCACCGCGCAGCCCATGCCAAAGGCGCCGTTGCCCCGCACGCCGGCGCGCTCAGTGACGTCGGTGAATTTCCAACCGCCCTCGTTGCGATACAGCTTGTGGCCCGGACGATGGGTGGCATCGGGGTACAGCGACCCGGCCTGGACGCAGAAAATGTCGAGCCACCCATCGCCGTCGAAATCGAGCAGCCCCACGCCGCCGCCCTTGATCTCCGGCATCAGGTAACGGCCCGGGCGGTGGCCCGCGGTCATGCGAAAATCAATCCCGGCCGCGCGCCCGACTTCCTCGAACCAGACGTCCGCGGTGGGCGATGGCCCGGGGGCCGCCTGCTCGGTGCCGGGTGAAGGCGGGCGGGAACACCCGGCCAGCACGAGCCAGGCAGCGAGAACGAGATGGCCGCCCCGAAGCGGCCGCCCCGCGGCCCGCCGCGGCCGAAGTCTTCCGCCGGCGGTCTTCATGGCGGCGGCGCCTGGAGCGCGCGGTCGAGGGCCAGCACGTTCGGATTGTCGGGCGCCAGGCGGCGCGCGTTATCGAGAGCGGCGGCGGCGGCGGTCCGGTTGCCGAGGAGCAGGTGCGCGTCGGCCAGTTTCAGGTGAGCGAGCAGAGAAAGCGGCGCCACTTCCACCGCCTGCCGGAAACGCGCCAGCGCCTCCGCGTCCTTGCCGAGATTTCGCAGCAGGATGTCGCCCATATCGGTCAGGATTTGGGCGTTTTGCGGGTCATGCTGGAACGCCTGTTCGAGGGCGGCGAGCGCCTCGGTGTCGCGCTCGAGCGCGAGCAGCGCGTTGGCCTGGGCGAGGTAAGGCTGAACACTCCGCGGCGCGAGTTCCGTGGCCCGGAGGGCTTGCGCGAGTGCCGCATCGGGCCGACCGAGCCCGAGTTCGGCTGCTGAAAGGCCCACAAGGGCGGGCACATAGGTAGCGTCCACCGCCAGGGCCCGTTCGAGAAGGGGCTTCGCTTTCTGGGGCTGCCCCGCCTGGTTGTAGGCGATCCCGAGGTTGTTGAGGATGACCAGGCTGTTGGTGTTGTATTGGAGCGCCTCTTCAAGCAGCCGGATGGCCTTCCACGCCTGCCCGGCCTCGACCAGTTCGCGGGCCATGGCCGTCTGATCCTGAACGAGCTTCATGTGTTGCGGCGCCTGTTGCGACCAGGCGTCGGGCATCGGGTAATGCTGGGCATCGAGTCCGAGCGCCAGTTCGCGCTGAGCGTCGTTCGTGCGGCCGAGTCGCGCGTAAGCCTGCCCCAGGAGATAGCGCGCCGGCCGGGCCCCGGCGTCCAGCTTGACAGCCTGCTCGAGCCAGCGAACGGCCTCCTCGACCGCTCCTTCACGCAATTTCACCTCGCCCAAGCCTGCCGGCCCGCGCCATTCGTTGGGCGCCACTTCGATCATCCGGGAGAACGCCCGGCCCGCCTCCTCGAGTTGGCCGGCCCGCAGCAACGCCTCCCCCAACCGGGATTGGCCCGGGGCGAAGTCCGGGAACCGCGCCGCCACATCCCGCAAACGGCGAAGGGCTTCCTCCGTTTGGCCGAGTTCCTGGTGCGCCACCGCGTAATAAAGCCAGGCGAGCGGTTCGCGCGGGTTCAGGCGGGTCACGTTCGAGAAGGCCAGACGCGCCTCGGGCCACAGGTTGTTGGCCGCGTAGGCCAGCCCCAGCGTCGCCTGCCGCTGCGGATGCCGAGCGCCGGCGCGGGTCCAGGCCGCCATCTCCCCGAGATACGCCCGCAACTGCGGCTCAAGGCGGGCCGGGTCGGGCGGCACGGGAACGTCCGGCGCGGGCCGCAGCTTCTGCCAGGCGAACCAGCCGGCGCCCACCACCAACACCGCCAGGAGCGCGAGGCGCCACATGGGCCGCAGCCGCACCGACGACTTCGGTTCGGGCTCCAAACCGGATTCCTTGGCAGGCAGCGTCACGCGACCGTCCTTCACTTTCGGCGAACCGTTTCACACCGGTTGCCCAGCGTCAAACTCCCGGCAGGCGAGCCAGCGGCCGCGTGCGTTGTCCCCGCCGCCGGCGTGGTGCCGAAGCCTGCTCGGCCCGGTCAGAGCGTCCGCAGGTGGAATCCGCCGTCCACGTTGAGAACCTCGCCGGTGCTGAAGGGCAACAGATCCGAGGCGATGGCCGCCACGGCCCGCCCGACGTCGGCAGGGGTTCCCCAGCGACGGATCGGAGTGAGTCCCTCGGCAATCAGCCGGTCGTACTTCTCGCGGACCGGCCCGGTCATGTCGGTGGCAATGATCCCGGGGCGGACCTCATAGACCCCGATTCCATGCGGAGCGAGCCGCGCGGCGAACAGCTTCACCAGCATGGCCAGGCCGGCCTTCGACACGCAGTAGTCGCCCCGGTTCACCGATGCGGTGTAAGCGCTAATCGAGGAGACAAAAATGATCCGGGCCGGCGGCCGCGCGGCCGGTTCCGGTGCCGGACAGGCCCCGCTTTCGATCATCCACCGCGCGACGCGCTGGGTCAGGAAGCACGGACCTTTCAGGTTCGTCGCAACGAGTTGGTCAAAGCTCTCCTCCGTGGCTTCGAGGAGATCGGCGCGAACGGTTGGCGCGATGCCGGCGTTGTTGACGAGCAGATCGAGGTGGTCGAAGGCTGCCCGGGCGCGGGCCACCAGGTCCTCGCGTTCGGCGGAAGATGCGATGTCCGCCCGGTGGCACTCGACGCGAATGTCGCGGCCGGCAGCCCGTGCCGCCGCCCGGCAGTCGTCGGCGGTCTGGCGGGCCGCGGCTTCATTGCGGGCGAAGTTGATGAGCAGGTCGTAGCCCAGCGGGGCCAGCGCGAGGGCGATGCCCCGGCCAATGCCCCGCGAGGCGCCGGTGATCAAGGCGGTGCGGTTCATGTCCGGAGCCTACCCGCGACCCTCCCGCGGAGGCAAAGCGGGAGGCCGGGCCGGTGAGGTGCTCATTGGCCGGCGCTGAACTTCCGTTCCGGGTCCATCCGCTGGAGCCATTCGTTGGTGGGACCGCCGCCGAACTGCTCCCAATAGCGCGCCTTGAACGGGTTGATGCGCGGTCCGCGCGCCCGTTCGTTCTCGAGGTCCGGCTGCACCTCGGCCCACCAGCGGTCGTAGGCGGCCCGCAATTCGGCGACCGCTTGCGGATGGTCCCTCGAGACATCCCGCGACTCCCCGGGATCCGCCGCGAGATCGTAGAGTTCGGTGTGGTTGACCAGTTTGAAGCGCGAGTTGCGGATGGCGCAGTGAGCATACCGGGCTTCCGCCGCCCGGCCGGTCTGCCATCGGCCCCGGTGGCTGATCAGAAGCCGCTCGGGCCAGGGCGCACGCGGATTCTCGAGCGCCGGGACCAGGCTGCGCCCCTCGAGCAGCGGGCGCGTGACGTCCGGCACCGGGGCGTTGGCCAATTCCGCCAGCGTCGGGAAAAGATCCACGTGCGCCGCCATCTGCGGGCGATCGCCCGGTTCCCAGCGCCCCGGCCAGCGCCAGAACGAAGGCACGCGGACGCCGCCCTGATAAACGGTGCCCTTGGCGGCCCGCATGCCGGCGTTGAACAGGTCGGGCACGGAATGGCCGTTGTCGGTGAGGAAGATCACCACGGTGTTCGTGGCCAGGCGCTCGCGCTCGAGCTGGTCGAGCAAGCGGCCGACGTTGAAGTCAAGGTTCGCGATCATCGCGTAGTACGCGACGGCGTTGGTGCTCAGGCCGCGCTCCCCATAGGGCTGTTCCCATTCCGGACCCGGGCTGATGAACGGATCGTGCGGGGCGTTCGGAGTCAGCCAGACAAAGAACGGCCGGCCGGCTGCGTGTTGGGTCGTGATCCAGCCGCTGGCCTGCCGGAAAAACACGTCCGTGCAGTAGCCACGGGTTTTGACAAAGCGACCGTTGTGGAGGATGGCGGGATCGAAATAGCGGTTGCCCGGGGCGTCGCCGCAGCTTCCCGGAAACGTCTGCCCAATCCCTCCACCACCGTGGATGAAGGTCTCGTCGAACCCGCGGCGGCCGGGCTGGTAGGCGTCCTCGTCGCCGAGATGCCACTTGCCGAAAATGCCGGTGGCGTAGCCGGCTGCCTGCAGCACCTGCGCGATGGTGACGGCTTTCAGGCTCAGCCGCTCGCGCTCGAAGATGGTGTGAGTGACCCCGCTGCGGAACTCGTGCCGCCCGGTCAACAGCGCGGCCCGCGTCGGCGCGCAGGTCGGACTGACCGTAAAGTCCGTAAAGCGGGCGCTGGCGGCGTGAAGCCGGTCCAAGTGGGGCGTGCGCAAGATGGGATTGCCGTGGGCGCTGAGCTCACCGTAACCCTGATCGTCCGTAAGGATGACGACGATGTTGGGCCGGCCCGGGGCTAAAACGCCCTCCTCGGCCCAAACCGCGTTGAGCCAGGTCAGCGCGCACACGGCGCCGAACCACGCGGCCCACCCCCGGGCGCGGCGGCGTCGCGCGGGGTCACGCCGCAGCCCGCTCCTCGGCGGGGCTGCCGTGCCGGAAGAGCCCGCGAATCCGCGAGCCCGCCGGCCGGCAACCGAAACTCCCTGCGGCAGACGAAGGCAGTCGTGAGCCGGCGCGCAGGGCGGGCACTCCGGCGTTGGGTTGATCCGGTTCATGGTGTTGCGGGTGTTCAGCAGGAGTGACCTTGCGCGGCGAAATCACGGGGTCGCCACCGCGTACAAGTGAGTCATGGTAGCCACGTAGAGGACGCCGTTGGCGGCCACGGTGGTCGCGCTGATCGGCGCGCGCAGGGCCACTTCTGCCAGCTCGCGCTTCTCACGTCCCGCCGCCAGCACATGCAGGAATCCCCGCCGCGTGCCGACATAGACCTTGCCGTCCGCCACGAACGGCGAGGCCCAGGTCTCGCCCCGCAACTCGTGTCGCCAGACGGCCGCGCCGGTTTTCGCGTCCACGCAATGCAGGTTCTGACTGCAATCGGTGACATAGACCAGCCCCGCGTGGACCGCCAGAGTGGAGAAGGTGTGCCGCTCGACCGGATAACTCCATGCCAGCGTGGCGCTCGGGCCATCGCTGGCCGGCGGCGGTGCAAACGCCTTCAGCCACGCCGCGTTCTTGCCCCACCACAAGTCCCCGCCGCCCGCGGCGTACATCAGCCCGTCGTGGTACACGGGCGCGCCGTAAAAGTTGCTCGGGCCCTCGGCCTTGTTGAGATGAAAGCGATGCACGTCGGTCTTGGGCGCCTCCGGATCGAAGTCGAACTCCCAGACCTTCTTCAAGGTCCGGACCTCATCCGGCGTCGCGTCGGTCGGCAGGGGTTCGAAGGCGTAGGTGATGCCGTTGCCGGCGTTGAACAGGATCAGGTCGCGGCCGCCGATGCGCGCCAGGGCCGGCGGGGCCCAGGTCGAATGGAAAATGTTTGGCGCAATCCCCTCGCGGTCGCGCGCGAGCAGGCGGCCGGTGGCCTTGTCCAGCACCACCAGACTCGGGGCGTCCGGACGCCGGATGTGGCGATGGGTGTGGTCCACGCCGGTGCCGGTGTTGAGGTACAGATGCGGCCCCCGAATCAGGATCGAACTGTGCGCGGCGTCGTGGGACCAGATGCCCGCGCCGCTGCTGAGGCAGAACATCCACACGATGTCGCCGTCCAGCGGCCCCAGCTCGAGCCGCGCGGGCGGTGGCGCCTCCGGGCGCAGGCTGCCGTCGGGGAAGAACGCGGCCGGGGCGCCGCGCGCCAGGTCATTGGTGGCCTGCGGGGCAAAGTAGATGGCCTCGTGGCGGAAGGGCCCGTCGTTGCCGTTGGCCAGACCGTGCAAATCCAGGCACAGGACCACCCCGCGATTGTCCACCAGGTAGGCGCGCTCGCCTTCGATCGTGGCGGTCGAGGACATGCCGCTGTTGGGCCAGTCGAAGTAAATGTCTTCAACGCGTTTGGGCACGACCAGTTGCCAGAGGAAGCGGCCGTCCCGCTCGTCGAAGCACATCACCACGCCGCGGTCGCCCGGGTGCCGGGGATCGCGGGGCTCGCCGTTGTTGGTGCCGATCAACACCCGGCCGCCGGCGATCACCGGCGAGGAGTGGGTTTCGGTCCCCAGCCGCGCCACCCACTTGACGTTCTGTCCTGTGGCCGGATCAAACGAGGCTGGCAAACCGCGCTCGCGGGACACCGGGTTGCGATCCCAGGCGCGCCCCAGGGTCGGCCAGTCGTCCGCGGCCAGAAAGGGCAGCCCCAACGCGAGGAGCGCGGCGGGCCCCAGCCAGCGGCTGAGTCGCGGTCGGTGGCCGGCCGCGCCGGGCGCGGCGTTCCGGGGATTGATGGCTCGCAGCAACATCGTGCCGGCCATTGAGCCGGAAGCGGCGGGGCTTCACAAGCTCGGCCGGCACCGGGGCGGACTTTCGGCTCGCGCGCGGGCCGCGCTCGCCGCTTACTTGGCGCGCATGAGACACCGTGCCATAGATCCCAGGCTGTTTGTCGAAAACCGCGCCCGCCTCCGCGAACGGCTGCTGCCCAACTCCCTGGCGGTCGTCAACGCGAACGACATCCCGCCCACCAACGCCGACGGCAGCCTGCGGCTGGTGCCGAACTCGGACCTGTTCTACCTCACCGGCGTCAGCCAGGAGCAGACCATTCTGGTGCTGTACCCGGACGCGGACGACGAGCGGCACCGCGAGATGCTCTTTGTGCGGGAGACGAACGAACAGCTCGCCACCTGGGAGGGACACAAGCTGACGCTCGAGGAGGCGCGCCAGATCTCGGGCATCGAGCAGATTCACTGGCTGGCGGATTTCCCCGCGCTCTTTCATCGGGTGATGTGCGAGGCCGATCACGTGTATCTGAACGCCAACGAGCACAAGCGGGCGGTCATCGAGGTGGAGACGCGCGAGGCGCGGTTCGTGCGCTGGGTGCGAGCGCGCTACCCGCTGCACCAGTATCACCGGCTGGCGCGCCTGCTGCACCGGCTGCGGGCCGTCAAGTCGCCGTGGGAAATCGAGTTGATTACGGAGGCGTGCGCGCTGACCGACAAGGGCTTCCGCCGCGTGGCGCGCAAGGTGAAGCCCGGCGTCTCGGAGCTGGCGCTCGAGGCGGAATTCGCGCACGAGTTCATCCGGGGCGGCGGCAACTTCGCCTACACCCCCATCATTGCCAGCGGCGCCAACGCGTGCGTCCTCCACTACATCGAAAATGACCAGCCCTGCCGCAGCGGCGACCTCCTGCTGCTGGATGTCGCCGCCAGCTACGCCAACTACAACTCCGACCTCACGCGCACGATTCCGGTGAACGGCCGTTTCACCCGCCGCCAGCGCCAGGTGTACAACGCCGTGCTGCGGGTCCTCCGCGCCTGCATCGCCGGGCTGCGTCCCGGCAAAAAGTGGAAGGAGTGGCAGCACGAGGCCGAGCAGATGATCGAACGGGAGTGCGTGGGCCTGGGGCTGCTGTCGCTCCGGGAGATCCGGCGCCAGGACCCGGCCCGGCCGGCCTTCAAGAAGTACTTCATGCACGGTGTGGGCCACCCGCTCGGCCTGGACGTTCACGACGTGGGCATGACGACCGAGCCGTTCGAGGAAAACTGGGTCATGACGGTCGAGCCGGCGATCTACATCCGCGAGGAAGGGCTGGCGGTGCGCCTGGAGAACGACGTGGTCATCGGCCGCGAGGAGAACGTGGACCTGATGGCCGACATCCCCCTCGAAGCGGACGCGATCGAGGAATTGATGAACCGGTGACCGGAGCCGCCGCGCGCGCGACGCCATGGCCTTCTCGTTCATCTTTCTGGGCACCGGCACCTCGCAGGGTGTGCCGATGATCGCTCGGGATTATCCGCCCGAGTTCCTCGCCAACCCGAAGAACCACCGGCTTCGGCCCTCGATTTACGTCGCGACCGACCGGGTGAAGCTGGTGGTGGACACCTCGCCCGAGTTCCGGATTCAAATGCTGCGCGAGGGTATCAAGTGGCTCGACGCCGTGCTGGTCACCCACGGCCATGCCGATCACATCATGGGCATGGATGACTGCCGGCGATTCTGCGACGTGCGCGGCGGGCCCCTGCCGATCTACGCCTCGCCGGCAACGATGGCCACCTTGGCGCGGGTCTTCGAGTACGCCTTCGATGGTCGCCCGATCTACCCCGGATACTTCCGCCCTGAGCCGCACCTCATCGAGGGACCGTTCACCCTGGGCGATCTGCAAATCACCCCGCTACCGCTGCCCCACGGCCGGATGACCACGACGGGGCTCCTGTTCGAGCAGAACGGGTGCAAGGGCCTGGCCTACCTCAGCGATTGCCAGGAAGTCCCCGCCGAGGTCATCGCGCAAACCCGGGGCGTCCGCGTGGCCGTGCTCGACGCTCTGCGCCGCGAGCCCCATCCCACCCACATGTGCCTGGACGACGCGCTCACAGCCGCGCGCCGCATCGGCGCCGGCCGGACCTACTTCACCCACCTCACGCACCACTTTGATCACGACGTGGACCAGCGCGAACTGCCGCCGGGGGTCGAATTTGCCTATGACGGGCTTCGGGTGGTTATTGCCGAATGATGCTGCAGGACAAGTTTGGCGGCGAGGCCGGACGACCTTTCCCGCCGGGGACAACCGGGGCGCATCCGGCGGGCCGGGGCCTGCGCCCGCTGGCCTGTTGGCTGGCCGGGCTGTTGTGCGTCGTTGCGGGGCCGGCGTTCGCCGCGCCCGCCGACGAGGTGTTCGTCGTGTACAATTTGCGGTCGGCGCCGGATTCCCGGCTGGTGGCCGAGCACTATGCGAAGCGCCGCGGCATCCCCGAAAACCGGGTGCTCGGGCTGGCGCTGCCCACGACCGAGAACATCACGCGCGCCGAGTTCAATGCCAGTCTGCGCGATCCGTTGCTCGCCGCGCTCGAAGAACGGGGCCTGCTGGTGTTCGACTCGACGCTGATTCCCGCTGCCGAAGGCAAGCCCGGCGGCGTCGCCTGGACGCCCCGGCCCACGCCACTCCGCTACCTGGTGCTGACCTACGGCGTGCCCACGCGCATCACCCGCGACGCCACGCTGGTGGAGCCTTTGCAAGAGCGCCTGCCCCAGCAACTGCGCCGCAACGAGGCGTCGGTAGATTCCGAACTGGCCCTGCTACCGCTGGCCCGGGCCGGGCTGCCGTTGACCGGTGTGACGCGGAATCCGGTGTTCGAGGCGGAGGACGGCGCCGCCATCAATGTTTCCAAGGGCATCCTGATGGTGGCCCGGCTGGACGGGCCGAGCCTCAACGTGGCGCGTGACCTGGTGGACCGGGCCTTGAGCGCGGAGACCAACGGCTTTTGGGGCCGCGCGTATTTCGACGCGCGCGGTTTGAAGGACGGCAACTACGCGGTAGGCGACGAGTGGATCCTCGCCGCCGCCGGGACCGCCCGGCAGTTGGGATTCGAGACGCGGCTGGACACCAACGCCACCACGTTTCCGGCCACGCTGCCCCTGCCGCGGATCGCCGTGTACGCCGGCTGGTACGACCAGGCGGTCAGCGGCCCCTTCACCCTGCCGGAGGTGGACTTCATGCCGGGCGCCGTGGCGTACCACCTTTTCTCGTACAGCGCCCGCACGGTGCACAACCAGTCCAGTTGGGTCGGAGCGCTGCTGGGGAAGGGCGCGGCCGTCACGCTGGGTTGCGTGGACGAGCCCTACCTCGAGGGCACTCCGAACCTGGCGGTCTTTTTCGATCGGCTCCTGGCGCGCGGCTTCACCTTCGGCGAGGCCGCCTACGCCGCGCAAAGCGGACTGTCCTGGCAAACGATCGTCGTCGGCGACCCCCTTTACCGCCCGCGTGGCCGGAGCGAGGACGAATGGTCTGCGGACCTGACCAGCCGCCGCAGCCCGCTGCTCGAATGGCCCCTGCTGCACGCTGCCAACCGGCGCTTGCTCGTGCCCGGCGCGGAGGCAGACACGAGCGCGCATCTGGCGGGACTGCCCGAAACTCGGCGAAGCCCCGTGTTGCGTCAAAAGTTGGGCGACCTGTACCTCGCGACCGGTCAGTCCGACCGCGCGGTGGAGCAGTACCTCGAGGCGCTCAAGCTCAACCCCGGGAAGGCCCAGCGGGTCGAGCTGCAGTTCGCCGCCGCCCGGCTGCTGGCCCGCCTCAACCGTCCGGGAGAGGCACTCGGCCTGTGGGAACAGTTTTTCCAGGAGAATCCGAAGTACCCGGACCTGCTGGGCTTCTACCAGGAGGCGCTACCCGTGGCCGTCGCCGCCAATCGCTCGGGCACGGCGCGCAAGTACGAGATCGAAATCCGCCGCCTGACTCCCAAGACCACCAACGCTCCCGCTGGAGACCCGGCCGCTGCGCCACCCGGGAAATAGGCACCGCGGCCGCGGCGCGGCGGGCCTCACGCGGCGCCTTCGAGCCAGAAGGTGGTGAGTTCGCCACGCCCCTTGAGCGCCACCACGCCGCGGCGTTGCAGGTCAAACGCCGCTCCCAAATGGCGGGCCGTGGCCTCGCTGAGCTGGATGCGCCCCGGCTCACCTTGCGTCTCGAGCCGGCTGGCGGTGTTCACGGCGTCGCCCCAGAGGTCGTAGATGAATTTGCTCCGGCCGATGATGCCGGCAATTACCGGTCCCGAGTTGATGCCAATGCGCATCTGCAGCGCCGTCTGGTTGCGGGCGTTGAATGCGTCGAGCGCGGCGCGCATCGCCAGCGCCATGCGGGCCGCGGCGGGCGCGTGGTCGGGCCGCGGCGTGGGCAGCCCGGCCACCGCCATGTAGGCGTCGCCGATGGTCTTGATCTTCTCGAGCCCGTGGCGGGCGGCGAGGTCGTCGAAGGCGGTGAACACTTCGTCCAGCAGCCGGACCACGCGCGGCGGCGGCAGCTCGAGCGAGAGCCGCGTGAAGCCGACGATATCCGCGAAGAGCACGGTCACTTCCGCGAAGCTGTCCACGATGGCGGTCTCGCCCTGCTTGAGACGGTCGGCGATCGGCCGGGGGAGCACGTTGAGCAACAGGCGGTCGGCCGCGGCGCGCTGCTCCTCGATCTGGCGGAGATACACCTGCTCGGCGTCGCGCAGCCGCTTCTTTTCAAGGGCGGCGCCCACGCGTGCGCGCAAGAGCACCGGATTGAATGGCTTGGGCAGGTAATCCTCCGCGCCCAGTTCGATGCACCGCACGATGCCCTCCATCTGATCGAGGGCGGAGATGATGATGACGGGCAGGTGCCGCAGGCGCGGCTCGGCCTTGAGGCGCTCGAGCACCTGGTGCCCGTCGAGCCCCGGCATTATCAGGTCGAGCAGCAGCAGGTCGAAGGGCTCCGCTTGCGCCAGACCCCAGGCGGCGTGGCCGTCCGCGCACTCGATGACCTCGCAGCCCAGTCGCTCCAGCCGGCGCCGGAGCAGGTCGCGATTTCCGGCGTCGTCGTCGGCCACCAACAGCCGCGCCGCAGTGGCGGAAGCTATCGCGGGCTCGTCGGCCGGCGGCACCGCCTGGAAACGCCGGATCAGCGCGGAGTCGGCCGCGGACACCGCCGGGGCGGGGGCATCGCCCGGCTGAGGGGCCATCAACTCCCGTTCCATTAATTCGAGCCAGTGGCGGGCGGCGACGATGATGCGCTGGAGGTCCCGGCCCAGGGTCTCACCGCCCGGGCCAGCGGTCTGCTCGGCGAGCAATTCGGCGTAGCCAATGATGTGGTTAACCGGCGTCCGCAGGTCGTGGCTCAGTTGCTGGAGATCTCCCGCGCCGGCCGCAAACCGCTCGTCACTCAGATGGTGGTTGATGAGGGCGAGCAACTGGCGGCCGCCGTTGCGAATCCGTTCGAGGTCCTCGGCCCGGACGCCGCCCGCGCCGGCGGCCGCGTCCTCGAGCAGCATCTCGCTGTAACCGATGATGTGGTTGATCGGCGTGCGGAGATCGTGCCGGAGCTTGGCAAGACGCACCGGCGTCAGGGCGTCCGCGGGGCGGGCGGCGGCGCCGCGCGAGCCCGCGGCAGCCGCGGGGCCTCGGTCAGGTTCGGGTGCGCCAGAGTCGGTGCCCATACGCGAGGGGTAGCAGCGGGCGGCACGGCTGGCCAGCGGCAAAGCGGGGGGCGGCGCGCGTTTCCTCCCGGCGGGGCCCGCCGGTCATCACCGTAACCGCTCGGGGTTCAACGGGCGGAGATCCCTGGGCAGGAAGCGGCCGTCTTGGCGGATCAGTTCGCCGTCGAACCACACTTCGCCGCCGCCCCATTCGGGACGTTGGATGAGCACCATGTCCCAGTGAACGGCGGACTTGTTGCCGTTGCCGCAATCGGCATAGGCCTGCCCCGGGGTGAAGTGCAGGGAGCCGGCGATCTTCTCGTCGAAAAGGATGTCGCACATCGGGTCGAGGATGTGCGGGTTGAAGCCGAGGCTGAATTCGCCGATGTACCGCGCGCCCGGGTCGGTATCGAGGATCTCGTTGAGCCGTTTCTCGTTGGTGCCGGTCGCTTTCACGATCCGACCGTCCTTGAGCTCGAGGCGAATGTTCTCGAACTTGGTGCCGGCGTACATGGTGGGGGTGTTGAACTGGATGACGCCGTTGGCCGACTTGAGGGTCGGGCAGGAGAAGACCTCGCCGTCGGGAATGTTGCGCAGGCCGTCGCACGGTTTGGCACCGATGCCCTTGATGCTGAAGGTCAGGTCGGTGCCCGGACCTTTCAGGTGAACGCGGTCCGCGCGGCGCATCCGCTCGGCCAGCGGCTGGAGGGCGCGTGCCATCTTGCGGTAGTCCATGGTGCAGACCCGGAAGTAGAAGTCTTCGAAGGCCTCCGTGCTCATGTTCGCCGCCTGCGCCATGCTCGGGGTGGGCCAGCGGAGGACGACCCACTTGGTGTGGTTCACCCGCTGATCCTGGACGGGCCGCAAGGTGCGGGTGAAGAGCTGCAACCGGTCCGCGGGCACATCGGAGGTTTCGGCGGCATTGTCGGCGCCGCGAATCGCCACATAGGCGTGCATCTTTTTCATCCGGGCCATCTCGACGGCGGCCACCAGGGCCGCGTGTCGCGCGTCGGTGCCCCGCATGACCTCGCGCACGACGCGCGTGCGGCGGATTTCGACCAGCGGGGTGCCGCCGGCGCGCCGGGCGGCCCGTACCAGTTCGACGGCCATTTCGTCGGGTACGTCCATGAGGTCCAGGAGGATGTTCTCGCCCTTCCGGAGCGCCGTGGAGTAGCCGATGAGCAGTTGAGCCAGTTTCGCGTAGCGTGGATCGGTCATAGCGACGGCGACGCTACCGCGCGGCGAGCGGGCGTCGAGCCCGACGTACGCCGGGTCGCCATTGACCGCACCGGACCGGCTGCTTACGGTACGCTCCGACGTGGAGCCATGAATGCCCGGTTGATCGCCAAATTGGTGTTGCTCGTTGTGGTGCTGTTGCTGCTGGTCCTGGTGGGAATGCACAACAAGGACACGGTCGCCTTTGCCCTGCCGCCGTTGATCACCCGCCCGGTGAAGCTGCCCGCCGCGCTGATGTATTTTGCGTGGTTCGCGATCGGGTTGCTCACCGGCGCGTTGCTCATCGCGGGGGTGGGCAAGTCCGGCAGCTCAAGCGCCTCGCGGTCGTCCTCCAAGACCAAGTGACCGGCGGCGGGCGGCGGCTCACCGCTCCACCAGCCGCTTGTACGCCAGCACCCCGTCCGCAATGGCCCGGGCCAGTTGATCCCGCCCGGCAGTGCTGTAGATTCGTTGAGCCTCGGTGGGATCGCTCAGGAAGCCGCCTTCGACAAGAATTGCCGGCATGGTGGCGCTCCGCAGGACGGCAAAGCGCGCGCGGCGAACCCCGCGATCGTTGGTCTCCAACGCGCCGACCATCGCCTTGTGGACCTGGAAGGCGAGCAGCATGTTGCGGCTGTTGTTCAAGTTCCCTGGCCACGCCTTGGTGGAAATCGAGCTGTCGCCGCGGGCGTTGGTGGAGGTCGCCCCGGCGGGCGTCAGGCAATACACCTCGATGCCGTTGGCCGAGTTGCCCCCGCCCTCCGCGCCGTTGTAGTGCAGGCTCACAAACACGTCAGCCTTTTGCCGCCGGGCGATGGCCGGCCGCTGCTCGAGGTCCACGAATTCATCCGTGTCCCGGGTCATCACCACCGTCAACCCCGCGGCCCGCAGCAGCGAGCGGACTTTGCGCGCGAGGAGCAACGCGTGGGTCTTTTCCAGTTCCGCGCCTGCCTGGTGACCGGGTTGATGTCCGCCGTGGCCGGGATCCAGCGCGACGACCTTCACCCGCTGCTCCGGCGCGTTGCGGGGCGGACGGAGCAGCGGCTCGAGCGTGTGGCGGGCATCGGTGGTCGAGAGATAGACCTTCCCCTTCACGAGCACCACCGGATCCGACAACCACACGACAACGCCGTTGACCTTCATGTCGCGCTGGTTGATGGAAAAGTCCAGCCGCACCGACTTGCTGGCCACCCGAACACTGCGGCTCCGGCCGTCCCAGTCAAAGGTCATCGCCTTGGCGCTGGCAAAGCCCTTCAGCTCCTGGTATTCCCGCCCGCTGACGGTCGTTTTTCCCGGCAGGGACGGCGCGGGACGGCCGGCCGCGAGCCCTGTCACTGCCCACAGGGCCGCCCACGCCGCCAGCGCTGCCAAGAATCTCATCGCGGCCCAAACTGCCCAGCGCGCCACGGCCCGGCAAGGAAAACGGCCCCGCGCGCCGCGGCAGTGCTCGTGATTTGCGACTGGTTTTTCTGGCGCGCCGGCCGCATCCTGCCCCCGATGAATACCACGCTTTTGCCTCGACGGGATTTCCTCGCCGGCAGCGCCGCCGCGCTGTCGGTGGCAACGATCGCGCCGCGCTTCGCCTTTGCCGAACCCGCGCCGAAGAAGGTTCGCCTCGGCGTCGTGGGCGGCGGCTTCGGGTGCAGCTTTTACTGGCACGAGCATCCGAACTGCAGCGTCACGGCGGTGAGTGATCTGCGGCCGGACCGGCGGGCCGCGCTGCGGGACCGGTTCCGCTGCGACCAGGTGTACGATTCGCTGGAGCAGCTCATTCGGGACCGCAACGTGGACGCGGTCGCGGTGTTCACGGGCGCGCCGGACCACGTGCGCCATTCCGTGGCGGCCTTGAAGGCGGGCAAGCACGTGATCTGCGCCGTACCCGCCGCGATGACGCTCGAGGAGTGCGCGTTGCTGGTGGATACGGTGAAACAAACCGGCCTGACGTACATGATGGCGGAGACCAGTTACTACCAGCAACCCACCATCTCGGCGCGCAAGTTCCATCAGGAGGGCCGCTTCGGCACGATCTACTACTGCGAGTCCGAGTATCACCACGCGGGGCTGGAGGTGTTGTTTTGGGAAGGCGGTCAACGTACCTGGCGCCACGGCTTCCCGCCCATGCACTACCCCACCCACTGCACGGCGCATTTGGTGGGCGTCACGGGCGAGCGGCTGACGAAGGTCGCCTGCGTGGGCTGGGGCGACGATGACCCGATCGTCAAGGACAACGCCTACCGCAACCCGTTTTGGAACGAGACCGCCTTCTTCACCACCGATCGCGGCCATGCCTTCCGCGTCGCGATTTACTGGAAGGGCGCGCATCGCGGCACCGAACGCGCCCAGTGGTACGGCGACAAAATGAGTTTCTTTTTTCCGCATCCGAACGGCCTCGGGCCGGTGATCGTGCGGGCGGGAAAACAGACCGAGAAAGACAGCGGCGGTTTCGAGCGCCAGCTCCCCGAATTCGAGCGTTACGCGCAACCCGAATGGTGGCGCACCGATCTATTGCCCGAGCCACTGCGACACGACAGCGGCCACGAGGGTTCGCACACCTTCCTCACCCACGAGTTCGTGGATGCCCTGGTGAAAGGCCGCCGCCCGGCGGTGGATGTCTATGAAGCGGTCGCCTACACGGCCCCGGGCATCGTGGCCCACCAATCCGCCCTCAAGGGTGGCGAACAACTCGCCGTGCCCGGCTTCGATCCCGCAGCGTGAGGGCGAGCCGGCGCCGGGCGTAGCTCGGTTTGCCCACGGCCGATCGGGCGCTACCTTCCGCGGCCATGGGAAAGGCCTCCCGCCGGCCGGCGGCTTGAGAGGCGCCTCGTCCCGGGCCGCCATTTGCTGTGAATCCATCGTCGTCGCCCCGTTCCCCCAATCACCTCGCGGGCGAGAAGTCGCCCTACCTGCTCCAGCACCAGTTCAATCCGGTGGACTGGTATCCGTGGGGCGCGCCGGCGTTCCAACGCGCGCGCGCCGAGGACAAGCCCATCTTCCTGAGCATCGGCTACAGCACGTGCCATTGGTGCCACGTGATGGAGCGGGAGTCCTTTGAAGACGCCGCCCTGGGGCGGTTCCTGAACGAGCACTTCATCAGCATCAAGGTGGACCGCGAGGAACGGCCGGATGTGGACAAGATCTACATGACCTACGTTCAGGCGACTCAAGGCGGCGGCGGCTGGCCGTTGAACGTGTTCCTCACGCCGGAGCTCAAGCCGTTCTTTGGCGGCACCTACTTCCCGCCGGTCGCGCGCCCGGGGCGCGCCAGCTTCCGGACGGTCTTGGAGCAGATCGTCGAGGTTTGGAAGACGCGGCGCGCCGAGGTGGTCGGCGCGGCCGAGGAGATCAGCCGGCGGCTCGCCGAGTGGTCGCAGCGCGAGGCCCCGGCCGACGAGTTGCCCGGACCCGCGACCGTGAACGCGGCGGCGGCGGCCTTCAAGGCGGAGTATGATCCCCGACACGGCGGCTTTGGCGACGCGCCCAAGTTCCCGCGTCCCGGTGTGCCGGCGTTTCTCCTGGCGCACGGCGTACGGACCGGCGACGCCCCGGCGATCGCGATGGTGCGGCACACGTGCGAACGCATGTCCGCCGGCGGCATGTACGACCAGCTCGGCGGCGGTTTTGCCCGGTACTCGGTGGACGCCACGTGGACGGTGCCGCACTTCGAGAAGATGCTCTACGACAACGCGCAGCTCATCCACCTCTACCTCGACGCCTGGCTGGTGACCGGCGAGACCCGCTTCGCCGAGGTGGTTCGCGAAACCATCGGCTACGTGCTGCGTGACCTCACCGATCCGGCCGGCGGGTTCTATTCGGCCGAGGACGCCGACAGCGAGGGCAAGGAAGGCAAGTTTTACTGCTGGACGCGGGCGGAACTGGCCGCGGTCCTGCCGGCCGCAGAACTGGACGTGGCCGCCCGCTACTTCGGCGTGACCGAGCACGGCAACTTTGTGGACCACAGCGACCCGGATCCGCTGCCCAATCAGAACGTCCTCACCCGCGCCAACCTCGTCCTGACTCCGGAAGAAGCGCGCTTGCTGGCGTCGGCCAGGGCCAGGCTTTTCGCGGTGCGCTCGCGCCGCGTGCGACCGCATCGCGATGACAAGGTGCTGGTTTCGTGGAACGGGCTGATGCTGGGGGCGCTGGCGCGAGCGGCGGCGGTGCTCAACGACTCCAACCACCTGGCGGCAGCCGAACGGAACCTCGCCTTCCTCCGAGCCCGCTTGTGGGACCCGGAAACGCGCACCTTGTACCATCGCTGGCGTGACGGCGAGCGCGACTCGGTGCAGTTGCTCGATGCCTACGCGTTCCTGCTCGCCGGGGTGACCGACCTGTACGAGACGACCCTGAACGCCGAACACCTGGAGTTTGCGATCGCGCTGGCCGAGGCCATGAGCCAGCGGTTTGGCGACGCCGACGCGGGCGGCTTCTGGCAGACCGACGGCGCCGGCGGCGACTTGATTCTAAGGCTCAAGGAGGACTACGACGGCGCCGAGCCGTCGGGCAATTCAGTGGCGGCGCTCGCCCTGTTAAAGCTCGCCGCCATCACCGGCCGCGACGATTTGCGGCTCCTGGCGGAAGGCACGCTGCGTTTGTTCGCCGACCGCTTGCGGCAACTGCCCCAAGCCGTGCCGTACTTGCTGCAAGCCCTCGCCTTCTGGCACCAACCGCCGGTGCGGGTGGTGCTGGCCGGCGATCCCGCCGCGGAGGAATTCCGGTCGCTGCTCCGCGCGGCGCACTCGGTGTATCAGCCGCAGCGCGTGGTCTTGGGGACGACCGGTCCCGTGGAGCCGTTTGCCCGCACCCGGACGGCGGCCGATGGCCGCGGGGCGGCGTATGTTTGCACCGGCGCCGCCTGCCAACCGCCGACCGCCGCGCCGGAGCGACTGCGCGAAATCCTCCGCGCGGGTTGAACCTTCCGGCGTGCAAAGGAACGGAGCGCCCGCGGTGAGTGCGCGCGTCGGCCGTGACTCCGTGACGCGCGCTATCGGGCGAGGTTGACGCCAAGGGGGGCTGGCGTTGCGGAGCAGGCGAAGGGCGCCGGGCACCAGGGCCGGTCCACGGGGAGGTTGACAAGCGGGGCGCGGGACGGCAAAGAGCCGGCGCTTCCACTCATGAGCGCCGTAAAACTGTTGGCCACCTTTGCCGAGAACAAGATCGGACAACTCGCCCGCACCACCCGGGTGTTGGCGGACCTTGGTGTGAACATCCTCTGGGTGACGATTTCGTCCACGGAATCGTTCGGGGTCATCAAGCTGCTCGTGGACAAGCACAACCTCGCTTACGAGGCCCTCCGCCAGCATGGTATCTCGGTGTCGCAGATCGAGGTGATCGCCATCGAGGTGGAGGATCGGCCCGGCGGCCTTAACCTGGTCGTCGAGTGTCTCGCGGGCGAAGGCGTCAATGTTGAGAACGCGTCCGGGTTCGTTTCGCAGCGGCGGGCGGTGTTGTTGATCGAGGCGGAGGACGTGGAGCGGTGCCGTCGCTTGCTGCGGAAAGCGAATCTGCGCCTGGTGTCCGCCGAGGAACTGGTGGCCATCTGACCCGGCGCGGCCGGCAATCGCCGGTGGCGACGTGACGCTGCGCGGCGCCGCGCCGGCCGGCAACGGGCCGTGTGGTCGGTCCGCCGGGTTTGCAGTTGCCCGACCGGCACCCGGCCGTTTGTATCAACGGCAAGAGCTTCAGTATGACCCCCCGCGAACGACTGCAAACCGCGTTAGACCATCGCCAGCCGGACCGCGTGCCGGTGGATTTTGGCGCCACTTTTGTCACCGGCATGCACGTGTCCGTGGTTCACCGCCTCCGCCAGCGGCTTTTAGGCGAGGCGAACTACCGCGTGAAGGTGATCGAACCGTACCAGATGCTCGGTGAAGTGGACGACCGCTTGCGCGAGGCGCTGGGGATTGACGCCATCGGCGTGCTCGGTCGACGCTCGATGTTCGGCACGGAGGCCAGAGATTGGAAACCGTTTACCACTTTCGACGGCACGCCCTGTCTGTTGCCCGGGCAGATGAACCTCACGCCCGCGCCTGATGGCGGCTGGTACATGTACCCGGAAGGTGACACGAGCGCGGCTCCCAGCGGCCACATGCCCGAGGGGGCGTACTTTTTCGATGCGATCATCCGTCAGAAGCCGATTGACGAAGACCGGCTCGATGCCGTGGACAACACCGAGGAATTCGGCCCGCTGACGCCGGAAGATCTCGCCTACTACCAGGACAAAAAGGCCTGGTGCCAGGCGCGGGCCGACTGTGGGACAGTCCTCGTGATTCCCGGAACGGGCTTCGGGGATATCGCGCTGGTGCCCGCTCCGTGGCTGAAGCGCCCGAAAGGGATCCGCGACGTGGCGGAGTGGTACATGATCACCAAGGCGCGGCCGGACCTCGTGCGGCAGATCTTCGAGCGTCAGTGCGAAGTCGCCCTCGGCAATGTTGAGACCCTGATCAGCCTCTTTGGTGACACGATCCAGGTCGCTCTGATCACCGGCACCGACTTCGGCACCCAACGTGGTCCGTTCATTTCCCGTCAGACCTACCGCGAGTTATTCATGCCGTATCACCGGCGGATTAACGAGCTGGTGCATCGGCGGACCCGCTGGAAGACCTTCATTCATTCGTGCGGCTCGGTGTACCAATTCCTGCCGGACTTTATCGAGGCGGGGTTCGATGTCCTGAATCCGGTCCAGTGTTCGGCACTCGACATGGAGCCGCGGCGTCTCAAGCGGGAATTTGGCCGTGACCTGGTGTTTTGGGGCGGCGGGGTGGACACGCAACAGACCATTGCGCACGGCACGCCGGCCCAGGTGTACCAGGAGGTGCGTGAGCGTATCGCCATCTTCCACGAGGGCGGCGGGTACGTCTTCAACGCCATCCACAACCTCCAGGGCAACACGCCGATCGAGAACGTCGAGGCGCTCTTCGACGCCCTCGCCGATAGCGCGCGGGGCTGAAACGGCCGGCGCGCTCAGCCGGGTCCGCCGCCGGGCTCAGGCCGTCACCCGGGCGAAGCGCTCCGCCACGAAGTGCCAGTTCACCACGTTGAACCAGGCGGCAATGTAATCGGCCCGACGGTTTTGGTATTTCAGGTAATAGGCGTGCTCCCAGACATCAATGCCCAGGAGCGGGGTCCGCCCCTGACTTAGCGGACAATCCTGATTCGGAGTGCCCTCCACCCGCAGCGCGCCGGCCTCCCAACTCAACCACGCCCAGCCGCTGCCGAACTGGCCGAGGGCCGTTTTGGTGAACTCATCCTTGAACGCGCCAAACGAGCCAAAGCGCTTCGCGATGGCCGCCGCCAATTCACCCCGGGGTTCGCCGCCGCCTCCCTTTTTCATCATTTGCCAGAACAGCGTGTGGTTCAGATGCCCGCCACCGTTGTTGCGCACCGCGGTGCGGACCCGTTCGGAAACCTGGTCGAGGTGCCGGATGATGTCCTCGATAGACTTGCCGGCCAGTTCGGGCGCGTCCGCTGCCGCCCGATTCAGATTGGTCACGTAGGCCGCGTGGTGTTTGCCGTGATGAATCTCCATCGTTCGCGCGTCCACGTGCGGCTCAAGCGCGTCGGCGGCATAGGGAAGCGGCGCCAGCTTAAAGGGGCCGGTCGGCGTGGCCGAGGGCGCCGCCGGTGTGGACTGCGCGTTCAGGGACGCGAGCGATGCCGCTCCGGCGGCAGTTAGTACGCTCACGCGGGCAAGAGCCTCGCGACGGGAAATCAGGACAGGGTCGGTGTTCATTTCGATTTCGGTCCAAGGTGCCACAACGAGTCGCCGTCGCAACCGGCGCGGCCGCTGCGGGAACGGAATCGCGCGAGGTTGGCCCGGCGAATCTGACCTGGGCGCGGGCGGCGAGGAAATCGAGCCGCTCCGCCGGAGGTCAGACCACAACGCGCAACGCGGGCCAATATGCGCTGTCGGTCAGCCGCTCAAGGCGCGTCCCACGGCGGGCCTGCCGCGGAATCCGTCACGGTCGCTCGATTCGCGGGTCAATAACCAAACTTCCGCTCGCCGGTGCGCGCGACAATGTAGCCGGTGCGTTCGAGGTACCAGTTGAAGTCCTGGCGACCTTGGGCATCGAACGTCATGGTCGGGGGGTAGGCGTACCGCACCTGGGTGTACTTCGAGGTGCGGCTGAGCCACTTTTTGATTTCGGAATGACCATCCGCGAAGGAAAAGCCACAGGCGCCATTGTGGTAGGAGGCGGGGATGTCCTGCCACGCGGTCGCGGTCGGATTGTTGATGAAGTAGCCGTCGTTGATCGAGTCCGGGTGTTCGTCCAGAAAGAGCCAGGTCTTCGAGGGATTGGGCACCGATGAAGCCTTGAGGTACTGCAGGTACTCTTGGAAACCCCAGTTCAACCCTTGGGCGGTGGGGTCGTTGCCGATGCTGAACCGGCCGAAAATGGAGTTCATTGCCAGGCTGCGATTGCGCTGATACCAGCCCGCCCGCTTCTGGACACCACTCAGGTATTTGTCAGCCGGGCACTTGTACACCCCCAATGTTGCGGCGGTGTACGTACCCAAGACGCCGCTGGCCACCCAGGCCTGGTTGGTGTTGCTTTTGTCGGCGGTGGATTGCGAGGCGCCCCAGGTCATCACGTTGTTGACCCAGTTGTCGAAAACCCGCTGGTCAATGGCCTGAATGGTCTCGGTGACGCCGTAATTGTTGGGTACGCGGTCCTGGTAATCACCGACGTACATCTGCCAGGCGGTGCCCAGTTGTTTGGTATTGCTCAGACAACTGATGCCGGTGGCCTTGGCCTTGGCCTTCGAGAGCGCGGGCAGCAGCATGCCGGCAAGGATGGCGATGATGGCGATGACCACCAAAAGCTCGATGAGGGTGAACCCCAGACGACCATTTCGGTTCTGAACGATGACTTTCATGACTCATTGCGGCTTCGGCCGGGGCCAGGCTCGCTTTGGTCGGCCTGAGCTTCTCCCCGCACCGGTTACTCCCTTGGCAATTAGCGATGGCGCCGCCCAGAATCAAGCCCGTTCTCCGCGCTTTCGCGCCCAAAAGGCCGGGCGTCTGGCGGCACACCTCGCCCGGTTGGGATGCGACTCGACCGGGACCAGCGCAGACCTTTACGGCTCCCGTCATTCGCTCGGCGCGGGCAGGTCGCCGAGGCTGAACTGGAGGCCCGCAAGAATGTGCTCGAGCAGGGCGGGATTCCAAAACTCCTCCTCGTTGTGGCCCAGGGCCGTGTAGAAGACTCGCCCCTCACCGAAGCGCTTCACCCAGCACAACCCCAGATCACGGTCCGGGCGCAAGTTGGGCTTGTTGGTGTCCATCCGCGAGAGGTCGAGGCTGTACAGCACCCGGCTCTTGCGGCGCGAGTAGGGCTCCTGGAACTGGTAGCCCTCGTCAATGATTTGGAAGCCCCGCCCATCAAACGCCCGCACGACCGGATGATCCGGCTCGTCGAGTTTGACAGCAATCTTCTCGTGCGCGTTCCACGGATGGCGCTCGAACGACCCGCCCAGTGCCGCGCTGAACTCGGGCGACTTGTAAAACAGCCACGAGGCGCCGTGGATGCCTGCCAGCCCCTTGCCGCTCTTGGCCCACGCGAGCAAATGCTCCTTCAGGCGCGCGTCGTTCGCGCGGATTTCGGCCTGCCGGGCGGCGGGCAATCGGTCGAATTCTTCGGGCAAAAACAGCTCGCCCAGCGCGCTGATAAAGCACACGCCGTCAAACTGGCCGAGGTTGTCCGGCTCGAACATCGCAAGGTCCTCGCTGACCGTTGCGGTGAACGCGCCGGTGCGCTCTCCCATGAGTCGGATGGCCAGCGCACCGTGCGGAATCGAGGTGTGGTAGTAGCCTTTGCAGAGCGTGAAGACCAACAACCGTCGGGGACGGGCGGGTATTGCGACCGCCCTGGCCGGCACAGCCGAGGCGATTTTGCGAGCTTGTTCCTCCGTGGGCTGAGGTTTGTCGGCGGCCAGCACCGCTGCGACCAACGCCAGCGCCGCGGCACCCCGGGCCAACGTCGGAAATCTCAACCCATGGCGGATTAACACGGCCGGAAAATAGGACGGGTGCCGGCCCGTGAGAAGTCCGATTCGCAACTCCACCCCGCGCTCACTCGCGCTGGCGAACGACAACCTCGGCCCCCTGGACCCGTGCGGTACAAGCGAGCCGGAAGCGTGCGGGATCGCGGTCGTTCATCCGCAGTACCTTCGCCTCGGCCGCCGAAACGGGGGAGAGGTTGGCCATGCCGTGGACGATTTCCACCACGCACGTGCCACACGAACAGTCGCCGCACCCTGCTTCCATCGGCACGCCGGCGGCGAGACCGGCATCCAGCAGGGAATCGCCGGCGGGAACTTCGGCCGTCAGGTCCACGGGGAGGATGGTCACTCTCGGCATGTTGAGATCGCGCGACACGACGCGCGGGTACGAAAGCAAAAGCCGGCGACGGACCCAAGTTCCAAGTCGCCGCGCGCGGCAGGACGCGAGTCGCGACTTTGCTGCCGGAGTTGCTTCTGCGGCACTCCGACAAAAACAAAGCGCGCGGTGTTGGCCGCGCGCTTGCGGAGTCGAGATCGCGCCGAGGACTACTTCCTGCGGAAAAGCCACAGTCCGGCCAATCCCGACAGGAGCAACGCCCAGGTGCCGGGCTCGGGAATCACCGCCAGTTGGCCGCGGATCTCCCCGGACGGATATTTGTCGCTGGAAATCTTAATGTAAAAGTTGCCGGCGAAAAGCTGCGCCTCTTCCGCCGGGGTCAGCGTCTTGAAACCCAGAATTAATCCCGCATTCGGGCCGAGGGCTAGGTTCCATGAGGTAATATCCAAAAGTTGGGTTCCCGCATCGCCGGGTGCTCCGAGGCCAAGGCTGGCGGAGAGGAAATTCCCCTCGAGCGGCGGCAATACGATCAAACTATTGGCCGGGCCGTAGGCCAAATTGACCTTCAGGAGCTTGTTGGCCGTGTCGTAGCTGATGCCGGAATCCAGTTCCACCCCGAGGGCTGAAGACGTTGTCGGCGGAACCGTATTGGCCCCGGTCAGGTAGTTGCCCACGATGTACACATCCACGCCCGGCACGAACGGGTCACCCGGGAAGCTGGTGGGCGCGATGGACGGTCCGAATCCGTAGCAGACAGGAACGATTGCCGCCACGCTCAAGGCGACCGAGACCACGCTTTGCGAAAGGATCCTCATAGTATGTGCGTCAATTTGCTGGCAGTGAGGAAACCGCAACGCGCCTCAGAGGGTCAAGCAGATTAATTTCCCGCTTCGGCAAATGCGCGCGGGGTTCTAGCATCGCTTGAGAGCGGAGGTGGCCTTGCGGCCTGCGACCGCGCAAACCGAACCCGGAAGCGGGAGGACCCGGCGAGACTTGGCACCGCTCCGGACAGGGCGACGCCGTCCCTGGACGGCTGGGTGCGGGCGACCGTCGTGGGACTCCAGCGGCCATGGCCCGACCGGTTCAGCGGGGCAAACAGCAGGCGAGCAGGCGGTCAAGCATCGGGCGCGGCGCTTCTGCAGGCGGCCTGCCCAGACCGGCACAGTTGTGTCCCGCTCAGGTTGGGGCCGCCGCCGACACTCGTCCCGGAGGAACGCCAGGCGGAGCCGGATCAACGGCCCCAATACGGACTTGGCCCCAAAACGCCACTTTCGGCAGCGGCGGCACCAACCGCGCGTGCGCCGCAGGGTGACCGGCCCGAAGCGGGTGCGAAAGTTGCGCGTGGGGCCGCGGATGCGGCGAGTTAGCGGCTGGTGGCAGACTGGACATCAGCGCGAGGTAGCGTCGGCCGCGGTCTGGGCGGCGGCTTCGACGGCCCGGCGCCGCGGTTCTTCGGTTTGGCGCAGGACTTCCGCCTCCAGATGGCCAAGGTTTTGATCGCGGGCGGCGACGAACTGTTGGATGGCCGCTTCCAGGTTCACGGCCAGTTCCGCCGCGAACACGGGCAACGAATTCATACCATGCGGCCACCCCCATGAACAAACGGGCGCAGACAGGCAAGTCATATTCATGCCGTCTTTCGACGATCTACACCCTGCCTTCGCCCGCTCAAGGACTGAAAGGGGCCGCTGCGGGTCCCGCGCGCAAAACCGTTCAGTGGTGCGACAGGTAACCATCTGAAAGCGCAATTTCAGGGCATCCGGTTGCAGGCACGCCCGGCACAGCTTGATCTGCGCTTGTCTTGCCTGCCGCTGGCGCGT
>CAYNCT010000009.1:0-48187 GCA_964396005.1 uncultured Verrucomicrobiota bacterium | reverse complement strand
AACGGGATGTCCTCGGCCACCGGCGCAGTGAACGGATGATGGCTCGAGTACCAGCGGTTGTTCTCCTTGTCGAAGCTCAGCAGCGGAAAGTCCACCACCCACAGGAAATCGAACCGCCGCGGATCCACGGCGAGCCTGCCCTGCGCCCGCAGCGCCTCGGCGGCGTAAAGCCGGATGCGGCCGAGGATTTCGCACGCGGGCAACCATTCGCCCGCGGCGAACAGGATCAGATCGCCCTCCTCGATGCCCAACTTCCGGCGCAGCGCCTCCTTTTCCGCTTCGGTGAAGAATTTCACCATCGGCGCCTTCCATTCGCCGCCTTCGACCTTGATGAAGGCCAGGCCCTTGCTGCCGCCGTCTTTCGCGATCTGGGTCATCGCGTCCATCTGGCCCTGCGTGACGCCGGCGAAGCCCTTGGCGTTGATGGCCTTGACCACGCCGCCGGCCGCGACGGCGCCCCCGAACACCTTGAACGCGCTGCCGCGGAACTCCTCGGTGAAGTCCACCAACTCGAGGCCGAAACGCGTGTCGGGCTTGTCAATGCCGAAGCGATTGAGGGCCTCCGCAAAGGGCATCCGCGGGAAGGGCGTCGGCAGGTCCACCCCGAGCGCGACCTGCCAGATTCGCTTCAGGAGGCCCTCGATGGTGGCGTAAATGTCCTCGCGATCAATGAAGGACATCTCGACGTCAATCTGCGTGAACTCCGGCTGGCGATCGGCCCGGAGATCCTCGTCACGGAAGCAACGGGCAAGCTGGTAGTAGCGCTCGACGCCGGCGACCATGAGAATCTGTTTGAACTGTTGCGGCGACTGCGGCAGGGCGTAGAACAAGCCGGGATTGGTCCGGCAGGGCACCACGAATTCGCGCGCGCCCTCCGGCGTGGACTTGAAGAGCATCGGCGTCTCGACCTCGAGAAAGCCGTTCTCGTCGAAGTACTGCCGCGTGGCGGCAGCCACTTTCCCGCGCAGGCGGAGATTTCGGGCCATCTCGGGCCGGCGCAGATCCAGGTAGCGATACTTGAGGCGCAGCTCCTCGTTCACCTTCGCTGCCGCGTCCGGATCATCAATCTGGAACGGCAGCGGATCGGCCAGGTTCAACACCTCGAGCTCGCGGACCAGCACCTCGACCCGTCCGGTTTCGATCTTGGGATTGTCCGTGCCTTCCGGGCGCCGACGCACGGTCCCGGTCACGCGAACCACGCTTTCGCTGCGGAGGGCCGACGCCCGGGCGAACAACTCGGCGGGCAGGTCCGAGGGATCGAATACCGTTTGCGTCCGGCCCTCGCGGTCACGCACATCGAGGAAGATGACGCCGCCCAGATCGCGCCGGGAGTGGACCCAACCGCAGAGCGTGACGGTTTGGCCCACGTGCTCGGGGCGCAGTTCATTGCAATGGTGTGTGCGCTTCATGGAATTCAGGGTCAACGCCGGCGCGGGCAAACACCCACGATCCCGCTTCCCTGGCGGGTGGCGGCGAAACCGGGGCGGGATGTTGGCGACCCGTGCGCGGGAATCAAAGTGATTTTCCGCCTGGCGCAGCAACCAGGTGCCTGGCTGCAGCTTTCCGAACCTGCACCGTCCGCCACCGGAGCCGCCAGCCGGAAACCGCCCGCCTCCGTCGCCAAACAACCACCGGTCATCGCCCGGAAAGCGCCCCCCGGCTGAGGACGGCCGAAGGAGGCGAAAATCCGGGGGGCATCCATCTCCAGCCTTTCGCGCCGGACTTCCGGTTCACGGGCGTCAATGGGCCGGCTGCAGCGACGGACGCCTCTCTCGCGGCCGCAGAACCTCCGCCAGCACCGCCCAAACAAAAAGGGCGCCCACGAGGGGCGCCCAGTTGGAGGGAGAAACGGGGGAATCTTGAATCAACCGTTCTTGCCCGCGACGTACGGGAAGAGGATGCGATGATCTTCCTGCGCGTTCACGATCTGCTCCCGCAGGCGCGCACCCGTGACGCCCTGGACCGAACCGTCGCACAGCACCACGTTCCCGGAGTTCTGATGCATCGTCCCGGTGAACTGGGTGTTGTAGCTGGCGTCAGCCTTGTTGTTCATCTTCTGCCAGAACAGGGTCTGCTGGACCTTGTAGGAGGCGTCGTTCTTGGGATTAAAGGTCGCATTGGACAGGTTGCGGTCACCGCCCAGGAGGACCTGCGGGCGGGTCTCGTCGGCGTCCATGTTGACGAAGTAGCTGATGGCGCGGTTGCCAATGCCGGCCTTCGTCGGCGTACCGTAAATGCCGGCGAAGTTGCTGATGGTCTCGCGCTGGCTGTCCGCCGGGCAAAGCACCGTCTTGGGCGTGGACAGCTCGTTCGAGAGCGCCGTGAAAATGTAGAACATCTTGGTCGGGTCACCGTTCACCGAGGTACCCACGGTGATCAGGTCCGACACGCCGCCGTCGTTGGTGCCCACCGCCATCGGGAAGCGGTCGCCGTTATCCGTCGCAAACAGGCGGAACGCGGTGCCAATCTGCTTCTGGTTATTGGCGCAGTTGATCTTCTGGGCCTTGGCTTTCGCCTTGGCCAACGCCGGCAGAAGCATGCCGGCCAGAATGGCGATAATGGCGATCACGACGAGCAATTCGATCAGCGTGAACGCCCCGTTCTTGTTCTTCCGTGTCAGTCCGTTCATATCAGTCACTGTGTTTAGGGTTATGGGTTACCGTGCCGGCACTCTACGTTCGCACCGTGAAGTGTCAACGGCTTTTGCCTAGCACAGCCGGTGCCACGCCGGCAACCCTGATTTACGCCCCCACGCCCAGCGCCACGCGACGGAACCCGTCAGCCGCCGGTCCGGCCCTTCCGCACACCGCAAGCCTGTTCTGGCACCGGCCGGCCGGCAATTCGGCTTCGTACCTCTGCTCCCGGTGGTGTCCCGCCCCCGGGACGCCCCGCCGCCGCTGATGCTTTCGGCCACTGCTGCCGACCGGTCGGAAAGGCCCGGGGAAGCCGTCTGCGGTCCCACCGCGCGCCAAGCGGGTGTGCGTTCCAGGGCACAATTTTGACGCACCCCTGCGTGAGGCCCACGCAACCTGCCCCGCCGCGACTCAGCCGGAACGATTCCATTGAAAGCAGGGTGGAACGGGCCACTGGCCCGTGCTGTCGGGCGACCCGCCCGACCGTCGAACGCACGCTGCTGCCACTGAAGGGTGTGGGGATTCCGGGGGCACGGCTGGGGGGCAAGTTGCCGCCCAGAACGGCCAGGTTGGCCGTTGCACGCGAAACCGACGGCATCGTTACGGCTCAGGCCGGGTGGGCAGAGCGCCCGTCTGCGCCGCCCCCGTCGAGGTCTATCAGGATGTCGCGCGGCTCAGCGCCCTTGCTGGGACCGACGATGCCGCGGTTCTCCAGCTCGTCCATGATCCGCGCGGCGCGGGTGTAGCCCAACCGCAAGCGGCGCTGGAGGAGCGAAACGCTCGCCTTCTGCTCGCTGCGGATGACCTCGATGCATTGCTGGATGAGGTCTTCATCCTCGCCGCTGCCCTCGTCGTCGTCGAAGCTCGAGACCGGCTTGCTGAGGGCCTGGTGGATCTCCATCTCGTAGTTCGGCTTGCCCTGCCGGGCGATGAAGTCCACCACCGACTGGATCTCCTGGTCAGTCACGAGCGCGCCCTGGGCGCGGATGAGTCTGGCCGAGCCCGGCGGCAGGTACAGCATGTCGCCCTTGCCCAAGAGCTTGTCCGCCCCCATGGCGTCCAGGATCGTTCGCGAGTCCACCTTGGCGGCGACCTGGAAGGCGATCCGGGAGGGGATGTTGGCCTTGATGACACCTGTGATGACGTCCACCGACGGGCGCTGGGTGGCCACGATGCAGTGGATGCCCGCCGCGCGGGCCATCTGGGTGATGCGCGCGATGGCCATCTCGACGTCCGCCGGCGCGACCAGCATCAGGTCCGCCAGTTCGTCAATGATGACCACGATGTAGCTGAGCTTGTCCGGGATGAGAATGTCGTCGTCGCGGGGCACCACGATCTCCTCGTCCACCTCGACGGCAAAGCCCTCCGCGCCCGCCTCGACCTTTTCCTTCCGGGCGGTCAACGGCAGTTCTGGTTCGCGGGCGGGCAGGGGCTCATCCTTGGGCCGGTCGTTGAAGGCCTTGATGTTACGCACGCCGACCCGGGCGAAGATTTGGTATCGCTTCTCCATCTCGCTCACCACCCAGCGGAGGGCGAGGATGACCTTTTTGGGATCGGTCACCACGGGCACCACCAGGTGGGGCAAGGCGTTGTACTGCTGAAGCTCGACCACCTTCGGGTCAATCATCACAAATCGCAGTTGATCCGGCGGGAAGCGGTAAAGCAGGGAGGCGACGATCGAGTTGATGCATACCGACTTGCCGGACCCGGTGCTGCCGGCGATGAGCAAATGCGGCATCTCGGCCAGGTCCGCCACGATCGGATGCCCGTACACGTCCTTGCCCAGGGCCAGCGGAATGCGGCACTTGGAATGGCGCCACTCCTCCGACTCGAGCAGTTCCCGCATGATGACCTTGGACTTGACGAGGTTGGGCACTTCGACGCCCACCGAGCTCTTGCCGGGAATCGGCGCGAGGATGTGGATGCGCTCGGCCTTCAACGCGGCAGCGATATTGTTCGACAGCGCGGTGATCTTCTCGAGCTTCACGCCCGGCGCCGGATGCAGCTCGTAGCGGGTGATGGTGGGGCCCTTGGTAATGTCGCCCGGCTGGGTCACGATGCCGAATTGGGCCAGCGTTTGCACCATCAGCTTCGCGTTGGCCACCAGGTCCTCCTTGGACTCGGTCGGTTTGACCGTCAGATCCGGCAGCGCCAGCAAACTCAACGGCGGCAGTTGGTAATTGCCGATTCGCGGCGGCAACGCCACCGACACGGGCTTGGGCTTTTTCGGCGGAGCGGCGGCTGGCCGAACGACCGGCCGGGGCGGCTCCGCCTCGGCGTTCCCGGGCGGGGTCTCGACGGCCGCCGGCCGCGGAGCTTCCGACGGCCGGCCGATGATGTCCTCAACCGTCGCCGCGGCGACCACCTTGGCAGGAATGACCTCGCTCGGGCCCTCGTCCGCAGGCGCGGGGCCGGCGGGCACGGGCTTGGGCTCCAGCGCTGCGGCCTTCGCCTTGTCGGCGGACGCCGCGCGGAGGGCGGGCACGCTAAGATCGCGCACGGTTGGTTTGGGGACCGGTTGGAGGTCCGGGCCCAGGGCCGGCGACGCGCCGGTCGCGTCCGTTTCGATCGCTTCCGCCGGGGCCGCCCGTTCAAGCTGGCTTTGCAGCTTCCGGGCCTCCTTTTCGAGCTCACGCGCGCGACGCTCGAGCGACTTCTCGTCGCCCGCGAGCACAGCCCGCGCGGCCCGGCGCCGCTCCAGCCAGTCGCGGATCCAGTCGCCCAAATGGAAGTTCGTCAGCCCGTAGAGGCTGATGAGATACAGCGCAGCGAACAGGATGGTGGAGCCGACCGGGCCGAAGTACCCAAAGAGAAAGCGGTTCAAATTCAGGCCCAGCACGCCGCCGGCGCTGGGCGCGTTCAGGTTGAGCGTCAACCGGTCAATGAACGTGGCCTCGGGGGCGGGCAGATTGCGGGCCAGCTTGTCGTGCGCCACCGGGTTGGTGGCCAGATCCAGCGCCGCCGCGCAGGTCAACAACAGCACCAGCGCCCAGACCCAGCGCCGCCGCAGATACGCCAGCGGCGACACCAGATTCGCCAGACCAAACCCGATCAGCACCACCGGCAACAGGTAGGCCGAGGCCCCCAGCACCAGGAAGGCGCGATCCGCCAACGACGCGCCGAAGCGTCCGATCAGGTTGTGAATGGGCGGACGTTCGCCGGCCGGCAGGAAGTTGGTCTCCAGATCCCGCCGATCATACGAAAACATCGCCACCAGCAGCAGGCACGCCGCGCAGATCAGCAGGATGCCAATCACGTCGCTGCCACCTCGGCGGGGTCGGGGAGATGCTTCACTGCGCGCCACGTGGTCGAATCTAAAAGGCCGCCCCCTTGGTTCAATCGAAAACCGGAAAACCGCCACTCGCCACAGCAGTCGCCGGAGTTGGGCCAGGGACCGGTCCCGGCAAACCGCCCGCAAATTGGGGCCTCAATCGGTCAAGCCCTCCGCGCCATAACCGCTCGCCGGGCTACCCGGCAGCAGACGCAGATCTCCGTTGGCCGCGTCCCGGAACTGGGGCGATTGCCCATACACGCCGCCCACCTCGGGCACAGGCAGCGTGGGCCGGCTTTGCGCGGGCTGGTCGAGGCAGTACCACCAGTTGCGGGCAAAATCGAAGCTGTCCGGGGCGGTGTTGGGGCCGACATTCACCCCGCCGGAAAACCACTGGCTCGAGTGGAAGGCCACGAGGTTGTCCGTGAACCGGCCATTCCGGCACGGCACGAAGCCGGGCGCCGTGGTCTCTTGCAGGATCCGGATCGCCCACCGTTCCGGCCGGGAGATCGTGTTGAACCGCACTTCCGCGCCGTCCACGCCCACAAATGCGATGGCCGCCGTGCCGCCCACGAAGGTGTTGCCCTCGACGCGGATGTCCCGCGCCTCCGCGTGTTCCGCCCCCGGGACCAGCGGTGGCCGAAAGAATTCCAGGCCCGTGCTGCCGCCCACGTTCACGCCGCGCGCGCCGGCGTGCTCGAAGCGATTGCGGCGGATCACCACCTCGCGCGTGCCGCCCTTGGTCTGGACGCCGTTGGCACCCGCCGCCGCTGCCGCCGGCGTGTGCCGGAACAGGTTGCTCACGATCAACCCGCGGTGGCAGCCCACCAGGTCCACCGCCGATCCGCCGTCACCCCAGCGCTCGATCACGCAGCCCTCGATCCGGAAGTCCACCACGCCCGAAAGTTTCAGCCCGTCACGGTTGCCGCGCGGGCCCACGTCGCTGATCCGCAACCCGCGCAGCACGATGTGCCGGGCCGGCGTGTCGAACGAGCCGCCGTCATCGAGGTTCAGGCCGTTGCCCGTGGCGCTGGTGATTACGAGGTTCTCCAACTCGAGCCACTCCGGATCCGAAAACTGAAAGCCGTTCCCACCGCCCTGGATGACGGGCGGTTGCGCCGGGTCCGCGGCAGCGATCACCACCGGCCGCCCGGGCTCGCCGCGCACGCCGCCGAAGAAAAAGCCGCCCGGATACGAGCCGGGCGCCAACTGAATCCGCGTCCCGGGCACTGCCGCGGCCACGGCAGCCCGCAATCCGGTCGCATTGCTCACGGTGACGGCCGGCGGCAGGGGCAACTCGCGCGCGACGAAAAACCCCGCGGGCCCCGTGCGTGCCCCCGCCGGCAAGGCCCAAACCAGCGCGCCATCCCGCCAGCTTCGCTCGCTCGCCACCTCCTGCCATTCGCCGGCACCAGCCTCGACGCGGCCCGCCTGCAGCAACGCAATGCGCTCCGCTCGCGCCGGCGTCAGCGGCGCGGAGGCGTCCCCGTGAACTGACAGCAACAGGGCGGCTTCGACCGCCGGCAGCGCGATCCCGAGGCGCAGCGGCGGCTCACCGCCGAACGCCAGGGCGGCCAGGCCGCACAGCGGGAGCCACACCCGTCCGAGGCCGGCGCAGCGCCAGAAGAGGGGCCGCACAACATTCATGGCGCGAACTTCTGGGAGGGCGGGGTGCCGCTGACGACGTCGGCGCTCGCGGAGGCTGGGCAATTCGGCGCCGCGCCGGGCCCATGGACCACGCGCCCGGCGCGCACGACCTGGTCCACGACGAAGACCGGCCGGCCCCGCGTTTGAATGAAGATGCGGCCAAGGTATTCGCCGATGATACCGAGCATGAAGAGCTGCAGGCTGCCCAGCAACACAACCGCGCCGATCAAGCTCGTCCAGCCGGGTGGCGTGCCGCCGACGAACAGCCACGAACCGAGCGCGTACGCCAGCAACGCCAGTCCCAGCAGCGCCGTAACCGACCCCACCACGGTCGCGAAGGCCAACGGCTTGAGGCTGGATGACACCACCCCATCGAACGCGAGTTTCAGCAGCTTGGACAACGGGTATTTGGAGACGCCCGCGAAGCGCGCGTCGCGATCGTAGAACACCGGCGTCTGTTGGAAGCCCACCCAGCTCACCATGCCCCGGAGAAACGGCTGGCGCTCGGGCATCGCGCGCAGCAAGTCCACCACCCGGCGGCTCAGCAGCCGGAAATCGCCCGCGTCCAGTTGCGTGGGCACATCGGACAAGCGCGCGAGCAGGCGGTAGAACAGCGCGCAGAGAATTCGTTTGAGCAGCGGATCGCCCGGCCGCGTCCGCCGTTGGGCGTAGGCCACGTCGGCCCCCGCGTCCATCGCGCGCAGCAGGTCCGGCAGCAGCTCGGGCGGATCCTGGAGGTCGGCGTCCAACACCAGCACCCGTTCGCCCCGGGCCACGTGCAGGCCCGCCGTCAGCGCCAGTTGATGGCCGTGATTGCGCGACAAGTTCACCGCCACCAGACACGGATCCCGCCGCGAGAGCTCGACGAGGAGATCCCAGGTGCGATCCGTCGAACCGTCATTGACAACCACCAACTCGTACGGCCGGTTCAACGCGCCGCAGACTGCCGTCACCCGCCGATGCGTCTCCGCAATCACCTCGGCCTCGTTATGCGCCGGAATCACCACGGACAGATAGAGCGTGGCGGGATCGTTCACGCCGCGGAAGGTGGCCGGAAGGACAGATGCAACGCAAGTCCGACGGCGACACCCGGTCCGCCGACAACTTCGTTCGCGCGCCGGGCGAGTGGTTCGGTCCCGGCCAGCAATCCGGGCCCCGCCGGCTGAGTGCGGCCCGGTTCGGGAGCCCGCTGACTGTCCGGTCCGCCGCCGCCGGGCTTGTGCATTCAACCCGCCCGCTTCAGATTCCCGCCTGCGAAATGGGTGAAATGAATCCCGAAGAACACACGCCGGGCGAGCCCCGTTCAGCGGGGAACGCGGCCGGCCGCGCCCCCGTAGCCCGGAGGCGAGGACGAAGTCGGTCCGCCCTGGCGCTGACGTGCGCAGGCTGGCTGGCGCTGGCCTGCGGGTGTTCCACCTACAAGGATCAGGCCGCGAGCATGAGCGGGGCCTGGGCCGGCGGCAATTACGCGGCGGCGGCGCGGGATTTCTCCAACCGCGCCCGCAAGCAGGCCGGCGGCAAGGACGCAGTGATCTGGAATCTCGAGGCGGGTGCCGCGCTGCGC
The DNA here is from genome assembly GCA_964396005.1 of uncultured Verrucomicrobiota bacterium. Taxonomy (GTDB): domain Bacteria; phylum Verrucomicrobiota; class Verrucomicrobiia; order Limisphaerales; family J093; genus JADJWF01. The sequence goes on along the minus strand of CAYNCT010000009.1, from coordinate 39,072 downwards.
GCGATTGGAGACTACACCAACAGCAACCGCCACTTGGACGCGGCGGCCGCCCAGATTGACCGCTACGAGCAGGCCGCCAAGGTGCGGGTGGGGCAGGAAACGCTCGCCACATTTTCCAACCAGCAGAATCTCGCCTATGAGGGCCGCCCGTACGACAAGATCATGCTGCACGCCTACAAGGCGCTGAATTACCTGGCGTTGGGCGAGCCGGACAAGGCGCGGCCGGAGCTCATCCGCACCTACCAGCGCCAGCAGGATGCGGTGGCGGAGAACCGCCGGCGCATCGAGCAGGCGCAGGCCGCCGAGCGGGCCAGCAAGGATCCGCAGGCCGTCGCGCGGACCAAGTCCGATCCCACGTTCAACCAGGCGCTCCGCGGGCTCTCCCAGAACCTCGAAGGCTTCCGGGCTTACGCGGATTACGTGAACCCCTTTGCGGTGTACCTCGACGGCCTCTACTTCCTGCACGCCGGCTCGGGCGCGTCGGACCTGGAACGCGCGCTCAAGTCGCTCCAGCGCGTGATCGAGATGGCGGGCGACAACCCGTTCGTCGCCGCCGACCTGCGGACCGCCCAGGATCTGCTGCGCGGCCAACGCCCGCCGCCCTTGACCTACGTGATCTTCGAAAACGGCCGGGCGGCCAGCCGCGACCAGGTGCGCATCGACATCCCGATCATCTTCGCGGACGTATCCTACGTGGGTGCCGCGTTCCCCAAGCTGGTCTTCCACGAGGGACAGTTGCCGGCCATCACCGTCAGCGCCGACGGCGTGCAGGTCACCACCCGCCCCGTCGCCAGCATGGACGCGGTGATCGCCCAGGACTTCCGCAACGAACTGCCGGCGATCGTCACCCGTACCGTGATTGCCACGCTGGCCAGGGGCACGGCGGCCTACGCGGCGAACCGGGCCGCCTCGCAACAAAGCGACGAACTGGGTATGCTGGTCCGCATCGTGACCGCCGTGGCGCAGATGGCCGTCAACATCGCCGACACCCGCTCGTGGACGACGCTGCCCAAGGAGTTTCAAGTGGCGCGGGTCAATACGCCCGCCAGCCGCCGGCTTACCGTGGCGGCGCCCGGCGGGCAGTCGCTGAATGTGACGCTGGTTGACGGCGTCGTGAATGTGGTTTACGTGAAGGCCGTGGCAGCGGGCTCGCCGCTGCTGGTCAGCCAGTTCAAACTCCAATGAAACTCGCGCCCTCGTTTCTCCGCGCCGCCGGGGCCGCCGCCCTGGCCGGACTGCTTGCCGCCTGCTCCTCGACCAGGACGGTCAACACGGTCGAACCGGCCGCCCCCGGGGCGAACGATCGCATGGTCTCCTTCAAGAAGGTGGTGACCGACAAGAGCCTCGACAAAAAGGTGAACGTTACGGCGGTCAACGCCCTGGCCGCCGAGAACGGACATCTCAAGGTCCAGGTGGAAGTCCGGAACCTCACCGACAAGCGCCAGCGCTTCACCTACCGCGTCGAGTGGTTCGATGCCAACGGCATGTTGATTCGCCAACCGCAGGCGTCCGCCATCGCGCGCTCGCTCGAAGGCCGCGAGACCGGCTACATCACCATCGTCGCCCCCACCGCCGAGGCCAAAGATTACCGCCTGAAGTTTTTGGAATCCCTGAACTGACCCGCAACTCATGAAATCATCCCTCCTCCCGGCGCTGGCTCTGGCCGCGCTGTTGACCGCTGGTTGCGCCAGCAAGACCACCTACGTGGAGCCGGACAGCTCCCGGCTGCTGACCACCACGTCCCAGATCAACATCCAGGACTTCGCCAACGCGGCGGACACCATGGTGAACTCGCTGATCGAGGCCCAGATCAACCCCGGCCTGCTGAGCAGCGGCGTGCCCGGCAGCCCGGCGTTGCTCGCCATCAGCCGCATTCAGAACAGCACCGGCAGCCAGATTGACGTGGACCTGCTCGTCAAAAAGATGCGCGTCGCGCTCCTCAAAACGGGCAAGGTGGTAACCTCGACCACCATCAGCCTGGCGGACGAACCCGAAGACCCGCTCGCGGCCCGGTATCAAATCGGCAACCGCGCGCCCGACTACACCCTCGCCGGCAAGATCATCGAAGACCGCATCACCGAGGGCAGCAAGCGGCAGTCGGCCTTCGTCTTCCAACTCTCGCTCAGCTCGCGCGAAGGCATCGCCGTTTGGGAGGACGAGAAGACCATCGTCAAGCAGGGCAAGAAGCCGAGCGTGGGTTTCTAAGCCAGAACGATGCAGTAGTTTTTTGGTGGAACGGCCAACTTGGCCGTTCTGGGCGGCAACTTGCCGCCCAGCTATGCGCACGGAAGCCGCACACCCTTCAGTGGCAGTCTCGTGCGTTCGACTGTCGGGCCGGTCGCCCGACAGAACGGGCCAGCGGCCCGTTCCACCCCGCATTCAATTGAATCGTTCCGGCTAAGGGCGGGCCCGCTCCCCCAGCGCCGCCTCGTCCACCTTCGCGCCATCGGAGTGGCCCGCCGATCCTGCGGGTCGCCTTGAACTGAAACCGCCCTTGCTGGCTGGCAGCCGGTGGTGCCGTTTTGCCTTCATCGCCCCGCTGGAGTGCGCCATAGTCCCAGCGCACGTGCCGGACACGCCGACATGGATCGCCCTGGGAGCCCTCGCTTGCGGGGGGGTGAGCTTCTTCTTTTCCCTGTCGGAGACCGCGCTCTTCACGCTCAGCCCCTGGCAGGTACGGCAACTGGCCGGGAAGGATGCACGGCGCGGCGGGGTGTTGGCCGACCTGCTCGCCCACCCGCAGGAGGTGCTGGCCGCGATCGTCTTTGGCAACGTCTTCGCCAGCGCCGGGGTCGTGGCGGGCGCGCTGTGGCTGGTGGTCAACGCCGGGTGGTCCGGTTGGCTGGTGGTGCCGGCCGCGCTGGTGCTGCTCTTCGGGTTAGCCGAGTAGCTGCCGAAGACGCTGGCCACCCGCGCGCCGGTGGTCTGGGCGCTGCGGGTGGCGCGGCCGCTGCGCGGCTTCCGGGGGCTCAGCAAACCGGTGCGCTGGGTCGGCCAACGGGTCAGCGAATTTCTGGTGGCTCGCCTGCTGCCCCGGTTCCTCCGCCCGGTCACGAGCGCGGCCGACGAGGATTACGCGGAGCTGGTCGAGCTGGCCTGCAAGCAGGGAGCGCTCGGGCGCGGCCAGAAGGACATGATCCTCCAGATCCTCGCGCTGGACCGCCGCACGGCCAAGGACGTGATGCGGCCCCGGGCCCAGATGGATGCCCTGCCGGACGACCTGCCGTTGGAGGAAATGGTCGCCGCCGCCCGCCGGCTAAGACATCAGCGCCTGCCCCTGTACGATGGCAGCCTGGACTCGATCGCCGGCATCCTGAACGCGCGCAATCTCCTGCTGGATCCCAACGCCGACTTCTCGGAAGTGGTGGAGGCGCCAGCGTTTGTCCCCGAGAGCATCAATCTGCTCCAGTTGTTCAAGCGGCTGCAGCGCTCGCGCCGCGGCGTGGCCATCGTCGTGGACGAGTACGGCAGCACGGCCGGCCTGGTGACGATTGAGGACATTCTCGGCAGCATGGTCGGTCACATTCGGGGTGAAGGCGAGCCGGAGGGCTTCATCCTCGAAAAGGTTGGCGAGGGCCGCTGGCGGGTGAATGGGACCATGCGCCTCGAGGATTTCCGCCGCGAGTTCCCCGAGTTGCGCGACCTACCGGAGGTGGACACTGTCGGCGGCCTGGTGGTGGCGCTCGCCGAGTGCGTCCCCGCGCCCGGCCAGTCGGTGGTGCATGGCGGCCTGCGCTGGACCGCGACCGTGGCCGACGAACGACGGGTGCGTGAGGTGCTCGTGGAGCGGGTGGCGAAGGGAGGCACGCCGCGATGAACGACACCGTCCTGCTGCTCCTGGTGCTGGGACTCACGTTCGCCCTGAGCTTTTTCTTCTCCGGCATGGAAGCGGGAGTCCTGGCGATCAGCCGTCTCCGCATCCTCCAACAGGTCCGCGCCGGCAATCCCGCAGCCCGCGTCTTGCAGAACCTGCTTGATCAGCCGGAGGACTTCCTGTGGACCCTCCTCATCGGCAACACGCTGGCCAATTTCGTGTTTGTCAGCGTCTCGGTGCTGGGACTCGAGGCGGCGCTGGGCGGGCACCCGGCGCTGGTCCTCGCCGGGCTGATCGCGGTGGTGTTCGGTTTCTACGTGTTCGGCGACCTGCTGCCCAAGACGCTCTTCCGCCGCCATCCCGACCGACTGACCCTGCTGCTGGCGCGGCCGTTCCGGGCCGTCGCCGCGGCGCTCTGGCCACTGGTGGCCGCCACTGCCTGGGCCGCGAAAATCCTGCTGCGCTGGACCGGCGGCCGGCGGTTCACCGGCGACATGTTTGGCGACCGGGCGGCGCTCGAACAAGCCATGACCGACACCGCGGCCGGGCTGGGCGACGACGAGCGCGCGCTGGTGACGCGCGTGGTGGAGATGCAAAAGCTCACGGTGGGCGCCCTCACAGTGCCGCTGGAAAAGACGGCCACCATTCTGCGAGACCGCCCCGTCAGCGAACTGCTGCGCCGCTGCCGGGACGAGGACCTGGCGCGGCTTGTCGTGCTCGAGCGGGCCGGCGGCCGCGTGCTGGGCATCGCCAGCCTGCGGCATATCCTTTACAGTCCGGACCTCGCGGGCGACCCGCCCGTGAGCGCATTCGTGCAATCGGCGCTTTATCTCCCGGAGACCCTGCGCCTGGAGCGCGCCCTGCACCGCCTGCGCCAGACAGGCGAACGCGTCGCCGTGGTCCAGGATCGGGCGCGGCGCGACGTCGGGGTCATCTCCCTGGAGGCCATTCTCGGGCGCCTGTTCGGCGAAATCCGGCTGTGACATGAACTGGGACGCCACCTTGGCCATCGGCCTGAAGCTGCTCGCCGTCCTGGTGCTGGTGTTCTTGAACGGCTTTTTCGTGGCGGCGGAATTCGCGCTGGTGAAGGTCCGCGAGACCCAACTGGATGAATTGATCCGCCGGGGCAGTCGCTGGGCAGCCGCCGCGCGGCAAGTCGTGCGGCACCTGGATGCGTCGCTGAGCGCCTGTCAATTGGGCATCACCCTGGCCAGCCTGGCGCTCGGCTGGATCGGCGAGCCGGTCTTTTCGGCGCTGCTTCAGCCCGTGTTCGGACTGGTAGGCCTTGCCGGTCCGGAGGCCCAACACCTGCGGGAGACGGCCGCCATCCTCGTGGGGTTTTCTGCAATGACGTTTCTCCACATCACTGCCGGGGAGCAGGCACCCAAATGGCTGGCGATTCAAAAGCCCCTCCCTGTGGCGCTGGTCGTGGCCCGGCCGCTCCAGCTCTTTCACTTCATCTCTTACCCGTTCATCTGGATGTTGAACCACGCCTCCCTGTGGATGCTGCGCCGCGCCGGTTTGCAGGGCGGCGGCAGCCACGAGCTGGTCCACTCCGAGGACGAACTCCGCTTGCTGCTGTCGAATGCAACCAAGGCCACCGGCGGTTCCGGCCTGGGCCGCGCCATCGTGCTCAACGCCTTCGACCTCCGGCAGCGCATTGCCCGCGAGGTCATGCGGCCCCGGCGGGAAATCACCGCGCTCAGCACCCGCTTCTCGATGGCGGAGTGTCTCGACCTCGCGGACAAAACCCGCTTCTCCCGCTTCCCGCTGTGCGAGGAGGGCGACCTTGACCGCACCCTGGGTGTCATCCACATCAAGGATCTCTACGCCAACCGCCTCAAGATCACGGCCGCCGCCGACCTTCTGCCCTACGCTCGCAAGCTGGTCTTCGTCCCGGAGACCGCGCACCTCGAGAAAGTCCTGCAGCTCCTCCTGGATCGGCGCCTGCACATGGCCCTGGTCGTGGACGAGTACGGCAGCACCGCCGGAATGATCACGCTCGAGAACATCCTCGAGGAACTCGTCGGCCAGATTCAGGACGAGTTCGATCAGGAGAAGCCGCTCGTTCAGGTTCTGGGCGAGGGCGACTGGGAACTCGACGGCCTGCTGCCCTTGCACGAACTGGCCGAACTCACGGGCGAGCCACTGCGCGTCGAGGATGTCACCACCGCCGGTGGCTTCGTCACGCAACAACTCGGCGGTTTCCCCCGGAGCGGCGACCGCCTGTCTCTCGGCGCCTTCGAGTTGCGCGTACTCGAGATGGACGAGAACCGCGTCACCCGCCTGCGCCTGACGCGGGTGCCGCCCACGCAGTCGGCGCCGGAAACCGGTTGATCGCGCCGGGCGGAAGATTGCATTTCCGGGTCCGCCCCCGTTTCCTTGGCGACGCCATGTGGAACCAACGGCAAAGCCCCGGTCAGCGGATCGGCGTGTGGCTGACACTCGCCCGCGTGGCCAATCTGCCCACCGTGTGGTCGAACTGCTTCGCGGCCATCTCGATCAGCGGCGGCACGGATTTCGCGTCGTTGCTCTGGACGGCCCTCGGCGCCAGCCTCGTGTACGCCGGCGGCGTGATGCTCAATGATTACTTCGACCGCGAGTTTGATCTGCGCTTCCGGCCGACCCGGCCCATTCCGTCCGGGAGGATTCGGCCCGCGGCCGCCTTTCTGGGCGCGTTGACGTCGCTCGCCGCCGGGGTGCTGGTGCTGGACATGCTGGCGCACGCCAATTTGTGGCTGGCTTTGACGTTGGTGGCGCTCGTCGTCACCTATGACGTTGTCCACAAGGCGACCGTCCTCGCACCGGTGCTCATGGCCGGCTGCCGGCTGACGCTGTACCTGCTGGCCGCGTCGGCCAGTTTCAACGGCGTCACCGGGCTGGTGGTGTGGTGTGGCCTCGCGCTGGCGTGCTACGTGGCGGGCTTGAGTTATGTCTCGCGGCAGGAGGTCGCGCGGGGTCCGCTCGCCTGGTGGCCGATCCTGCTGCTGCTGGTGCCGCTCGCCCTCGCCCTGGTTGCCAACGCCGGTCCGTACCGGGAAACGGCCATTGCCCTCAGTCTGTTGCTGGGGCTCTGGCTGTGGGCCTCGTTGAAAGATGTCTTCCAGGAAGCCACCCCGCGGTATGGCCCGGCGGTTTCCCGGCTGCTGGCGGGAATCGTGCTCGTGGACCTGCTCAACGTCGTCGCCGAGCCCGTGCAGAGCTCCCTTGTGTTCGTGGCCCTCTTTGGGCTGAGCCTGCTGGCGCAGCGCTATGCGCCGGGGACGTAGGCGGGCGCGATGGACACGCCGGATGCCGGTTGAATTACCGGCCGCTTCGAGTAACGTCCCGGCGCATGAAAATGACCCAACCTCTCGCCGCGCTCACGGCGGCGTCGCTGTTCCTCGGGCTGGCGGCCTCCGCGGCAGATTGGCCGCAGTGGCGCGGTCCCGCGCGCAACGGAGTTTCCCCGGAAACCGGCCTGCTCCCGGCCTGGCCGGCGGAAGGCCCCACGCTGGTGTGGAAGGTCGCGCACGCCGGCTCCGGCTACGCGGCGCCCGCCGTGGTGGGAAACCGGGTGTATCTCCTCGGGAACGAAGGCCTCGAGAATGAGTTCGTTCAGGCCCTCGACGCCAAGAACGGCCAGCGGCTTTGGGCCACCCGTCTCGGCGCGGTGGGTAATCCCAAGCAGAATCCCAATTTCCCCGCCGCTCGCTCCACGCCCACGGTGGACGGCGACGCGCTCTACGCGCTGGGCTCCGATGGCGATCTGGCCTGCCTCGAGGCCGCCAACGGCAAGGTGCGCTGGCGCAAAAGCCTGCGCGCCGAGTTTGGCGGCAAGCCGGGTGAATGGGCCTACGCCGAATCCCCCCTGGTGGACGGCGACACCGTGCTCTGCACGCCGGGCGGCGCGCAGGCGACGGTCCTCGCGCTGGACAAGCGAACCGGCGAGACACGCTGGCGGCGCGCCACGCCGGAAGCTGATGAAGCCGGCTACGCCTCCGCCACGGTGATCGAACTCGGCGGTACGCGGCAGTACGTTCAACTCCTCCAGAAGGGACTGGTGGGCCTGGACGCGAAGACCGGCCGCCTCCTCTGGCGGTTCGACCGGGCGACCAGCCGTTACAACGCCAACATCCCTTCGCCACTCGCCGACGGCGACATCATCTACTGCGCGTCGGCGGGCACCGGCGGCGGAGCCGTGCGCCTCACGGCCGCCCCCGGCGGGGTCACCCTGGAGCAACTCTACTTCGAAGCCAAGCTGCCCACCGCGATCGGCGGGGCGGTCAAAGTGGGGAACTGGCTGTTCGGCACTTCCAGCCAGACGATGCTCTGTGCCGACTTCGTCACCGGCCGAATTCAGTGGGAGGAGCGGGCGCTCGGCGCCGGAGCGCTGATCTATGCCGATGGCCGGCTCTATCTCCACGCCGAAAACGGTCAGGTCGCGCTGGTGGAGCCAACCCCCGAGGGCTACCGCGAGCGGGGACGCTTCACGCCGCCCGACCGCCCGAGGCGAATCAGCCCGATGGAAAAAGCCTGGGCCTACCCGGCGCTCGCCGCCGGGCGGCTGTATCTGCGCGACCACGGCCTGCTCTGGTGTTACGACGTGAAGGCGGGCTCGTGAAAAGGCAGGCTCAGACAGGTCAACCGCCGACGGTCCGCATGAAGACCGAGGACATCCGGCGGCAGATCGCAGCGGTCGCAAAAGCGCTCGCCCGGAAGCATCGAGGCAAGCTCAACGAGCTCAAAGCGGAATCGGCCGGGTTGGCTCGCCGCGACTTCCTGTGGCACTACCTGCTCCAGAGTTTCGCCACCATGGGCCGCGCCGCCGGCTGGCACGGTCTGATCGGCAACAAGGACCATTACAACCAGTTGCGCTATGAGACCCTCGCCCGGCTCTCTCCCGAGGAACGCGCCAGACAGATCGAAGAGACCTGCCGAGCCGCCAAGATCCGGATGCCGGGCATCAAGGCCGGATATATTTGGCGGTGCTTCGAACAGGTGCGTGCCCTGGGCGGCCCCGAAGCGGCCAAGCGCAAACTGCTGGCCCAACCCGGGCGAGAAGCGAAGATTCAGTTTCTCAAGTCCTTCGCCGGCATTGGAGACAAGTACGCCCGGAACATCATGATGGACGTGCATCACGAGGACTTCCGGAACTCGATCGCCATTGACTCGCGGATCAAGGAGCTGTCCCAGAGCTGGGGCCTGTCATTCGGGACATACGCCGAGCACGAGGCGTTTTACCTGTCCGCGGCAACCGATGCCGGGATCTCGGGATGGGAGCTGGACCGACTGCTGTTCAACTTCACGAGCGAGTTTCTGGCCGCCGTGCGCACGCAGAAGACTTGATTCGCTCGGTTCCGATCGCCCGGGCCTGGGGCACCCCGCTCCTCGCCCGGCGCCTCGTGGTCTTTGCGCTTGTTCGCCTTCGCCGTCGGCCGACACTCCGGCCGCATGACCAACGCGCCCAATCTGCGATCGGCCGGCCTGCCGATGACCGCGAAGTGGGACCCGGAAAAGCAACGTCGCGAGACCGAGTTGCTCCGGGAGCTCGAACGCCGCCCGTGGCGGGAGCGTCTCCGGGGCTACTACCGGTTGACCGGCCCGGCGTGGATGCAGAGCGCGATGACCCTCGGCGCCGGCAGCGCGGCGGCGTCCGTGATAGCCGGAGCGTTTTACGGCTACACCCTGCTCTGGGTCCAGCCGGTGGCAATGCTGCTGGGCGTGTGCATGATGGCTGCGCTGGCCAACATCATCCTAACGCGGGGTGAGCGCGCCTACCGGATTTTCCAGCGGGAATTGCATCCCTCGGTGGCCGTCCTCTGGGCCCTGGCAACCATCGTCTCGACGGTGATCTGGCACTTCGGGCAATACGCGCTGCTCGGCGGAGCCATGTGGGACCTGGCCAACGTCGCCGGTATCGAGAATCGCACCGGCTCGCGCAGCATCGAAACGGCGGTTCGCTTCGCCGGCGGCGCGGCGATCCTGGCGGTCAACATTGCGCTCACCTGGAACTACGGCTCGAAACCCGCCGGGATTCGTGCCTACGAAAGCTTCCTCCGCTGGATGATCCGGCTGACCATGGCGGCGTTCCTCGTGGTCGTCGTTGTCCAGGGAGCACAGGGGCGGCTCGACTTCGGCGGCATCCTCAAGGGCTTCTTCACCTTTCAAATTCCGGACCGCCCGGGAGCGCTGACCACGGTGCTGGGCGCGATTGGCGCAGCGGTGGGGATCAACATGACCTTCCTTTACCCCTACTCCCTGCTGGCCAAGGGCTGGGGGCCGGCTCACAAGGGGCTGGCTCGCTTCGATCTGGCGCTCTCGTTGCTCGTGCCGTATGTGATCCTGACCTCGCTCATCATCGTGGGCATGGCGGCCACGGTGCATCAACCGCCGTTTGGCACGGTGCTCGGGCCGGAGGTGACCACGGCGAATCTCAAGCCGATTCAGGCTGCGCAAAGCCTGGCGGGCGTGTTGGGGACCTCCCTGGGGCGCATCGTGTTCGATCTGGGCTTCATTGGCATGGCCTGCGGGGCCATCAGCGCCCACATGGTCTGCTGTGGATTCACCATGTGCGAAATGCTCGGCCTCGAATACACGCCCGCCCGCTACCGCCTCTTCACGCTGACGCCCGCCATCGGACTGCTCGGCGTCATGATTCCCAATCCCCTCTGGCTGCCCATCCTGGCGTCCGCGGTCGCCTTCACGATGTTGCCCATCGCCTACCTGGCCTTTCTCGTCCTGCACAACAAGCGCAGTTACCTCGGCGACGCGGTGGGGCAGGGCTGGCGGCGGATGGCCTTCAACGCCATTCTCGTCGTGGCCTTGAGTATGGCGGTCGTGGGCGCCGGCATCCGGATCAAGACCGGCGTGGTGGACAAGCTGTGGCCGCCGACTCCGCCCGCGGCGGCGCGTTGATAGGCACCGCATCCGGCACAGACAACAACGACTCCTCGACTATGGCTGAGCGACTGCAACTTGAATCGGGCGCGCTCCTGGACGCTCGCGGAGCCGCGTGGTTCGCGGCCGAGGGCACCCTTGCGGTGGCCGACCTGACCTTTGGCTTCACGCCGGGCGCCGGCCTGCGCGCACCGCTGGGCGTCGCCCTCAGTCCGGACGACCTCGCCTTCCGGCTGGCCGAACTGCTGGCCGACTACCATCCCGTCCGAACGGTCGTGTTCGGCGACCTGGTCGCGGCGGGCGGCGAATCGCCCCTCATCGAAAACGCGGTGAAGACCCTGGCGGCCACCGTCGCCTGCTACGGTTCGCTGGTGGTGGTCACGCCCAATCCGGAGCTCCGCATGATGCCGCTCCAACGGCGCTGGAGTCTGAGACTCGACGCCGTACCGACCTTCGATCTGGGGCGGGTGCTGTTTGTCCCCGGCTTGGATTTCCCGCCGGCTCCGGCAGAGCCTGTCCAGGCTGGCCCCGCGGACAGCCGGTTTCGGGTGATCGGCACCGAGGGCCCTGAGATCGAACTCGGACGTGCCGGCACGACAGGGGAAAAAGCGCCCTGCTTCGTCGCCACGCCCACCCGCCTGCTGCTGCCGGCCTTTGCGCCCCGGTCGCCCGGTCAGGACGTTCGAACCGGAAAACTGGCCACGCAACTCGCTACCGAAGCCGACCACACGAAGGTCCTGGCCATCGTCGGCCAAAGGCTGTTGCCGGTGGCCTTAAGGCCCAGTACTGCGTAAAGCGCGGCAGATCAAGGGCCGGTTGCGCCCGCCCCGAGGGTATTTGCTTATACGGCGCCGCGGCCAAAGCACAGTGAGGTTCCGGGCCGTTTCCGATCGCTGCTCGGCGACTTGCGCCGGGTTACCGAGACCCCGGTTTTGGCTCACGGTTTCCGGTTGGCCGGCGACGAACGACATTTCAGCGAGGAAGCGCGGTTTGCCGACCGGACCGAGCCAACAAAAAAGCCCGGCGCAAGGGCCGGGCTTTTCGCCAACGAAGATGGCAGTCAGAGCCGCTACGTGAGATAGGGCCTGTACTCGGGAACGACTCGTTGAATCTGGAGTTTGAACTGGTTCGGCTCGGCGGCGTGACTCAGCCCGCTCAATTCCTCCAGGGCTGCACGAATCTGTTCGATCGGGGGCGGTGTGGTCACGAACCGCATGATCTTGGGATGATCGGTCGGTTTGAAGTCCTCGCCCTTGTGAGTGATCTCCTCAAACAACTTCTCGCCGGGGCGCAGGCCCGTGAACCGGATCTCGATGTCTTCGTCGGGCCGCAAGCCGCTGAGCTCGATGAGTTGGCGAGCAAGATCCACGATTTTCACCGGCTGCCCCATGTCGAGCACGAAGATTTCTCCGCCCTCACCCAGCGCCGCGCTCTGCAACACCAGACCCACCGCCTCCGGAATCGTCATGAAATAACGCGTGACCTCGGGGTTGGTCACCGTAACCGGCCCGCCAGCTTCGATCTGCTTCTTGAAGGTCGGGATCACCGAGCCCGACGAGCCGAGCACATTCCCGAACCGAACCGCCATGAACTTCGTCCTGCCCGGATTCGCGGCGTGCAGTGCCTGAACGTACATCTCCGCCAGGCGCTTGCTGGCCCCCATGACGTTGGTCGGGTTGATGGCCTTGTCGGTCGAAATGAGAACAAAACGATCCACACCCGCCGCCAGCGCCAGTTCCGCCAGGCGGGCTGTCCCGACGCTGTTGTTCTTGATCGCCTCGCCGGGCTGACTCTCCATCATCGGCACATGTTTGTGAGCCGCGGCATGGAAGATGACCTCCGGCTTGAAGCGCTCGAAGATGAAACGCATGCGGGGCTGATCGAGGATGTCCGCCACCAACGGCAGGATCGTGCCGGCGTAACCACCGCCGGCTAGCTCCTGCTCAATCTGGAAGATCTGCACCTCCGACTGCTCGACGAGCAGCAATCGCTTGGGATTGAAAGACGCAATCTGCCGACAGAGCTCGGATCCGATGCTGCCCCCCGCGCCGGTGACGGCCACCACCCGGTCGGCCAGCAGCCGCCGGATATTGTCCACCTTCAGCTCCACCTCGTCGCGGCCGAGCAGGTCTTCGATCTCGACCGGCCGCAACCGGCTGACGCGCACCTTGCCGGTCGCCAACTGGTGATAGGAAGGCACGGTTTCGAAACGCAGGCCGATGTCCGTCAGTAGCCGCACCATTTCGCCCATGCGCTTGGCCGAAGCGGTTGGCATGGCGATCACCGCCTCATCGAGCGACAGTGCCTCGTGCTCGCGACGGAGCAGATCCGGAGTTCCCCGCACCGGGATGCCATGAACTCGCGAATGCCACTTGCCCGCGTCGTCATCGTAAAAAGCCACCGGCTCCATCCCGAGTCCCTTTCGGGCCAACAGGTCCTTGGCCAGGTTGGCGCCCACGTCGCCGGCGCCGATGATCGCAATCCGCTTCCGCTGCCGTGGCGGCGCGGTGTCTGTCAGATACCGTTCGCGGATCATCCGAAAGCCCAGCCGGACGGAGGACAGGCCAGCCACCGAGAGGAAAAAATCGAGCAGGACCACACCCCGCGGGTCCCAATCTACCGACACCGGCAGTTGTCGGCCAACCAACAGTACGCCGGCCGCGATGGCGTTGGCGGTCAGAATGCGCAGGAAGTCGGGCACGCTGAAGTAGCTTAACAATCCCGAGAACTGGCCACACGATGCGAGCAAAATCAATTTCAGCGGTACCAACCATAGCCACGTCCGCAGGAGTTCGTCTCGCGAGCTCTCCGGCACGTTGAAATCGAACCGCAACTGGAACGCCAGCCAGTGGGCCGCCCAAAGCGTGATCCCGTAGATCACCGCCAGGGCTACCGCCCGACCTGCCGGTCGCTGGAACGGTCCGGGAATCCGGTCCCGAGGGAGCACGGTGTTCATGTTAAGCCTCGTCTCCGGTGATAACGGACAGGCCTTCTCTGCCACCGACGGCTGGTATCCCGCAGGGCTGCCACGAAGGCGATTGCAAGCAAAAGGGGGGAAATGCCGGCGAACCCGCGACTGTTCGCACTGCTAACTGCGCGCCGCGACCATGCTCAGCGGGCTCCAAGGAATTCGTCCTTGGTCGCATGTCCGGCCGCGGTGATTCCGTGCCGACCAAACACCGCGCCGATCGTCCGGCCAAGGATGAGTAGGTCGAAGCTCAAGGACTGCCGCTCCACGTACTCCCGATCCAGGCGGAACCGCTCCTCCCAACTTGACTCATTTCGACCATTGACCTGCGCCCACCCCGTAAGCCCCGGCCGGACCTCGTGCCGCACCGCCTCCGCCTCCGAATACCGACTCAGATAGCGAACCAGTAACGGTCGCGGACCAACCAGGCTCATCTGCCCCAAGAGCACGTTGAACAACTCCGGCAACTCATCGAGCGAGGTTGACCGCAGCCACCGTCCGAATGGAACGAGCCGATTCGCATCCGGCAAAGGCTCACCATTCTCGTCGCGAGCATCGGTCATTGTGCGGAATTTGTACAAAGGGAAAATTCGCCCCCGGCAACCCGGACGCGGTTGGACGAACAGGACCGGCGCACCGAGGCGGACTCGCACCAGCAGCGCCAGAACCGCAACCACAGGCAGCCAAAGCCAGATCGTTCCCAACACCAGCAGCAGATCCACACAACGCTTCAACGAGGCCTCAGGACGACTCATTCCCGCGTGGCTGGATCGGGTTTCCGCTTGGCCACCGGCGGCTTGCTCACACCGCAGCCCGTCCTTCGAACCACAATCCAACGGACTTTTCCGCGCTGCGGGAGAATCAAGCTCGCCACGGCAATCGGAAAACTGCCGGACGCCACCCGGCTTCAAGCGGATCAACCCCGCTCGACCACTGGCGGCGAGTTGGCTGACGAGGGCAGTTCCCTGGAGTTGGCGACCGCCCGGTCCAGTTTGTTGAATAGCCAGGAGAGAATGATCACCCCGATGGTGGTGAATACCAGAATGGTCCATCCGGCGGCGTCATGAACCCGATTGATCGCCTCGACCCCTTGCGAGTTCGCCGTCAAGCTCAGATACAACGATCGCACCAGGTTGCCGAAGATCGCCAACCCAATCCCGGCGATCAGCAGGAGGATCTGGAAACTCACCCGCTTCAAGGTCAGATAGCCAATAAAGATCGTCGCCATCACCGTGGACTGGAGGCTGCGAATGCCACTGCAGGCCTCGTCAATGCCCACCGTTCCCCCCGGCAGGTGGATCAGGCTACCCACCCGCTGGGCGGGAATGCCCAGCAGGTTCAGCACCTCGGTGTTGATCACCGCGACCTTGTTCTGGAGACCGTTGACAATTGGACCGTGAATGAACCCGGGCATCGGCATGGCAATCAGAATGAAGGCGTACGCCAAGCCGAATGTCGAAATACCTTTCCAGCCAAAAACCACTCCGAGGTTGGCAGCCGCAACCAGCATGATCATCGCCGCCAGGCCGCACATCGAAGCCGCGTTAGTTCCGAACGCGACCTGGTAGATCTGGACCAGGAAGAGGCCCCCCGTGCCGGCAACAAACATCAAGATACTCCACCATCGGGGACGAAGGTTGACGGCCGGCTGCTTCTCCAACGCTTCGTAAAAAAGGTAGGCACACAGCAGCACCACCACCCAGCCGAACTGCAGGTCTGGACGGTTGTTCCAAAACCACTGCGCTTTGGAAACCAGCCACGCCATCGCCAAAAGCGATGGGGCCAGCAGCCAGATGGTGTCAAAGGATACTTTGGATTTCTCGGGCATCTTATTCGCGCGACTGGCAGGAGCCGCGTTGATCGGCGATG
Source organism: uncultured Verrucomicrobiota bacterium (assembly GCA_964396005.1). Lineage (GTDB taxonomy): Bacteria > Verrucomicrobiota > Verrucomicrobiia > Limisphaerales > J093 > JADJWF01. Next base: position 23,542 of record CAYNCT010000009.1, on the reverse strand, counting down.
CAGACTGACTTGGTGGGCAACTCGGTATGAGTAAACGGGCGGCGCGTCCAGCCGACCGCGGCACTGTCGATCCCAATGGCTCGCCCCCCAGACTGTATTCGCCCTCGCGATGACATCCGGGTTTCCAAGCTCCGCTCCCCGCTCTGGCGAATCAACGTCACTTGCGGCTCGATCCTCTTTCGATTCTCCACATTCTCCAAACGCTGCCAGTTCTGAGCGGCCTCAACGGTGCGACCGATTGCGTACACGGCCCGCTCTCGGGGAGAACTCGGCTGGCCCACTCTCACGTGGCCCGGTCCTTTGACCACGCTTCAATCTCCTCCCGGAAGTCCCGGGGCGTCAGCCAGAGCTCAAGCATCTCTCGGATTCGACGCTCGCCCGCCTCGATGTTCCCGTCGCTAACGGAAGTGGAAATTCGGATGAATTGCTTGGGTCCCAGCAGCGGCCGCCGGCTCACGAACGAATCCCAAACCCGTTCCCAAAAGCGACTGTCGGAAGCGCGGGCCCCATGGCCGGTGCTGCGCCCGCCGCCAGCCGCAGCCACTCGCATCCCGACCGAGATATTGTGGTCAAGCCGGTAGGGCAAAGGCTGCCCGCCCACCAGACCGCCGAAATAGACGAGTTCACGCTGCGCCGGAGCGACGAAGATCCTTCGCTCAAGAGTCATCGGAATCCCGTGAACCGTGAAGTCCATCGCGTCCGGTATTGTCGGTTCCATCTTCCACCCACCTTCCGTCCAGCAACGGTCGGGCGTGTGGACGAACAAACCGATGTCGTGGGGTTTCTCGGAGTACCGCTTCGCCAGAAACACCCGCACAACGCCCCCCCCGGTATGATTGGTGAATTCGCCGTTCACCAGCCGATCGGCCACCAATACTCTTTCGGCCGACTTGTCCACGGGGATTTCCGTGTACTTCCAACCGGCCACGTTGGTGACCTCGGTCAGCCATCGCGCTTCTCCTGTTACGGACCGTGAGTACCAGAGGCTGGGAAAAACCCACAGCCCCACCACCACTGCGGACATGACCCCCAACCACAGGCCACGCCGGCCCGGAAGGGCTCCGATGCTCCTGCCCGATTGAAGTTCGTTACTCATCAGTTGCAACCTGTGACCGCCTCGCCGCCAGGTCCTCGGCCAGCTTTAGCACTTTGTCGGCCGGGCGCACCCCCACCTGGGTCAGCGGAGTACCCGCGTAAATCCCCCACGGCTTGAGACTGCGATGCACCACACTCCCGGCGCTTATCACCGCGCCCTCGCCAATCTCTACATCCGGTAGCACCACCGTCCCCGTGAAAATCAACGCATGCGCCCCTACAACCACCCGACCCCGCTTAACCGCTCGGTAAGGTGGCGGTATCGTCGGGTTCGTCAAGCCACTCCCGTCAGCGATCTCCGTGCCCGTGATCAAGCGAGCGCCGGCACCGATGCCGGCGAAGTCGCCAACAACGCAGGCACCGCCACCGCTGACAGAGCTTCCGAACGCAAAATGCACATGACGCCCGATCTCAATCGTTCCGGTTCCCGCCAGCAGCCACACCCCTTCGTCCACCTGCGTGTAATCGCCCAGCGAGACTTGTCCGGGAGGAAAAATGCGACAGCCGTGAAAAACCTTTACGGCCCGGCCGCAATGCCACAATCCACGCCGCAAAACTTCCAGCGACACCGGGCGCGGCGGCCTCAACTCCGCTGGCAAGCCGTCACGCACTGAATCCGCCATCCACGACCAGTTCGGTCCCGGTCACGAAGCGGGCCTCATCGGAAAGCAGGTAGCGCACGGCCCCAACCACATCTCCGACAGCCCCCAGGCGGCCCAAGGGCGAGCGCCGCCTCAGACGTTCGCGTTGTTCGACCGACAAGGTCGCGCTCATATCGGTTTCCAGAAAACCGGGCAGGACGCAGTTAGAACGAATGCCCCGCCCCCCGTACTCCCTCGCCAGAACCTTAGAGAATGAAACCAACGCCCCCTTGGTCGCGGCATAGACGCTCAACCCCGAGAAACCGGTCCGGGCCGCCACCGACGAGACAAACACCAGAGAACCACCCCGCGCCAGCATTCCTTTGACCACTTCGCGGGTCAGGAGGATGGTCGCAGCCAGATTGACCTCGAGGCACTCCCGAATGGCACGCTCAGAGGTCAAGGTCAACAAGCCTTCCGTGCCCAAAGCCGCGTTGGCCACGAATGCGTCCACGCCATCAATCAGCCCGGCCCTTGACGCCAGAAGCTCGACCGCTCCAGGTTGTGACAGGTCCACCTCGTGAAAGCTATAGTGTGGGTGGCACTGTGCGCGCAGATCTTCGACCACGGGGTTGCCGCGCCGGGCACAGGTCACCACCTCCCAACCCGACGCCAGCAGATCGCGGCAGATGGCCAGCCCGAGCCCCCGGGACCCGCCGGTCACCAACGCTCGTTTCATGCGACGGCTCGTTTCGCGTTGCGAGTCGGCGCGACCGCGTCCACCACCCAGCGGCGTGGCCACGCTTCTTTCCGCAGGCGTTGACGCAGGTGCTCTTCGAGGGTTGAAGCGAGTCGCACGGCATCAACTTCCGGGTCGGGCGCGTAACGCAGGCACACCACCTGGCCGGTCACCGGATTCGGTTCGGCGACCGCGATCGCCCGCCGCACCCCGGGCACTTCTTCGGCCGCCGCCGCAACTTCCGCGAGGTTGACTTTCGTGCCCGCGACGTTCGCCACGCCGTCGGCCCGCCCGACAACCCGAAACAGTCCGTTGGCGATTTCGATCAGGTCGCCCGTACTCCGCCACTGCCCGCCCAGAAACAGTTGCAACACACCTTCATTGGACCGCCAGCCACCGGGAAAGCGCGCCGCAAGCGCCGCTTCCTCATACCACCCGTCGGTCCGGTGACTGCTGGCGATCACCCCGAACTCCGCCGCCGCATAGACCACCGTGAAGCGCGACGCCGGGAATCGCGCCGTCAACCGCTGGCCGACACCGTGCCGAAGCGGTTCGCCCCCCAACGTGATCTGCCGGGGACTCCACCCCCCCGGATACTGCGTTGACGACTGACCGGGATGCGTCGCCCCGTCAGCCGTCACCGTACCCTGCGAGCTGCGCCCGGTGGCTTCCGCTCCCTCGCCCAAAACTGAAGACCGAAGCTCTTCTTGAACGAGCAGGTCCAAGTAGGTAGGCGTTGCGGAAACCGCTTCCGGCCGCTCTTCCTCCAGCCGCCCCCAGGCCTCTGTCCAATCGTGCGGCAGGGAAATGCCCCGGCCTCCGACGCACCAGGCCTGTAACGCCACCTGCACCCCCGCAAAGGTCCACGGTGCGTACGGCGTGGCCCAGCGCCAACCTTGAATCTCCGAGCGATGACTGAGGGCTGACAGGAGATCCTGCCACTTTCGCCAGACCAGCTTCGGCCGGCCCGTCGAGCCGGACGACGTGACCCCCAACCAGGTTCCGTTGGTCGTGGGCGGATCAAGTCGTTCGTACTGCCCATCCGGAGGGCAGAGGGCGGTCGAGTGCCCTTCTGCGACCGCGTCGAAGACGGTTGGAAGATCTTCGAGTCGAATTGGGCTCAGGAATCGGATGCCAGACTGCGCATTCACACGTCTTCAGGATAACGGTAGCGCAGACGGCTCGCCATCAAGCCGGAGCCTCGCGCCCGAACACCGTTCTCGCGCCACCGCCATTCGTCTCGGCGGCAAAACGACGCGCCGCCTGCCGCCCAACCCCTCCTCTCAACCCCGAAAGTCAGATTTTGGTTTGACCTCGCTGGACTCACTTGGACGCGACCGCTCGCAGAAGATCGTCCCAAGTCCGGGGCGGCGTTGGCGCATCAAACGCCGACCGCCCGGTCTCGCGCTCGATCGCCACCATGATTTCCGCCAGATCCAGCGAGTCCAACCTCAGCACCGGGTCCAACAAACGCAACGAAGTATCCAAGGAGGTCAAACTCCCGCCGTTACGGCGATGGACCGACAGAACCAATTCACTTAGCCGCTCAGGGGCGATCGTCATCGGGGAAGTTTTCTCGAGGGTTACGCGAGCAGCGCGAATCTCAGTCTGCGAAAACGTTCGTCGGTGCAGGCAGGTCCCGGCAGGTTGAAGCCAAATCTTCGAATCCGATCATGCGACTTGACGCCACGCACCACTTGATTGTAGCGGGCACCGGGCCGCTCCATCACTCCGTCCCCCTTCGCCCTTACCTCCTTGCCCGTCTGTGCGCCTCCCAGACACGCTCAATCACGAACTGCTGCTCCTCCTCCGTCAAACAGCTTGAACTGGGAAGGCAAATCCCGCGCCGATTCAGATCCTCGGCCACCTCCCCCCCGATGCATTCATAGCCCCGGTAGAGCGGCTGGGTGTGCATCGGCTTCCACACCGGACGCGACTCGATATTCGCCGCGTCAAGGAAGCGAATCAGATCCCCTGCCGACATGCCGAACTTGGCCTCGTCCAACAGGAAACAACTCAGCCAGCGGGTGTGCCTCGATTCCCCCTTTTCGCTGCTCCCAAAGTCCGCTTCCGGCTGCGGCTCGATCCCCGGCAAATCCGCAAAGGCGGTCCGATACCGCTCAAACACGGCCCGACGCTGTTGTACCCGCAGGTCAAGGACCTCCAGTTGCCCCCGCACGATGCCCGCCAAGACGTTGCTGAGGCGATAGTTGTAGCCCAAGTCGGAGTGAACGTAATTCTTGACGCCCTCCGGGTCGGCATCACGCGCCTGAGTGCTCCAATATCGCGCCTTCTCAACCCAATCCTTCCTTGGCGACACCAGCATCCCACCGCTGGTCCCGGTAATGATCTTGTTGCCGTTAAAGGAATAGATGCCGACGTCTCCCAAAGTGCCCGGATGGCGCCCCTTGTACCGGGCCCCCAGACTTTCGGCAGCGTCTTCGATCAAGGGAAGTTCATACCGCCGGCAGATCTCGAGGATGACGTCCAAATCGGCGCTCTGGCCAAAGAGATGTACCGCGCACATGACCTTGGGCAGCCGGTTGACCCGTGCGCGACGCGCCAGGAAATCGTCCAGAAGATTCGGATCAAGGTTCCAAGTGGCGCGGTCACTATCCATGAAGACCGGTGTGCCTCCCTGGTAACGGATAGGATTGCAGCTCGCGGCAAAAGTAAGCGTCGGAGTCAGCACCTCGTCCGCCGGCCCAACGTCCAGGAGCTTTAGCCCAAGGTGCATCGCCGCAGTCCCGCAACTCAACGCCACTGCCGGCGCCCCCACCAAGTGGCTGAATGCGGCCTCGAGTGCATCCAAGTTCGGTCCCACCGTCGAAAGCCAGTTGGCGGCGAAGGCCGACTCCACGTAGCCAAACTCAACCGTGCCCTTGTGGGGCACTGACAGATAGATTCTCTTGACCTCGAAACTCAAAGGAATAAGATCACAAATACCCCGAGCAACTTGGAACGCCGGAACTGATGCGAAGGCCGCTTGATGGAGTCGCTTGAGCGGCTTTACCCAACCCCACTACTCCATGACTCGCAGAGGCGAACCCTTGTTAATCCATAACCGAAACTCGGAAGAACTGCACGCCATAGTCCCGCAACGCTCCCAGCCGGAAGACGGAGGAGCCTCCCAAGTCAAAGACCTGGCGGGACAACACCGTCCAAGTCGGGTTATGCAGGTCCGAGGCAGACTCGAGCACGGCGACCCTCCCAGGGATTCCGACCGCACGCACCTTCAAGGCGCCATCCATTCGCTCCAGCTCGACAAAGGGCACGCGTCGAATCTTCGTGGTCGCAATAACGTCTTCCGAACCGTTTAACCGGACTGCCACCAAGCGGTAATGCGCGCTCGGCGTTGAGTACGCGGCGTCGCTTTGGATCGTGTAACTCTGCGGGCGCCCGCCCCCGGCCGCCGGGATGACGCGAGGCAAGCAGCGCTCCCACTGCAAACCGTCCCGCGAATGCTCCACTAGAAAACCGATCAGATCCACTTCAAGGATCATCTGCCACCAAAACCGAACTCGGCCGCCGCCCAGCGCGATTGTTTCAAAGTTGCCTAGCTCTGCAGCGGTTGGAGGCGTACTCAAATTGAACCGCCAAATAAGTCCATATCCCCGGCCATCCAACCAGTGATCCACGGGATCTTGGGGAGCACCGCCCACGGCGGTAGTTCCGAGAAGAACCTGGCCTTCCAGAACCGGGGTCCGCATTGGTGTATCTCCCTCGTATCCCCCGCTGAAGGTATGAAGCACCTTGAAGTCAGAGCCGTCTGTTTTCACCGAAAACAGCGTCCCGTATTCATCCCCTCCCCACACCTCAGATCCGTGGGTTAGGCAGTAGAGGGTCGCACCGTCCCAAGACAACACCGGACTGCCGTTGGGTTTTGCGCCATCGCCCGTCATTGATCCGAAGTCGTGCAACACTCGATATTCACCCGTCTCAATGTCGAAACGAAACAGGACTCCCTCGTCGCTGAGGTCTGTGTAGTAACCCAGCGTGGTTCCGTACAATTTGCGATGCCCATCGAAGGTCAGACCGTCGTACGGATAGCCGCCACTGGCACCTCCGCCAAAGCGATGAACCACTTCGAAGGCCGAGCCATCGGGCCGGAGGCGAAAAATCGTCCCGCGCGCTGCCGGATCGAGATGATCGGAGGTCATGCCGTACAGCCACCCACCCACCACGGTCACGCCGCCAAACGGTCTGCACCCGGAGGCCACATCCAAACTTCGCAAGACCGCGAACTCCGCTCGGGCAAGATCGAACCGGTAAACACTTCCCAGATCGTTAACCCCACCCCTGTAGGTCAATCCGTAAAGTGCTCCGTTTAGCAGACTGGGAGATGTGTAAGGAACCGCACCGTTGTCAACAGAAAGGGCGAAGTGGTGGAGCACCTCATATTGTCCGCTGCCGAGCCGAAAGCGATACAACACCCCTTGGTTCCCGTTCCCGCCCCTTGACGCAGCTCCGAGGATCTCGCTGTCCGTGGCCACCAGATGATTGTAGGGATAGCCTCCCGATGCGAGCGAGAATTCATGCAGCACCGTATAAGAGTTGGATGCCGGATCGAACCGGTACAACGTGCCGTTATTGAACTGCCCCCCCCTTACTGTAGTACCGAAGTACGCTGAGGCCCCCTTTACCAGGCCGCCGTAGGGAGTCTTGCCATTCTCGCCGTCGAATTCGTGGAGAACGGCGATCGCCGCGCAGCAGGAATAAGTCGCCGACACCGCACCTACCAGCCCGGACAGCATCACTCTGCCAAGTCTGTCACCTCGCGCCGACGAGTCGCGAGTCTTTTGTCCGGCTCGCGGTGCGTCTGAAACCTTGATCGATCGTCTGGGCATCAACGCGCTTCGATGCGCCGCACCACCCGGGCCGGAACTCCGATCGCCATTGAGCAGTCCGGAATGTCACGTCGGACGACCGCACCAGCCCCGATCACGCAGCACGACCCTATCCGGGTTCTGGGAAGCACCACCGCACCGGTTCCAATCGTTGTCGAGTGTCCCACCACCACCTCGCCCGCCAACCGAACTCCCGGGCAGATGTGCGTGTGGTCTCCGACCCAACAATCGTGGTCCACAGAAGCACCGGTGTTCACGATCACATTATCGCCGATGACCGCCCCTACGATCACCACTGCACCCGCCGCCACAAAGGTCCCACACCCCACCACACTGTGGCGCGCAATATGGCTCGCCGGATGGTAAATCGTTTTCGGTTCCAGCCTTCGGGCCAAGGTTCGATTGTAGATTGCGGTGCGCGCCCGGTTGTCCCCCACCCCTACAATGAAGCAAGTCTGCGAATCGGATGGCCAATCATAGGTTTCGGCGTTGACTATCGGCACTCCAAAAATCGCTCTTGCTGTTGGCGCGTCGTCCAGTACGCACTTGATTCTTAACCCGGCGGCCAAGGCAGCCTCAAGCACCACTTTCCCATGGCCTCCCGCACCGTATATTATCACGGGACTCCTGTCCGGATGCCGTATCGGACGGTTCATCGGCTGCGGGGCTGATTCATGAGTTCTTCAAGGTGCTTAACCAACTCCCCATAGACTTCCTCTGCCACAAAGCGCCTACGGTACACCTCTGTCGCCCTCCGGCTCATTGCCGCGGCACCTTCCCGGTCCTGAACGAGGCCGCGCAGCAAGGCGACCAGGCCCTCCGGGTGACCGGAGTCATAAGCAAGCCCGCAGCGCTCCTCCGTCAGCAAGCGGAACAGCGCTCCTTCCCGTGGACACGACACCACTGGAAGACCGGCGCTCAGGTACTCGATGGCCTTGTTATTGACGGTGGCCAAGAAATCGAAGCGCAGAGGCAGCGGATTCAGACCGACGTGCGACCGGCGCATGAGCACATACAGCTGCGGCCCGTTGACCCATCCCGGCATAATCACATTGGGCAACTCCCTGGCCTGCTCCCAATAGGCCGCTTCCCGCTCTCCCGTCCCGCAGATCACCAACCGGTGCCTCACCCCAAGCCCCGCCAACCGCCGCGACGCTTCAATGACCGTATGCACGTCTAACTGGAGTCCGAGCGATCCAGCGAACACCAACGTGAACACCCCATCCGAACCGCTAACCCCGCGCTCGTCCCAGAACGCCTCGGCCGCCCGCACAGCCGCTGCCGCCGGCGGCTGATCCGAATACGCGAGCGGCACAGCCCGGTCCCACTCTGTCCGCTGGCGGCCCGCCCGCGCCAGCCCCCACTCCAAGAACTCATTCGTGATCCCAATGAGCGCCGTTGCCCGCGCCATTGCCCTCCGGCCCTGCCAGTAATAGGGAGCCAAAGCTAGCCGTATCAACGGGCGCAGGCGCCGCGAAAAGTGCTCCGAGAAGATATCCGGCCACATGTCCCGCAGGTCCAGTACCACCGGTACGCCCAGTTCCCTCCCCAAACGGGTCGCCGCGTCGCTTAACTCGATGGTCGGATAACTGCACACAATCAGGTCCGGCCGCTCCAATCGCAGCGCCTGCGCCCGAAAGCGCCGCGCCATTTCGCGATGATTCCGGATTCGCGCCACCGAGAGATTTTTCCGGTAAGAACGCCCCCGAAGAAAGAATGCCGTCCAGCGAGGCTGAAGCTCCACCTGTGTGTCTTTGAGGTAATCCTGCCGCCTTGTTACATGATTGAAAGTGCCGCTCCACCATATTACTTGATGGTCCCGTCGTAGAAATGCCTGTCCCATCAGGCCGGTCCGCATCAGTCGAACCTGCCCCTGGCCCCCAACTGGAACCGGCTCGCCAGCCTTGATTAGCCACACGTGCATCGCCTCCGTTTAGGATCTTCCGGCGCGACCGCTGTCCAGCACAACCTCGTATAGTGCTAGCAACTTTTTCTCCTCGTTTGCCCAATTGTACCTCGTCGCAACAGCCTGCTTCCCGGCCGCCCCCATCCTCCAGCATCGCCCAGGATCGTTATACAGCGTCCGTAGCGCCCGCGCCAAGGCTTCCCCATCATCCGGCGCCACACAAATGCCGCATTTCCCTTCCTGCACCACTCGCCGATACAGCGGGAAGTCCGACGCCACTACCGGCAGGCCCAGAGCCATGTATTCAAACAGTTTGGTTGGATAAGACTCTAGATAGTTTGGCTCAGGCCGCAATACCGCCAGACCGCAATGACAGTCGGCCATCAGCTTCCACGCCTCACGCGGCATTACGGGCCCGTGGAACGTGACCTGCTCGGTCAGTCTCAACTCGGCCACCCGCCGCCGGATCTCCGCCTCATGCCCGGGCGGCGAGAAGCGTCCTGCCACCTGCCAACAGACGCCCACCCCGTCGTCGCGCAAACGGGCCAGTGCCTCCAGGGTCAGCAGGCTGCCCCGCGACTGCGAAATCAGCCCCGCGTATCCCACAGTGAACTCAACCGGCGGCCGCCCCACCACACGGAGCAGTTCATCCGCGATCGGCATGTTTAGCACAACCGCGTACCGCTTGACCCACGGATGCTCTTTCACATACGATTCTTCCGCAAAGACCACGGCACACCGCGAAGCCAGCGACCTTTCTATCACCCGGACCAGTCTCGACATGGCCGACCGCAACAGGCCCGGAATCCAGCTCTTCGTGCGCACCGAACCCGACAGATTCTCATGCATGTCGTACACCACCCGTATGCCGGCCGCTTTCCACATCGGCGCCCACAACAGCAGTTCCGGATCATGGAGATGCACCAACTGCGGCCTCATGCGTTGCACCGCGCGGCACGCGGTGATGCCTGTTCGCAAGACACGGTCGACCCGCCCCGTCGGTGGTGGCAGAGCTTGTATCCTCACGCCCTGGTGTTCCGCGTTACGCTCCCCAGCCGCGCAAAGTACCACCCGATACCCAACTCGCGCCAGACTACAGCACTCTTTCAAGAGGATTCGACCGTCGTAAGGCGGATGTACGGTCGAGACGTGAACGACCAACGGCCCGGCCGCTCCCGCGTTGGTCTGCAGCCGGCAAATCTGCCGCTGTTCAATCATTCCAGTCGGTTTTTACACGAACATCCTCCCCTGCCACACAAGTTTGACGCCCACCGGACGAATCGAAAGCTGCGGAGGCCATGCGGGCCATCCACGCGACAATGCTGGCAGCGCGCTGCCCGATCTCGAGTGATGCCGCCTTCCGAAGTGCTGCTTCGACCAACCGGTTCCTCAACCCCTCTTCCACCATCAACATTCGAATTCGGTCGCGAATCGAATGAACATCGCTTGGCAAGACCCGCAGCCCCGTGACTTCGTGCTTCACCAATTCATCGTTAAACTCCAAATCGGACACCACGACGGGTACTCCACACGCCATCGCTTCCAAGGTAGCGTTGGAGGAGCCCTCCACATCACTGGGCAGCACAAAACAGTCGGCTGCCGAAAGAAGCTCGGGAACCTGCTCGTGCGGCACGCGGCCGCAGTAGGCCAGATTGGGAATCCGCGGCGCCCGCGGGCCGGCGCCGACGAAGATGCCAGCAACACCCTGCCAGTCGTTGATGGCTTCGGCCACGCGGCTCACCCCTTTGGGCTCGATGAAGTTCCCCACGTAGATGACCAGGAATTTATCCTCGGGCAAACCGTGTTTCCTCCGCATGGCGACGCGCGCGCGTGGATGGAATTTTCTTAGATCGACGCCGTTCGGGAACACTGCGACCCTTGCTGCCGGGAAACCCACCTCGGCGACGAGTTGCCGCTGCAACACGCTCGAGACGGCGATCGCGCCGGTCATGGAGGAGAAATCTCTCTGGGCACGCCGGACTCCGAAAGGCCGCAGCGTCCAGAAGGTGCCTTCCCCCACCGCCACAAAGCCCGGGCGTTTTATCCGCTGGGCGGCCCACACGGCGGCGGCTCCAGCGGGGTACAAGAAGTGACCGTAAACGGCGTCTGGCGTTTCCGACTGGCAGCGTAAAGCGCGCCAAACGGCCCGTTGAAAGCTCGCGTGAGTGAGGGTAAAAGTATTGAAGGAACCCAGCCGTCGATTTGACAAGGAAAGCGTAAGCGGCCGGCACACATTGACACCCGCCTCCGACGTACCGCCGCGGTGCTTTGCAGCACATCGTTCCCGCCACCATTCGTTGAGTTTCCCAGGGTGAATGACGGTGCAGCGCACACCCTGTTCAGCAACGGCCTCCACCAATTGCCGGACAAAAGTGCCGCGATTTGGGTAGGCCGGCGACGGGTAATTACCCGTCACGAAAGCAATGTGGCGGAGGGGAGTGGACAAAGGAGACAGGAGAAGGGAGAGACGCGAGGGCGAGCCGGTATCAACGACGACGAGAGTTGCGCAAAAGCAGGTTGACGGCGAAACGTGGCAGCCAGCGGAGGATCACCGCCAAAGGGGCAACCCAGCGGCTGGGCACGACGCGGATAGCACCAGCCCCCGGAAGTCACCCCGCAACGGTCGGCTTATAGCAACGACGGCGTTCACCCACGAGCGGAGCGCCAGCCCCGTGTTGGGCGCGTCGCCGGCCAAGCCTACATAGCGGCACACCAAGACCTGGCCCCCAATTGCCCCCCGCCAGAAGGCGTTGAATCCAGAATCGGGGATTCGACTCGATGGGGCAATAGCGACCGGTGCGCGCATCGCGGACGAATTCGAGTTCGAAAGGGCCGATGTAGTGCAACGCATCCAACAAGCTGCGGGCCGTGCGTGCCAGTTCGGGGACCAGGGGCAGCAGTTCGCAGACATCACCACTGCTCTCGCGCTCTGGGAACTGGAGCACTCTATGCGTAGCCACATAGCGCTGTGCCGGTGCGTCGTGCCAGCCACAAACGGAGACATTGTCATCCGGGGCCAAGCCCACGACTTCCTGACAGCACCAATCAGCGAGTCCGTCGCCGCAGGCCTGCCTGACCGGCGGCTTGCCATCGCGTGCGATTGAAGATGAGCCGGATCCGCGGCGTCTTGCGTCCCTCCACCCAAGAGAACCGGTAGCGGAAAGAGACGCGGCCGCCAAACGCCGAAAAGGATCGGCGTCGCCGGGAATTGTCTTCGGCACGGTACCCAGGCCGCAGGACGTGATGAGGTCGTAAAACTGGCACCGGTTGAGGACAGTTGGCGGTTGGCAGGCCGGGGCCGGGATGCCAGATGGCCGTGGCCAGCCACGGGTGGCTGCGAGCGGCCGCGACTTCCTCCAACGAACGCTCCTCGGTAAAGAACAGCCACTTCCTGTCTGCGGCAGGGATCCGGGTGGCGAGGAACCCCACGGTTGCCAAGTCGGACGGCAGTTGCCAGACCGCGACGCCCAACCCATAGAGCCTCATGAGGATCGCAACTCAACTGCGCGCCGCAGGCCGCCAACCCACCCGGATCAGCCCGACGCCAAAAACAGATCAGCGAAGCCCCGGCTGCTTCGGTAGTGCCCGATGCGGAGTGCGCAGTTGGAACTCATCAACGCTTCAAGAAGCGACCAAGCCAAGCCAGAAGGCAACCCTGACCTACCGCTGCGCTTGGGGCCACCGATCAAACTCTCCGACTTCCATCACGCTCTGAAGGTCCGATCCGCATCCGTCCGAGCGGTCGGCCGCGGCCTCCACGTCTGATTGCGAAGCTCGTGCCGCAACTGCCGTTCGGCCCCGTGGGCAAAGCCTATGATGCTGCTGAGAAACACCATGCTCTCAAAGTAAATGTAGATCACTTGGGCGGCCGCGACAACCGCATAGGTTAAAAGAGCCGCGAGGCACACCCCGGCCGCATGCTTCGTTCGCGGGTTACCGGTCCACCGGTGAACGAATCGAAGCCGCTTCAACGCCAAGAGGTAGATTCCAAAATACAGAGCCCCACCGACAACGCCAGTGTTCGCGAAAACCTCAACATAATCGCTGTGGGAGTACTTCTCAAGAGCTGACAGCACCACAACCTGGTTTAGTCCCACCCCCGTCAAAGGCCGGGACAAAAACATCTCCAGCCCCTCTTGAGCCAGCATCAGCCGGGTCGCCGTACTTGAGTCCGGGCCCTCTTCTGCCACAATCCCCATCAACCGGTGCCCCAGTAGTGTACTTCGCAGCACCGCTGCCACGCCAAAGTACGCTCCGACCCCCAGAACGCCGACCAACAGGAACACCTGGAGGTTTCGCAGCACATAGCGGCGATGGCAGAACCACAGCCACGCGACGCCGAAGACAATGGCGACCAGAAACGACTTTCGGGAGCCGGACAACACGATTCCGAGCAGAAGAAGGGCGGCTGCCGCAATCAATCCCCCTCTGAGCCATTGCCGCCGGGCACTCGCCACAAACTGGGCGACTGCCACCAAGCCCCAAAGGCAGATCATTGCGAGGGTGTTTGGATTGGAAGTCAATGCCGTCGCCCTGGTCCCGGTCACACGCCCTCTCACAATACTCATTTCAGATGCTTCGAGGAAGTTTCCGCTGGCGATACCGAAAACCACCATGACTACTGCCAGCACCAGTGAAGCGGCCAGAACGGCGTCGGGACTGCGCAGGCTGGACGTCGTGCAAGCTACGCCCACGAAGACGACTGCAATGTACACCAAGCGCTCCGCTACCACGTTGAAGGCGGACAGATCCACGGCCACCGCAACCCCGGAGAACACCGACCAAGCGAGAAAGCCTGCGAAGAGAGCGACCTCGGCCGGGACGGTAATGCCAACCTGCAATACGCGAAGGACACCAACGAAAGCTGCACCTGCACCGAAGATGTACCCGAGAAATACGCCCCGTTCTCCAAGAAGTGCCATCCCGGAAGTGGTCGCCAGGAGAAATCCGGCCACGAAGATCGAAAAGGCCGAGGGAATCGCCCAAGGAACACGCTGCGGTGAGATGCCAGCAGCTTGCGAATTGAAGGATTGAAGCGAGGATTGCATTTTGAGCGACGCCATCGGCGTTCACGAGGGTAGTGTGCGGGGGACACCGCGAGGTACCGCAGTAGCCTTGTCGAACAAGGAACGTCCGCTTTTAATATTGACTTCGCGGATTTTGGCTTGTCGGTTGCTGTTTATGTCCCCGGAGAGATCTGCGGCGCGCTAACCCATTGGCTTCACACGGGCGAGAGTATTTCTTTCCAAGTGCGCGTTGGGAACGGTTGCACCGAATGACCACCAATAACTATCAATCACCCCCTCTTACCGAGACGATTTGGCTCGCACAGGCGCCCCGTGAGGGTCATTCGGACCGCGGAATCTCAGAACCCTTGCAGGGTTTCCCCCTACAACTGCGTAATCGGGCACATCGCGGGTTACGACGGCCCCCGCACCTAGCACGGCTCCGCGCCCAATCCGGCTGCATCCAGGGAGAATCATTACCCGGCGTCCAATCCAGACATCGTCACCTATTGTTAAAGGTCGGTACGGACCGCTCCCCTGCTCTCGAATTGAGATATCGATTCGCTCAGTGTTATGGTTGCGCCGGAGTATAATCACCTCGGGCCCCATCAAAACATTGCATCCGATCGTCAGCGGACCGTCAATCGCGCAGTCTATTCCCAGTCCTGAATGGTCACCAATAGAAATTCCCTTTCCGAATGAGATTGTGGCGCCATGTTCGAGGTTGACATCTTTTCCGCAGGTCACTGCGAGTCTCTGAATAAACCAATAGCGAATTCGTTTGCACCACGGCCCGACCACCCAGGTGGTGCTTCTGGGCAGGAATTTCCCGATGAGCTCGTAGCCCAACCGAACACACGTTTGGTAGATCATGATTGGACGTCTCCAACGGATGACCCACTGACCGCACCGTGGGCTGCTTCAGCAAGCACCCCGGCCAACTTGATCGAAAGAGAAGACCAACTCCACCGCTCAATGGTGGGTTGATCTCCGTACATCTCAGGCCAGATCCCGGCCCTAAGATTTGCCACGCAGTCTTTCACGTATCGCTGGATTGACTCCATGTCCCGCGGGAGCATTGCGGCCCCGCTGCCGGTCTCTCTGATCAGGTCGGCAACGCTACTCTTTGGATGGACCAGGGCCAGAATCGCCCGGCGCGCCCCTAAATACTCGACGGCCTTGCCGGGGAGATTGGCCAAAATGAGGGGGTGATGCTCCGCTTTTTCTGCAATCACCAGCAGGTGCGACGACTCCTGCAGTCGCCTTGCCTCCTCCGCCGACACACTTCCCAGGTCTTTGAGGAACTCCGAAGCGCCACATTCAGCAGCCATGCGCCGAGCGATCCCTCCATCAGGGCCCGCATAGATAAACTCGATCTCGCCCGCCCCGACTTCTTGCGCGTTGACCAATC
This sequence comes from uncultured Verrucomicrobiota bacterium, assembly GCA_964396005.1. Classification (GTDB taxonomy): domain Bacteria; phylum Verrucomicrobiota; class Verrucomicrobiia; order Limisphaerales; family J093; genus JADJWF01. Next base: position 7,957 of record CAYNCT010000009.1, on the reverse strand, counting down.
GACGCAACGCCAATAAGAGCCCGCCGAGGTCCCTTTGCCCCCCGTATAACACACCGGTGTAACAGAGTCGCAGCGGGAGGGAGGGAGGTGGTTTCGTCTCGCGACGAAAGTCATCCGCGTCAAAGCCGTTTGGCACGGCCCGGATGCGCTCCGCCAGGGCCGCCGGATGACGCGCGGCCAGAATCTCCCCTACGCGCTCGTGCATGACCACTGTCAGCCGTGACTGCCCCAGAAAGCGTCTCTCCGCCCGAAGCTCAAGCCGATCTCGCCACCAATAGGGCTGAATGGACCGCCAAGGATTCCGCGCCCACAAGTCCCGGTACTCTTGAACCCATGGCAAGCGCAGTTGCTGCGACAGGCGGGCAGCGACAAAGTGCGCACTCACACCAACGCCGGACGACGAATATATGAGGTCGGGGTGGAATTGCGAGGCCCAAGTCAGGCCAACTCTGATCCCATGGGCAATCCACTCTGAGGTCGGATCTGGATAGTCGCGCAGATTGTACACCAACCGCTTTAGGACTCCGCGCAGATGCGCAAGGCCAGTGATCGCCGAGGCCTTTCGGCCCCCATCATCGCCCATTGTTTTACGGGGCACATCAAGCCGATACCGTTTACACGGCACTCGGCAAACTTGCTGGGTATCGTCCGGAAAGTTAACGGCGCCGCTGGCATGGACGCGGCTGCCGGGGGGCATCGCGACTCGGGCGATGGTTAAAAGGTACGGCTCGTACCCACACCGGGGCAGCCATTTAAGCAACTTGGCGGTACGGGCCGTCCCCCCCCGACTTGGGGGGGGGTAGGCGGTCGTGATCAGCAGTACCTTCGGCACAGGATTGGATCAGCGCACCACACGTGCGGATGCGATGCTCGGTTTGCTATTGGCACCGTGGTCGAGCGGGCCGCGGCGTCGCTTGTCATTTTCGCCCCGACGCCCGAGTCGCCCACAAGCGAGAGATCGGCCAAACTCCTCCGGCGTAGAGACAGACCGAGGCGAGAAACAATATTCCTAAGCGAGGCAGGAGGTCGCGAATTGTCACTTGGTCTGCAACCGACAAGGGGGCGTCCAGCACCAGGCCCGCCAACACCACGGCACCAAAAGCAAGCACAAGGAGCGCGACCAGCGGTTTTAATGGAAAGAAGGACCACAGCGGGCGCTGAAGTATCCGAGCGTAGGCTGAGAGATAGAATCTGCCCATGATCGCAGTCGAAAGCAACAAAGATAGACTTGCTCCCCAGACCCCCAAAGCCCAAGTGAGAGCCACGGCCAATGGTAAGCTGATGCTGAAGGTATAGACTGCAAGGCGCAGAGTAAGCACTGTCTGGTTCAGGGCGCGGGCCAAGCTGCCGTAATCTACAACCCGAATTAGAGTAATGCCGGCATAGGCCGCAAAGGGGATCGCTCCCGACTCGTAGGTGCTGGTGAACATGACGCGCATTATTGGCTTCGCGTGCCAGATGCAGAACGCCGCCACCGGGTAGGTCAAGACGGCCGTGGCCAAGCAGGCCCGTCTCCATAGGCTGCACAAGCGATCCAGGTCCTTCTGCTGGAAGGCTTCGACCAGGCGTGGCAGCATCACGGACGACACGGAGCTGGCGATGGTCTCCACAAAGGGCAGGTGGCGCGCACCGAGGCTGTAGGCGGCGAAGTCCGCTTTGCTGAGTAACACGGAGGTCACCACTTTGTCGAAGTAGGCCATGGCGAGGCCGGGGAGTCGACTGAGTTGGAGCGGCCAGAGGAAGGACCAGAGCTCGCGCGTTAGCGCACGGTCCCACGCGGGCCGGGCCGCTACGAGGGGTCGGCCGACATACCACCAGACCACCACCACACGTAGGGCGTTGGCTGCCATCCAGCAGGCGAGGCCCTGGTTGAGTGTCGCGCCCTGCCACAGAGGAATGATCAAGGCAAACGATGCACCGACAGAAAGCCCCGCCTCCCAGAACGTGGCTTTGAATGAATGGCCCCGGTTGATGAGCACCGGGCGCACGATGTGAAAAGCCATGCCGGCGAGCACCTGCCCGCAGGTGATAGTCAAGGCGGGAGCCAGCGCCGGGTTACCAAAGCTCCGGGCCAGCGGCCAGGCCAACGCCAACAGCACCACGGAACCCAGCGCGCCCAAGACAAACAGGGCCACCAAGACCTGCCAGAGGAAGGACTGGAGCTGGGCTCCCTGGTACACCCGATAGTAGCGGTACACCGTGCTGCTGATGCCCAGTTCGGCCACGCCGACAACCAGCGGCCCGAGGTAGATAACCTGCCGGAACGTGGCCATGTCCGCGGGGAGGATGGTGCGGGCCAGGACCATGGAAGTGGCCAACAGCGCCAGCGTGGTGATGGCGTCGCCCACCACGACCCAGGCGGCCTGGCGGCCACCAGAACCGCGGACGGGAAGGAAACTTAGGAAACTGGACTTCAGAAGGGGTGAAACTGTGCCTCGCCGCCCAAGCCTTATGCTGGGGTACCTTATGCATCATAGAGGCAGGCGAACCAGCCGCGGGGTCGGCGGAGCGGGGATCCCAGCCGCTGAAGCGCCGCAAGCCCCTTGTTAGCCATACGGTTGATAAAGGGTGGAGACGGCGGCGGCTGGAGTTTGGCGCCGCAGTGGGGGCACAAATAACTGGTCCCCCAAGGGGCAAATCCCAAGCGTTTTTGCCACACCGCGAGGCGCTCGGAGACACGGACTCCGCCCGTGCAGATGAGCCGTCGCTTTATGGAGGTTTGCCCCACCATGGCATCCACGTCATCGAAACTCTTGAACCGCTGGCAATGTCCCCAAATGTGGTATTTGCGGCTGCAGTCCTGGCAGCGCACATGGTTGGCATCGAAGGCCTCGCGGGCCGGTACGGTGATGAGGAATCCCTGCCGAGTAAAAGCTTTGAGGTTAGCGATCACTCGCGCAGCTTCAGCGGGCACCAGATGCTCCAGCACCTCGCAGCAGATGGCCCCATCGAAACGTTCCTCGAATGGCCACGGCGCGCGGATATCGCAGACACGCGTAGGGCCGGGGAAGTGCTTGACGCTGTTTGCGGACCAGTCAATCCCGACCGAGTCACAGCCTCGCTGAATGAGGACCCTCGAGACGCGTCCGTCGCCACAACCTACATCTACAATTCGTCGCCAAGAAGTCGGCACAAGATCAACGGTTCCCCGGATGCGAAGCTCTTCGGAGGGCGTGGGGGCCGCTGGCCTTTCGGTTACGAGGTCAAAGTGGGCGATTCGGTAAGAGTCGTTCATGGGCAGTACCTCCAGCGTTAGTTTCCTAGTCCCCGCCGCAGGCGACTTCAGGCGCGGCCCTCTTTGCAAGATTCCAGCGTACCTGCAATGCGCCTGGCGGGCCGGCCGTCGCCGTAGGGGGTGGCGGCGTGGCCGCGGGCGCCACGCGCGGCGAGGATGGCCTGGACGATGGCTTCGGGGCGGCCGGGCGGGCAGAGACGGTTCCCGCCCAGTTCGACGGTCTCAACCCATTCGGTTTCGTCGCGCAGGGTGACGCAGGGGACGCTGTGGAAGAAGGCTTCTTTCTGCACCCCACCGGAGTCGGTGGCAATCACGGCAGCGGCGGCTTCAAGCTGGATCATGTCGAGAAAACCCAGCGGCTCGACCGTTCGAACGCCGTCTGCAGACTGTCCGTGGGTCCCGATCATCTTGCGGGTGCACGGATGGAGTGGCAGTACCACCGGCAGTTCGCGAGCGACGGTGCTGAGTCCGGCCAGAATGGCTTGGAGGCGCGCCGCATCGTCGGTGTTCTCTGCCCGATGCACCGTGGCCAGGACGTACCCTCCCTGGGCCAGCCCCAGTGTCTCGAGAATCCGCGACTGCCGCCGCGCTTTCTCCCCGAATTGCAGGGCGGCGTCGTACATGACATCGCCGGTCTGGATAATGCGCGCCTCGGGCACGCCCTCGCGGCGGAGATGTCGGTGGGCACGAAGAGAAGGTCGGCCACGGCATCGGCCACGACGCGGTTGATCTCCTCGGGCATCCGGCGGTTGAAGGACCGGAGCCCGGCCTCGACATGGGACACCGGCACGCGGAGCTTGGCGGCGGCCAGTGCACCCGCCAGCGTCGAGTTGGTGTCGCCGTAGAGGAGGAGCCAGTCGGGCTTCTGCTCCAGGATCGCCCGCTCGATGCCGGTCAGCATGGCAGCGGTCTGTCCGCCGTGCGTGCCGGACCCCACCTCGAGGTTGAGGTCGGGTGGGCGCAGGCCCAGCTCCTCGAAGAAGACTTCGGACAGCGCCCGGTCGTAGTGCTGGCCGGTGTGGAGCAAAAACTCCTCGCTGCCCGCGCTCGCCAGCGCTGCACTGACTGGCGCCGCCTTGATGAATTGCGGGCGGGCGCCGACAACGGTAAGGATGCAAGGCACAGGAGGGACGGGGAGCAGGGTCAGGAAGCGCGGGCCGTCGGACAGAGCTTGAAGTCGTCGTAAGGCTTGGTGCCTTTGGCCAGGTCCGCCGGCAGCGGGGAATCTTCGTCAAAATCGAGACAGAGCAGCACACCTGCCTGGGATTCCTGATACCTGAAACCGGTCTCAGGGCAAATCATGAGGCCGTCGGGACCAGGATGCAGACGGTGGCCGTGCCGGCTCATCCAGCCTTTCTGGCGCGCGGGGTTGCCCACCATGAGGGCGTAGTCGGGCACGTCGCGGGTCACCACACTGCCGGCGGCGATGAACGCATACCGGCCAATGGTGACGCCGCACACGATCGTCGCGTTGGCCCCCACCGTCGCCCCGCGCCGGATGAGCGTGCGTTCGTAGAGGCTGTGCCGGTTGACCTGGGATCGGGGATTGGTCACGTTGGTCAGCACGCAGGAGGGCCCCAGGAAAACATCATCTTCGATCTCGATCCCGGTATAGACCGAGACGTTGTTCTGGATCTTGACGTTGTTGCCGACTTTCGTGCCTCCGTCCACGTTGACGTTCTGGCCGAGGACGCAGCGCTCGCCAATCTGCGCGCCTTTCATGACGTGGCTGAAATGCCAGATCTTGGTGCCCTTACCGATGACCGCGCCCTCGTCCACGACGGCGGTGGGATGGACAACGAAATCGGGCTGAGGGGGCGGCGTTGAAGCAGGGTCGGCGGGCGCTGCTTTCGGAATTTCGTTTGGACCGACCGCATGGCCGTCCTGTTCCAGGCTCCGCTGGGCCATCTGAAGGACCTTAAGGACGCGGAGACCCTCACAGCCATCGGTGCGCGGGGCCAGGCGGTCACGGCAGCAGTCCAGAAAATGCTGGCATTCGTTGCGGAGCGGCTCGGATTCCGGGACCGCGACCGCCTCGCCCTTGGACTTGCTGGGGGTAGGGACGCGGCCATCGGTCCAGGTCAGGTACTGTCGGTACAGCACCAACTTCTCTGGCCAGGGCCGGGTATCGTCGAACACCGCCATCCCATGCGACCCGACCACCGTGAGTTTTTGTTCCTTGAAGGGGTTGAGCCAGCTCACATAGACGTGGGCCCGGATACGGTTCGTGAAACGCAGCGCAGTGAGGGTCACGTCGGCGACGTGGTCGTTCAGGTAATCTTCGCCGACACAACGGACCTGTTCGGGAAGCTGGTGGCCGACGAGGGAAAGAATGACGGAAAGGTCGTGCGGCGCGAAACTCCAGAGCGCGTTTTCTTCGCGGCGAATCTTGCCGAGGTTGAGCCGGTTGGAGGTGATGTACTGCAGCTTGCCAAGGTCCCCGGCGGCGACGAGCGCGTGGAGCTTCTGGATGCAGGGATGATACTGCAGGAGGTGTCCGACCATCAGAACGCGTTCCTGGCGGTCAGCGAGGGCGACCAGTTCCTCCGCTTGCCGTTCACCGAGGCACAACGGTTTTTCAACAAACACATCCTTGCCCGCCTCGAGCGCAGCTCTGGCAAGGGCATAGTGAGCCACCGCCGGGGCTGCAATGGCAACCCGGGTGATGGTCGGGTCGCTCCAAAGATCGTCAGCGCGCCGGATCTTACGAACGGCCGCATACTCAGGGCCATATGCGGCAAGGGTTTCCGCGCTGGCGTCGCACAGCGTGTGCAAGGCGCCGAGCGCGTGGAAATTCCGGGCCAGGTTTTTGCCCCAATAACCGCCGCCGATCAGGGCCAGACTGCATTCCATTGACATAGTTGATCCGAGAAGCAGGGGACTTAGGAGGAGAGCTGACGGATCGCGAGACGTCTTACGGATGTCTCACAGAGCGCCGGTCACCGCATCTACGACCCGTTGCTGATCCGCCTCCGTCAAGAAGGGATGCATGGGCAGGCTAATCACTTCACGGGAAGCCCTTTCGGATTCGGGCAGGCTGCCCCAAGAACACCCAGTGCCGGCGAAGACCGGCTGTTCGTGCAGGCACTTGGGGTAATAGACCGCGGTCGGAATGCCCTCGGCTTTCAACTTCTGGCCCAAGGCATCTCGGTCCGGCACCCGCAGGGTGTACTGGGCATAGACGTGGGTGTTCCCCGGCGCGACCTCGGGCACGATGGCCTTTCCGCGTAGCAACTCGGTATAGTGCGCACCCAAGCGGCCACGCTGTTCGACTTCCCACTCGAAGTGCGGCAACTTGGCCAGCAGAACCGCGGCTTGCAGTGTATCGAAGCGCCCGTTCATCCCCAAGAGCGGGTGGTGATGACGCTTGAGGCCGCCGTGGGTGCGGATGGCGCGCATCTTGTCCGCCAAGGCATCATCGTTGGTAAACAGCGCCCCGCCATCCCCGTAACAGCCGAGCGGCTTGGCGGGGAAGAAGCTCGTGCTGCCGATCAAAGTCACCCCGCAACTGCGGCGGCCACGCTGGGTTGCCCCGAAGCTCTGCGCACCGTCTTCGATCACGGGCAGGCCATGCTTCGCAGCAATGGCGTTGATGCGGTCGTAGTCGGGCATTTGGCCGAAGAGGCTCACCGGCAGGATCGCCTTGGTGCGGGGAGTGATGGCGGCCTCAATCAGGTCCACATTGATGTTGAAGGTCGAACGCTCGATATCAACGAAAACCGGCTTGGCGCCGACCAAACCGATCACCTCGGCCGTGCTGATCCAGGTGAACGCGACCGTGATGACTTCGTCACCCGGCCCCACCCCCAGCGCACGCAGGGCAATCTCGAGGCTGTCGGTGCCGCTGGCCACGGTGATGGCATGTTTGACGCCCACATAACCCGCCAAGGCGGTCTCCAGTTCGGCAATCTCCGGCCCCATGATGAAATGGCCGTGGTCCATCACCTGCTGGACCCTGGCATCTATCTCCGTCTGATATCGGCGATACTGGTGTTTGAGGTCAATGAATTCCATACACTCCCAATTCTCGATCGGCGTTGGGCTGGTTACGCGAGGTCAGGAGCAATCGGCCGGTGCGATTGAAATCCTGAGATTGGGATTGCGGGCGTCTCCAAGGGACGCTGGCGCGACTCGGGTACCATCAGCGTGGCCAAAATCCGCACAATGCGTCGGCCGGCTTTGCCATCCCAGTTCTCAGGGATCGCACCCTGTTTCCAGTTACCATTAAGGACCTGATTCATCGCCGCTCGAATTCTGTACGGATCGGTACCAATCAGTTTGTTCGTGCCAACTGAGACGGTTTCAGGCCGTTCAGTTGAGTCGCGGAGCGTCAGGCACGGGATCCTCATAACCGTGGTTTCTTCAGTTACGCCGCCCGAATCCGTTAGTACGGCAGCAGCATTTTTCACCAAGTAGTTGAATTCCAAGTAGCCCAAAGGTTCCACCAAAAGGAGGTTGGCAGGTAGCTTGTCGCGAACCGCCTCACCCAACGCCTTACGTGTTCGGGGGTGAACCGGGAATACAACCGACCGTCCTTGAGCCCCGTCGGCCACCTCCCGGAGTATCGCCAAGAGTTGGCCGCCGTCATCCACGTTGGCAGGTCGATGGAGCGTCAAAACGAAGTAGTTGCCAGGGACGAAATTCTGTTCACTCCAAAAGGCCGGTGGCCGAAGCCGGTGCAGGTGGTGCAGCAAGGTATCAACCATCGTGTTGCCGACAAAG
>CAYNCT010000008.1:0-50496 GCA_964396005.1 uncultured Verrucomicrobiota bacterium | reverse complement strand
GTTTTGCCGGTGCGCGGCGGGGCGACGATCAGCCCGCGCGTGCCTTTGCCGATGGGGGTGACCAGGTCAACGATGCGGGTCTCGATCAGGTCCGGGGTGGTCTCGAGCCGGAACTTCTCGATCGGGTCAATCGTCGTGAGGTTCTCGAACCGCATGGACTTGACGTAACTGGCGAAGGGAATGCCGTTGACCTCGATCACCTCCTTGAGCTGCGGACTGCTGCCGCGGTGCGGCGGCTGCAACGCCCCCTTCACGAGGCACCCTTCGCGCAGGAAGTTCCGCTTGATGGTGTCCGGAGTGACGAAGACATCCGTGGGCTTGGGATGGAAGTGTTGCTCGGGAGTGCGCAAAAAGCCGAAGCCCTTCTCCGAGATTTCAAGATAGCCCACGCCCACTTCGGGCACGTTGTTGTTGCTCATAATTCCTTCTCGCCAGGGAGGACAGCACCGCAGAGACATGGAGCCGCCATGCAAAAGTCGGGACTCCCTACCTGGAAACACTGGCGGCTCGAAGACTGATGTCAAACGGTTGAAGCGCCGGCCAGTGGGACCAAAACCGCGGGACTTGTAGGCCCAAGCCGGGGTGCCCGCAACTTCTTTTTCCCCCCGTCGGCCCGCGCCGGCCGCGCGCCGCCTCCACCCCTTCACACCCGCAGGCTCGCCACCACGGCGGCGAAATCGTCCGGCCAGGGCGCCTCGCAGCAAAGCCGCTCGCCGGTGCGCGGATGATCAAAGGCGAGCCGGTGCGCATGGAGCATCTGCCGCGGCGCCGCGACGCCGGTGAGTTCCTTCAGCCGGGCATTCGGCCGCCGGCCATAGAGGAGGTCGCCGACCAGCGGAAAGCTCAGGAACTTGAAATGCACCCGGATCTGGTGCGTTCGGCCCGTGTGCAACCGCGCCTCGACCAGCGTGGCCTCGCGCAACCGCTCCAGCACGCGATAGCTGGTGCGCGCGGCCCGGCCGCCCTCGGCAACCGTCATGACTTTGCGATGATTGGGATGGCGGGCGATGGCGGCCGCAATCTCGCCGGTCAACGGTTCCATCGCGCCACACACCACCGCGTGATAGATCTTCTCCACCGCCCGCCGCGAAAACTGGGAGGACAGGCTCAGGTGCGTGGCGTCGTCCTTCGCCACCAACAGCAGGCCGCTGGTGAACTGATCGAGCCGGTGAACGATGCCGGGCCGGATCACCCCGCCCACGCCGCTGAGCCGGCCGGCGCAATAATGCAACAGGGCGTTGACCAGCGTGTGGTCCTCGTTGCCCGCCGCCGGATGCACCACCAGCCCCGCAGGCTTGTTGATGACCAGCAGGTGCTCGTCCTCGTGGACCACCGTTAGCGGAATCTCGCGCGGGACAATCTCCGGGGGCCGGGGCGGCGGCCAGGTGATCTGAACCTCGTCTCCGGCCCGCGGCGGATGAGTGGGCTTCACCACCGCGCCGTTCACCGTCACGTGGCCTTCGCGAATGAGCCGCTGCAGCGTGCTTCGCGAGACACACGCAAACCGCTGGTGCAGGTAGTTGTCGAGCCGCTCGCGCGGGAGCGAGGTCTCGACCGTCCAGCGTTCGGTCCGCGGCCCTTCGCCGGGGAGGGTCATTGCGCGGCGTTCGCGGCCGCGGCCGCCCGGCCGCTCAGCCGCCACCAGAGGATCGCCCCGGCTGCCAGGACCAGCACACTGGTGAGCTGCCCCGGTGTGGCCCAGCCGAAATACCGGGTCGGAGAATCCCCGCGGAAGAACTCGACCCCGAACCGCAGCACCGCGTAGCCCGCGAGGTACCAGGCAAAGGTCTCGCCCGCGAACCGCTTGCGCCGGTACTGCCACGCCAGCAGGGCGAACAGGCCGAGGTTCAACGCCGCCTCGTACAGTTGCGTGGGATGCACCGGACCCGGGTGAGGGGTGGTGCCTTCCGGGAAGCGCACGCCGCACGCCAGTGCGGTCGGGCGGCCGTAACAACACCCCTGCATGAAACAGCCGAGCCGCCCAAAGAACTGCCCCAGCGCGATACTGGGCGCGAAGGCATCGGCGAGCTTCCACAACGGCAAATCCCGCCGCTGCGCGTACCACACAGTCGCCAGCGACGCGCCAATCAACCCGCCGTAATACACCAGGCCGCCGCGCCAGATGGCGACGATCTCCCAGAGCGGCCGGCGGGCAAAGTCCGATTCCCAGAACATCACGACGTGAAAAATGCGGGCGCCCACCAGCGCGCCCACCAGAATCCACACCCCGCCATCCGCCACCGCGTCGGGTGACAACCCGTCGCGCAGGCATCGGCGGCTGGCCAGCCACAAGCCCGCCACAAACCCGCAAACGATGAGCACGCCGTACCAATGCACCGCGAGCGGGCCGAGTCTGAAGGCAATCGGATCCACGCCGTCAACGTACCCCGGCCGGTCCGCGAAGTCGAAGCGAAGATGCGGTGCGTTTCCTTATCCCTGCCGGAGGAGCTCGAGCATCGCGCGATCAAGCTGGTGGCCGCGCCAGGTTTCATACGCCACATCCGTTCGCCCGCTGTCCAGGACGCCGAAACTGCCGCGGAAATTCCACAGCGCCCAACCCCAGCCCGTCTCCCGCCAGAGCTCCAGGAAGTCTTTCATCCACGCAAGCGCCACCGCGTGCGGGGTTTTCTGGAAGGCGCCCCACTCACCCACATGCACGCCCACGCCCTGCCGCTCGAGGGCTATCCACGGTTCAATAACCTCCCGGCGGAGCCGGGCCCGGTCCCAGCGGTCGCCCGGACCGGCTTCCAGCGGCCACGCCGGCTGGGGCCAGTTCTGGCCGTTGACCCAGCTCGCGCCGTGGTGGCTGACCCGCATGGGATCGTATCCGCGCGTGCTTTGCGCCACGTCGAGCGAGGCCAGCCCGGGCACCGGCTTCCGGCCCCAGCGGAGGCCGTCGGCGATGATCAAGCGTTGCGGATCTTCGGCGCGAATGGCGGCAACCATCGCCCGCACGACGCGGATGTAGTCGTCGTCCGGCAGATCCTTGGGCTCGTTGAGCAGGTCAAAGGACAACTGGCGGTTTGGCACGCCGCGATACCGCTTCGCAAACGCCGCCCAGTGCAGGCAGCACACCTCGAGCGCCTCGGCATCGGTGAAGAGGTCTTTGGGCTCGACGGGCGGGTTGACGCAATAACCCGGCGCGCGATGGAAGTTGAGGTTCACATGAATGCCGTACTGCCGCCCGAACTCGACCGCCTGGTCAATATGCTTCAACTCTGGCGCTTGCAGCTTCCGCCAGTCCGTCGGGTCGGTCCAGCACAGATAGGACATCGGCAGCCGCACGAAGTTAAAGCCCCATTCGGCGATCCACGCGAAATCCTCCTCGCGGAACGGTGGATTGCCCTCGCGCCGCTTCGTGAACTTCTCGAGGAGATTGAAGCCGCGCCAGCGGGGCAGCTTTCGCGGGGACGGCTCGGGGAGGGGCGCCGGACCGGCCGCCGGGAAAACCGCCGGACTGCCGGCCAGCATGCCCAGACCGGCCGCCGTTGCCGTGGTCAGGAACTCGCGACGGGAGAGGTGAACTCGTGTCATGGGGCGTTAGACCGGCGCGACGGCCGGCCATTCAATGCAACGCCACCGAGCGCCGGCCGGGCGCCTGCGACAGCGCCTCCCGCCGGGCGGCAAGCCGGCGCCTGCGCGTGCCGCGACGCGGTGCTTGTCGCGCTCGAGAGGGCGCTTACTCTGAGACCGCCGCTGGCGCGAGGATGCGCCGTTGGCCCGCGCCATGACTGAACCCGCCATCACACCCGAACTGGTTGCCAAGCACAACCTGACGCCCGAGGAATACGCCCACGTGAAGGAAATCCTCGGCCGCGAGCCCACCTACACCGAGCTGGGGATTTTCTCGGTCATGTGGAGCGAGCATTGCAGCTACAAGAATACCCGCCCGCTGCTCAAGACCTTCCCCACGAAGTCGCCCAAAGTCCTTGTCGGCGCGGGTGAGGAAAACGCCGGCATCATTGACATTGGCGACGGCCTGGCCATCGCGTTCAAGATCGAGTCGCACAACCACCCCAGCGCGGTGGAGCCGTTTCAGGGCGCGGCCACCGGCGTGGGCGGGATCGTGCGCGACATTTTCACGATGGGCGCGCGGCCGATCTGCTCGGTCAATTCCCTGCGCTTCGGGCCGATCACCCGGGGCGAGCCCGAGGTCCGAAATCCGAAGTCCGAAGCCGGGCCGTCGTCCATCGCGCCGGTTGCTGCGGATGGTGAGGCCGATGCAGCCGTGAGCAACAACCGCCGGCTCTTCGCGGGGGTCGTGGCCGGCATCGCGCACTACGGCAACTGCTTCGGCATCCCCACCCTCGCGGGCGAGGTGTACTTCGACAAATCCTACGAGGGCAACCCGCTGGTCAACGCCTTCTGCCTGGGGGTGCTGCGCCACGAGCAGATCGCGCGCGGCGCGGCCCGGGGCATCGGCAATCCGGTCTTCTACGTGGGGCCGGCCACCGGCCGCGACGGTCTGGCCGGGGCGGCGTTTGCGTCGCAGGACTTGACCGAGGAATCCGCCGAGCAACAACGCGGCGCGGTGCAGGTGGGCGATCCGTTCATGGAAAAGCTCGTCTGCGAGGCCTGTTTGGAATTGCTCGCCACGGGGGCGGTCGCCGGCATTCAGGACATGGGCGCAGCCGGCCTGACCTGCTCGACCTGCGAGACCGCCGCTCGCGCGGGCACCGGAATCGAGATCGAGTTGGACCGGGTGCCGCAGCGGGCGCCGAACATGTCCAGCTACGAGATCATGCTCAGCGAATCGCAGGAGCGGATGCTGATCATCGTCCACAAGGGCCGCGAGGAGGAGGTCAAGCGGATCTTCGACAAGTGGGACCTGCCCTGGGCGGAAGTCGGCGTGGTCACGGACACCGGCCGCATGGTGGTGCGGCACCACGGCCGCGTGGTGGCCGACATCCCGGCGAAGAAGATCGCCGACGAATCGCCGGTGTACCGGCGGGAGGCGCGCGAACCGGCGTACCTGGCGGGCGTGCGGGCGTTCACCCTGGACGGGCTGCCGGATCTGTCCGATTCATGCGCTTCCGCCTCCGCCCTCAAGCGCCTGCTCGCCTGGCCCACCATCGCCTCGAAGAACTGGGTGTACCGGCAGTACGACCACATGGTCCGCGGGAGCACCGTGGTGTGCCCGGGCAGCGATGCCGCCGTGCTGCGGGTCAAGGCAGATTCGCTGCCCGAACTCCGCCTCGAGCGACCGGTGCCCGAAAAATTCCTCGCGCTTACCGTGGATGGCAATGGTACCTACGTCTATCTCGACCCTTATGAAGGCGGGAAAATCGCGGTGACCGAGGCAGCCCGCAATCTGGCCTGCGCGGGCGCGGTTCCCCTGGGCGCCACGGACAACCTCAACTACGCCAATCCCCACCAACCCGAGTTGTTCTGGCAGCTTCAGGAATCGGTGCGCGGCCTGGCCGAGGCCTGTCGCGCCTTCAACGCGCCCATCACCGGCGGCAATTGCTCGCTCTACAACCAGAGCCCCGCCGGCCCCATTGACCCCACGCCCACCGTCGCCATGGTGGGCCTGATCGAAAAGCCCGAGCACATCACCACCCAGTGGTTCAAGGATGAGGGCGACGTGATCCTCCTGCTCGGCGAACCGGTGGACACCGCCGACCCCCTCCGGGGCCTCGGCGGCAGCGCTTACCTGCAAGTCATTCACGGCCGGAAGACCGGCACGCCGCCGCGCTGCGACCTCGAGGTCGCGCGAACGCTGCACGGCGCGTTGCTGGGGCTGATCCGCACCGGCGACATCAAGAGCGCCCACGACTGCAGCGAAGGCGGCCTGGCCGTCTGCCTGGCTGAATGCTGCATCTCGCGCCACGACGGCCGACACAGCCCGCGCTTGATCGGCGCCACGGTGACACTCGAGCCGGGCGACCGGCTGGACGCGCTGCTCTTCGGCGAAACCCAGAGCCGGGTGGTCGTGTCCTGCGCCGCGCTGCACGCAACCCGCGTGCTCGAACGCGCGCGGCTGCTCGGCGTGCCCGGCCGACGGCTCGGCACCGTGGGCGGCAACCACCTCACCATCACGACTCCGGCCGCCACACTCACCGCGCCGGTGGCCGAACTGTACGATCTCTGGTGGCACAGCATCGCCCGGGCGATGGCGTGAGCGCCGCTGTCGGCGCCCACTGCTTCGCCCCATGAACCACCCTGAGCCGGAACAATGCAGTAGGTGTTGGGTGGAACGGCCAACCTGGCCGTTCGGGGCGGCGACTTGCCGCCCAGCCATGCGCACGGAAGCCGCCACCCTTCTGCGGCAGCCGTGTGCGTTCGACGGTCGGGCGGGTCGCCCGACCGAAAGGGCCAGTAACACGTTTCACCCTGCCTTCAGTTGAATCGTTCCGGCTGAGAAAGTCTCGCCCAGCGCGGCGCCCAGGTGCCGGCTCCGCGGCTTGACCATGCTCGCCGGCACGCCGGGCGCGGAAGCGATCCCGGACGCGGGCGCCGCGGCGTACGTTCGCCGAACGTTTCGAGAAGTGGACACGCCGTTCGCCAACCTCGGCCAGGGCTGGGTGAGCCGGTCCCGCCGCCCGCCCGTGGCGTCGCGGTTCCCCGACGCGGTGCCGTACGTCCGCTTTGACCGGGACGCACCGAAACCCAAGGAGGGTCGCTGCCGCCGGTGGATGATTGACGACGTGATCGCCGCGTGGACGCGGCTGACGGTGGAGTGAACCCGCCCCTCAGCCTGCGCGAGGCGGCGAGCGGCGGACCGTCGCCCGCGTCCGGCCGCGAAACTCGTCGAGCAGCGCGGGGCGCGCCGCGAGGAAGTCGGTGAGGTCGCTCAGGCACTCGAGGGTCGCCGCGCTCAAGCAGTGTTCCCAGCCCTCGATGTCGTCCTCCTGCGTCTGCTCATCCAGCCCCAGCAATGACAGAAACCGCTTGAGCTTGAGATGCCGGTCCTTGATCCGGTCCGCCACGACCCGCCCCGCGGTGGTGAGCACCAGGCCGCGGTACTTCTCGTAGTGCAGATAGCCGCCCTCGGCCAGGCGCTGGACCATGGCGGTCACCGAAGGCTGACTGACTTCGAGACTGGCGGCGATGTCCACCACCCGCGCGTAACCCTTCTGCTCGATCAGTTCACCGATCCGCTCCAGGTAATCCTCCGTGCTCATGCTGAGCGCCGCGGCCGACGACGCCTGCTCCTTCCCGGCACGGGGGCTCCGCCTGGACTTGCTCATGGCGGGGTTCGCCGGCAAGGCGTCGAGGTCTGGATTTGACAAACCATGGCGCAAGGTTTAACCATACGCTGAATGTTAGGCAACACTAAGATTGTCAGTGCCGACTTCCGAACGCGCGGATCGCTCGCGCTGGCGGCCGGCTCTGCCATCCGTCTCCTCGCAGTGGAAGAACCGGCTGGCGGCGCACTGGACAAGCGCGCCTACACGCTTTGGAAGCCGACCCCGCCGGCCCTGATGCGCGAGTTGATCACCGACCGACCGGACCGGACCGAAACGCCCTCTACCGTGGATGCCGGGCACGCGCAGGTGGAACTGGACGTGGTGGGATACACGCTCGACCGCCACACCGTGGAAGGCCCGCCAACCCGTTTCGAGCAGTGGCGATCCGGCCCGATCAACGTTCGCCTCGGACTCCTCAACTTCGTGGACGCGGGCGTGATCTGGGAGCCTTATGTGGCCCAGCGATGGGAAGATGATTCCTCGACGCACGAGACGACGACCCGCCGGTCCGGCATGGGCGACGTGGCCTTGCGATTCAAGTACAACCTCTGGGGCAACGACGGCGGGAGAACGGCGCTGGCCTTGCTTCCGCAGGTGAAGCTCCCCACCAGCACCGGGGGAATTGGGAATGACTTCGTCGAGGGCGGCTTGCTGGTCCCTTTCGAAGTGGAGTTGCCGCACGGCTTGAGTCTGGGTTTCAACAGCGGGGCGGGCGTGTTTCACAGTGAAGCGAGTGATGACTGGCACGCCGAGTTCGTCAACAGCGTGGCCCTTGGCCTTCCAATCTCGGAACGGATGACCGGGTACGTGGAGTTCTGGAGCCTCACCAGCACGGAGGCAGACACGGCGTGGGAAGGCACCGTCGGGCTTGGTCTCAACTACCTGTTGCATCGGAATCTCAAGTTGGATGCGGGGGTGAACATCGGTGTGACGCGCGCGGCCGACGACCTGAATCCCTTCGCCGGTCTATCCTTCCGGTTATGAACCCGTCGCTGGTCATCCTCTTCGCCGCGCTGACCTTGACCCTGCTGTTCTGGCCGCGCGCCGGCGTGCTGCCGCGCTGGCGGAAGGCGCAGCGGCTGGCGGCGCGCGTGCGCCGGGAGGACGCGCTCAAGCACATCCTCAAACGCGAGGCGAACGGGCAATCCCCCACGCTCGAAGGCATCGGGGGGCTGCTGCAACTCAAGCCGAACGCTGTGGCGGCGCTCATCGCGGAGATGGAGCGCGGCGGCCTGGTGACCTACCTCGACGGCCGGTTGCGCCTGACGCCGGCCGGCCGGGAACTCGCCCTCCACATCGTCCGCACCCACCGCTTGTGGGAAAGCTACCTCGCGGAACAAACGGGCATCGCCGAGGTGGACTGGCACCGGGAAGCCGACCGGCAGGAACACCTCCTGACGGCCCAGCAGACCGACGCGCTGGCCGCCAGCTTGGGCAACCCCACGCGCGATCCGCACGGGGACGAAATTCCCGCCACCAGCGAAGACCTCCGCGCCCCCGCCGGTTCACCCTTGAACGCGGCGCCGGCCGGCGAACCGATGCGGATCGAGCACATCGAGGACGAACCCGCCACGGTCTATTCCCAACTGGTGGCTGCCGGCCTGCGCGCCGGCATGAAAGTCGTGGTCATCGAGAAGGGTCCCCAGCGGGTGCGGTTCTGGGCCGACGGCAACGCCCATGTGCTGGCCCCGAGCCTGGCGCACAACATCGAGGTCGTGCCGCTGCCCGAGGTCAAGGCCGCCGACGTGTGTGCCGAGGAATTCCTGTCCAACCTGACACCCGGCCGGCGCGCGCGGGTCTTGGGCCTTTCACCCGCCTGCCGGGGTGCCGAGCGACGGCGGCTGCTGGATCTGGGCTTGGTGCCGGGCACCGAGATCGAAGTCGAGCTGGTCAGTCCCGCCGGCGACCCCTCTGCCTACCGGGTGCGGGGCAGCGTGATCGCCTTGCGGCGCGACCAGGCGAACCTGATCCGCATCGCCCCCGCGGAGGTGGCCGCATGAACACCACGGCCCCCGCTGCCGCACCGCCAACGGAAGCGTGCGCCCGCTGCGATGTCTTTCGCGCGGCCCAGCTCAAGAAACTGGGCGTCAACGTTGAGCACTGGGACTACGTCGTCGCGCTGGCGGGGAATCCCAATGTGGGCAAGAGCACCGTCTTCAACGCCCTGACCGGTCTGCGGCAGCACACGGGCAACTGGCCGGGCAAGACGGTGACACGCAGCGAGGGCGGTTTCGAGTACGGCGGTCGTCGCTACAAACTCGTGGATCTGCCCGGCACCTACTCGCTGTTGTCCACCAGCCCGGACGAGGAGATCGCCCGCAACTTCGTCCTCTTCGGCCAGCCCGACGTGACCGTCGTCGTCGTGGACGCGACGCGGCTGGAACGCAACTTGAACCTGACGCTTCAGGTCCTCGAGATCACCGACCGCGCCGTGGTCTGCCTCAACCTGCTGGACGAAGCCCGCCGCCACGGCCTCACGGTGGACGATCGCCAGCTTGCGCGGGACCTTGGCGTGCCGGTGGTCCCGACCGCTGCCCGCTTCGGCCGCGGTCTGCCCGAGCTGCTCGACGCGATCGCCGGCGTCGCGACCGGCAACATCAGGTGTCGCCCGCGCCGGCTGGAACAGCAACCGGCCCCGCTGCGCGCGGCCTTGAGCGATCTGGTTGGCCGGCTGCGGGCGGTGTATCCCGATTTGCCCAGCCCGCGCTGGGTGGCGATGCGGCTGCTGGCCGGCGACGAGCGGATCCGGGAGGCCTTGCGCGCCGGGGAGCTACAATCCCTGCGGCGGACGCCGTCGCCCCCTGCGGCCGGCGAGCTGCGGCGATCGCCCGCTTAATCTCGCTCATGGAGCCCCGTTCCCCCAGCCCGCGCGAATCCCCGGCGGTGGAGGCGTTGCTCGAAGCGGCGCAGCACCATCGCCGGCAGCTCACGACGGACCTCCACGAGCTGGCCGTCGAAGCCATCTACGCCGAGGCCGCGCGGATTGCCGAGCGCGCCGTGAGCCGGCCGGAGCGGGCCGCGCGCCCGACCTTTGATCGAACCGTGGATCGGCTGGTCACCAGCCGACTGTGGGGTTTCCCGCTGATGATCGCGCTGTTCGCGGTCATGCTGTGGCTGACGATCTCCGGCTCGAACGTGCCGTCGTCATGGCTCTCGGCGCTGCTGGTCGAGCAGCTTCATCCGTGGCTGCGGGACAGCGCGACGGCCCTGGGATTTCCGTCGTGGTTGCGCGGGGTGTTGATTGACGGCATGTACCTGGCCACCGCGTGGGTGGTCAGCGTGATGCTCCCGCCGATGGCGATCTTCTTTCCCCTGTTCACGCTGCTCGAGGACTTCGGCTATCTGCCGCGGGTGGCGTTCAACCTCGATCACCTGTTCCGCCGGGCCGGCGCCCACGGCAAGCAGGCCATGAGCCTGATGATGGGCTTCGGCTGCAACGCCGCCGGGGTCGTCGCCACGCGCATCATTGACAGCCCGCGCGAGCGATTGATCGCCATCCTCACCAACAACTTCGCCCTCTGCAACGGGCGGTGGCCCACGCAATTCCTGATGGCCACGCTGTTCGTCGGCAGCCTGGTGCCGGCGCACCTGGCGGGGCTGGTGTCCGCCGCAGCGGTGACCGGAGTGGCACTGCTGGGGGTGCTGCTCACCTTCGCAGTGTCCTGGGTGTTGACCCGCACCGCGCTCCAGGGCCAGGTCTCCACCTTTAGTCTCGAGTTACCGCCGTACCGGCCGCCGCGCTTCTGGCAGACGCTGTACACGTCGCTGATTGACCGCACGCTCTTCGTGCTGTGGCGGGCGGTGGTGTTTGCGCTCCCCGCCGGCGCGGTGATCTGGCTCCTCGCGAACCTTCACCTCGGCGGCTCGAGCTTGGCCGAGCACGCGGTGGGGTGGCTGAACCCGGTGGGACTCCTGCTGGGCCTCAACGGGGTGATCCTGCTGGCCTACGTGGTCGCCATCCCGGCCAACGAGATTGTCATCCCCACGGTCCTGATGCTCACGGTGCTGGTCACCGGTTCGACCGAGGCGGGCCAGGGCGCGGGCGTGATGTTCGAACTGGACAGTGAGAGCGCGCTGAAGTCGCTGCTGCAAGCCGGCGGGTGGACGACCCTCACGGGCATCAACCTGATGCTCTTCAGCCTGCTCCACAACCCGTGCAGCACGACCCTGTACTCGATTTACAAGGAGACCGGCAGCGCCCGGTGGACCGCCGTGGCCGCCCTGCTGCCGCTGGCGATGGGAGCGGCGGTGACGCTGATCGTCGCCACCCTCTGGCGCTGGTGGAGTTGAGCGCGCAGTGACGTCGGGCCGGCCCCAGCCGATCACCCTCGCCCGCTGCGCGCTTTGGGTTGGCGCCGCGGCGCGGTTTTTGCTTGGGTTGGCCCGCCCGAACGGCGCCACACACCATTTATGGCTAGTTTTTTGGAACAGCTTGAACCGTTGAAACAGTCCGCGCTCGCCGAGTTGAACGGCGCGGCCGACCTGGCGGCCTTGGAGCAGGCCAAAGGGCGCTGGCTCGGCCCGCAAGGGCGGTTCACGAGCCTGATGAAGCAGATGGGCACCCTGGCGAAGGAGGAACGGCCCACCGCCGGCAAAGCCCTCAACGCGGCCAAGCTGGAACTGGAAGCCGCTCTGACCGCCCGCCGCGAAACCCTGGAACTCCAGGCCGCCCAACCGAAGGAACCCACCGATTTCACCCTCCCCGGGCGCCGTCGCGCGCTCGGCCGGTTGCATCCCTTGACGCAGGTGACCGAGGACATTGTGCGCAGCTTTCGCAAACTCGGCTTCGTGGTCGCCGACGGACCGGAAATCGAGGACGAATACCATTGCTTTGACGCGCTCAACACGCCGGCAGACCACCCCGCCCGCGACACGCAGGACACGTTTTACCTGGACGCGCCGGGGCGCCCCCTGCTCCGCACCCACACGTCTTCGGTCCAGATTCGCGTCATGGAAAAGCAGTTGCCGCCGGTGCGCATCATCGTACCCGGGCGCGTGTACCGGCGGGATAATGCCGATGCCACCCACAACCCAACCTTTCACCAGGTCGAGGGGCTTTACGTGGACCGCGGTGTGACGGTGGGCGACCTCAAGGGCACGGTGGAGTTCGTCTTCAAGGAACTCATGGGGCCGGAGACCGCGATCCGGTTTCGCCCGCACTATTTCAGCTACACCGAACCCAGCTTCGAGATCGACTTCAGCAGCCCGCTGGTGAAGAAGATGGGCAAGGAGTGGCTGGAGATCGCCGGCTGCGGGATGGTGCATCCCCGGGTGTTCGAGAACGTGGGCTGGGACCCGGAAACCTGGACCGGCTGGGCGTTCGGTTTTGGCATCGAACGCATCGCCATGATCCGCTATGGCATCAATGACATCCGGCTCTTCTACGAGAACGACGCGCGGTTTCTGCGGCAGTTCTGACCCGCGGGGACCGGCCCCGGATGCCGGCGCCCGGTTCGTTCCCGCCGCGGTTTGTCCGGTTCGACATCATGGCAGCGAAGCGCAAGACCCGTTCCGACCAGTTGGATTTGCCCGTGGCCGTCGAGAAGACGACCGAGACGGGCGAGGGCAAGTTCGTCGCCGGCAGCAGCGGTGAGGCGGCAGGTTCGCCGGGCAACGGCGAAAGCCACGTGCAGGCGGAGACGTTGCCGGAGAGCGTCGCGCCTGCGCGCCGGCCGTTCTCCCCGAAGCTCGTCGAGGCGCCCATCCACCGCCGGGTGGATCGCAGCTTCCTCGACTACGCCTCGTACGTCATTCGCGACCGGGCCATCCCGAACCTTGCCGACGGCCTCAAGCCGGTGCAGCGGCGCATTCTCTGGGCGCTGCACCGGGCGGACGACGGCCGCTTCACCAAGGTGGCCAACGTGGTCGGCGACACGATGAAGTTCCATCCCCACGGCGACGCCGCGATCGGCGAGGCGCTGGTGGTGCTGGCGAACAAGCGTTACCTCATCGAAGGGCAGGGCAATTTCGGCAACCTCTTCACCGGCGATCCGCCCGCCGCGCCGCGCTACATCGAGTGCCGGTTGACCGAGCTGGCGCGCACCGAGCTGTTCAACGACGAGATCACGGAGTTCGTGCCCAGCTATGACGGCCGCAACCAGGAGCCGGTCACGCTGCCCTCCAAGCTCCCCCTCACCTTGATGCTCGGCACCGAGGGCATCGCCGTGGGGCTGGCCGCGCGCATTCTGCCGCACAACTTCCCGGAACTCCTCCGGGCGCAGATCGCGATCCTCAAGGGCCAGCCCTTCAAGTGCCTGCCGGACTTCCCCACCGGCGGCCTCATGGACGCCCGCGATTACCGGGACGGCGCCGGCTCCGTCAAGGTACGCGCGCGGATCAAGGTCAAGGACGAGAGCACCGTCGTCATCAAGGAGATCCCCCCCACGACGACCACGGAATCGCTCATCGCTTCGATCGAGGACGCCGTTCGCAAGGGCAAGTTGAAGGTCAAATCCATCAACGACTTCACTTCCGAGGAGGTCGAAATCGAGATTCGCTGTCCGGCGGGAGTGGCGGCGGAGAAGCTGGTGGACGCGCTCTACGCCTTCACGGATTGCGAGGTCACCCTGGCCAGCCGGATCGTGGTGATCCGCCACCACCGGCCGGTGGAGCTGACCGTCAGCGAAATCCTGCGGGCCAACACCGACCAGTTGGTAGCCATCCTCCAGCGCGAACTGGAGCTGAAGGAACGCAAGCTGCAGGACGAACTCCACTACCGCACCCTCGAACGCATCTTCATCGAGGAACGCATTTACCAACGCATCGAGCAGTGCAAAACCGCCGCCGCCGTGGTGGCCGCCGTGTACGAGGGCTTCCGGCCCTTCGCCCGGCAACTGGTCCGCGAACTCACCGACCCGGATGTGGACCGCCTGTTGCAGGTGCGGATCCGGCGGATCTCGCTCTTCGACATCCAGCAGCACCGCGAGGAAATGGAGCGGGTCAAGGCGGACCTCGCGGAAACCCGCAAGAACCTCAAAAACCTCGTCAAATTCGCCATCGCCCACCTCGAGGGCTTGCTCGCCACGTACGAACCGCTCTACCCGCGCCGGACCCGCAGCAGCCGGCACGACGAAATTGACGCCCGCGAGGTCGCCTTCAAGGCCTTCAAGGTCGCTTACGATCGTGAGTCCGGCTATCTCGGCCACAAGGTCAGCGGCGAGGAGTTCCGGACCGACTGCACCCGGTTCGACAAGATCCTGATGGTGTTCAGGGACGGCCGGTACAAGGTGGTCGAGCTGCCGGAGAAGTTGTTTGTCGGGCCGGACCTCATCTACGCCGGCCTGCCGGACCGCGAGCGCGTCTTCACGCTCGCCTACAGCACGCGGGACGCCACCTACCTGAAGCGGTTCACCTTCGGGGGAACGATCCTCGACAAAGACTACTTTTGCGTGCCCGAGGGCGAAAAGTGCCGGGTGCTGTATTTTGCCCCGGACACGCCGGAGACGCTCTACATCCGGTACAAACCGGCGCCCTACCAGAAGATCAACCAGCAGACCTGTGCCCCGGCCGAGGTGGAGGTCAAAGGGCCGCGCACGCGCGGCCGCCAGCTCTCGATCAAGGACGTCGCCAGCCTCACGGACAAGCCCACGCGCGGCTGGGACCCCGAGGCCCCGACGACCAAGGTCGTGCTCGCCTGACCGGCCGCGCGCCCTCAACGCGCGCCCGCCGGTTGCGCGTCGCGCGGAGTGGGCGCGGGCGGGGCTGCTGGATTGGTTCCCGCCGCTGGCGGCAGGCGCAGTTCGGGAACCGGCCGGGGCTGCTTCGACTTCACGAGGACGTAATAGCTCATGAAGACCAGCCAGCTCAGCAGCAGCGTGCCCAGGCCCAGGAAAAACAGCGCCGGCGCCAGCGGCAGGCGTCGGCGTCGCTCCGGCGCTGTGCCTCTCGGCTCGTTGGCGCGCGTCGTGGAATCGGTGCTCATGGTTTCTCCGCCAGGTTGCCGCCGGTCCGCCGGCCCGGCCACTCGGGCTTCGGAGGCTCCGGCAGCCCGAGAATCCGATGCGCGGTGCGAAAGTGCTGCTTCGCCACTTCGCCGAGACGCTCCGGGCCGTGGCGCGCGACCCACTCCCGCCCGGCCGCCTCAGCCGACTCGCCCGCGCCCTTAGGCAGCGGCACGCCCCATGTTTCTGAGAGCTGCGCCAGGCGGCGCACAAACTCGTCCCGCGCAAGGATGGACGCCGCCGCGACCGCCAGGTCGGCCTCCGCCCGGTGGCGCTGGATCAGCTCCACCTCACGCCCCTGGCTCATGAGCGCGCGGGCCACCGTACTTTGGTCCGCCGCGAACTGATCGCTGATCGCCCGCACCGGTGGCGGCGTCATGCGGTGGCGCTGGAGCATGAGGTTTTCAATCACCCGCGCGTGGCCCCAGGCGAGGAGTTTGTTGACGCTGCCCATCGTGCGGTGCAGACGGTTGTATGCCTCGTTGCCAATCGGCACCACGCGCCACACGCAGCCGGGCGTTTCCCGGATCAACGTCGCCAGTTCACCAATCCGCCGATCGCTGATCACCTTCTTGGAATCGCGCACCCCCGCCTTGTCCCACGCCCGGACCACCGCCTCGTTCACGTACACTCCCGCCACGCACAACGGCCCGAAGAAATCGCCCTTGCCGCTTTCATCAATGCCGATGCGGGGCAGGAGCCGCTCCGGCTCCAACTCCGCCTCGTAGCCCAGCCGCGCCTCGCGGAGGATCTCCGGTTCGAGCACGAACTCGACGAATTCCCGCGTGCCCTTGCCCTGCACCACCAGCTTGCCGCTTTGGTAGAAAACCACGTTCACCTGATCGCGCTCCGCGGCGAACTGTGCGTAGGGCACCTCGCGAAAGACGTAGCCGCGCGCCCGCAGCCATTGCTCCAGAGCAGCCGCCTGCCGGGAGTCCAGCTTGCAGGTGTATGAGATCAGCGGCGCGGTCATGCGCCGGGCAAGCTAGTGCGGCCGCGAATTGAAGTCGAGCGGCCGGCCGGTTGCCGCACGGAGGAGCTGCTTTACACTCCGGGCTGTGCTGTCACCTCACACGCTGGTGCTCCCGTTGCTGGACTGGTTCGCCGCTCACGCGCGCGACCTTCCCTGGCGCCGCACCCGCGACCCCTACGCCATCTGGATCTCGGAGGTCATGCTCCAGCAGACGCAGGTGAAAGCCGTCATTCCCTACTGGGAACGCTGGCTGCGGGAACTACCGAATGTCCGGGCCCTGGCCGGGGCGCCCGAGCCCCGCGTGCTCAAGCTGTGGGAAGGCCTGGGCTACTACCGCCGGGCCCGCGATCTGCGGCGTGCCGCGCAGCAGATCCTCGCCGGGCACGGCGGCCGCATCCCGGAGTCCTATGGGGCGCTGCTCGCCCTGCCGGGCGTGGGCCGCTACACCGCCGGCGCCATCGCCAGCATCGCCTTCAACCAGCCCCGACCCATTCTCGACGGCAATGTGCTGCGCGTCCTGACGCGCGTCTTCGCGGTGCGGGACAACCCTCGCGCGCCGGCGACCAACGGCCGCTTGTGGGAACTCGCCGAGAGCCTGGTCCGCGCGGCGCAGGCGACGGGGCGCGCGGATGCCTGCTCGCACTGCAACCAGGCGCTCATGGAGCTCGGCGCGCTCCTCTGCACGCCGCGCCGGCCCAACTGCCCGGCCTGCCCGTGGCGACGCGCCTGCCGCGCCCGCCGGGAAGGCCTTGTGGATCAGTTGCCAGTCCGGCCGCGCCGCGCCGCGCCAACGCCCCGCCGTTGCCTGGTTTTCGTGTTCCGGCGGGCCGGACGCTACCTGGTGCGACAGCGCCCGCCGGGAGTCGTCAACGCCGGGCTCTGGGAATTCCCGACCGTGGAAGCTCCCGCCGGGGCGTCGCCCGGAACTGCAGCGCGCGAATTCCTCGGAATCCCGGGCAACGATGCCCGGCCTCGGGCGCACGCCGGGGATCGGACGGGGATCGAACTGGACCTCCACCGGCTGGGCACGATTCGCTGTGGCATCACCCGGTACCGGTTCACGCTGGAGGTTTTCACGGTCCAACTCTCGCGCGGCCGGTGGCCCCGCGGCGGAAATCGCGGGCGCGCTGAGCGCTGGTTGCCACTCAGCCGACTCGCGGCGCTCCCGTTCAGCAGCGGCCAACGGCGGGTGTTGGCGCTGGTGACGAGTTGAGCACGCGGCCCGCCTCCGCTAAATGCGCGGGCCTGACCCGCAGTTCAGCGGCCGGATCCCGCGGTGCCCGGCGGTGTCGCGCATCACCCCGAGCCGGTGGGCGCGCTGTTGTTTCCGTGACGCGGCCACCGCGCTCTGGCATACACCGCCCATGCATGAGTTTCGCTACGTGGGCGGCCGGTTGCACTGCGAGGGAGTCGCGATCGAATCGCTGGTCCGCCGGTACGGCACGCCGTTGTACGTTTATTCCGAACGCACCCTGCGCGCGCACTTTGAGCGGCTGGACGGCGCCCTGGCGCCGCTGGACCACCTCATTTGCTACGCGCTCAAGGCCAACTCGAACCTCGCCGTCCTCCGCACCTTTGCCGAGCTCGGCGCCGGGTTTGATCTGGTCAGCGGCGGCGAACTGCAGCGCGTCCTTGCGGCCGGTGGCGACCCGGCCCGCTGCGTGTTCGCGGGCGTGGGCAAGTCCGAGGCGGAGATCGCGCTGGCGCTGCGGGCCGGCATCTATTCGTTCAACGTGGAAAGCGAGCCGGAGCTGGCGCGCATCAACCGCATCGCGGCGGGCCTGGGCGTGAAGGCGCCGGTGGCCGTGCGGGTCAACCCGAACGTGGACGCTCACACCCACGCGAAGATCACCACCGGCACCTACGAGAACAAGTTTGGCATCGCGTTCGAGGCGGTGCCCGGGGTCTATGCGCGGGCGGCCAAACTCAAGCACCTGCGCCTGCGCGGCATCCAGATGCACATCGGCTCGCAACTGACCGAGGTGAAGCCGTTTCTTCAGGCGGTCGAGCGCGTGGCTCCGCTGGCCCGCGAACTGGCCGGCCGGTACGGCATCGAGTTTTTCAGCGTCGGCGGGGGCATCGGCATCGTCTATCAACCCGCGATGGCGAGCGGCGATCCCCGGTGGTGGCGATCGGCGGCCGCGCGAAACCTGCTGACGCCCGCCCGCTACGCCGCCGCGCTGCTTCCGTTGCTGCAGCCGCCGGGGCTGCGCGTGCTGCTGGAGCCCGGCCGCTTCCTCGTGGGCAACGCGGGTCTGTTGGTCACGCGCGTCGAACACCTCAAGCGCACCGGCCGAAAGACCTTTGTCATCGTGGACGCCGCGATGAACGACCTGCTCCGGCCGGCGTTTTACGACGCCTACCACGAAATCGTACCGGTGCGACAGGCGTCCGGGAAACGCCGGCTGTGCGACGTGGTCGGCCCGGTCTGCGAATCCGGAGACTACTTCGCCAAGGACCGACCGCTGCCACCGGTGGCCGAAGGCGACTGTCTCGCCCTGCTGAGCGCCGGCGCCTATGGCTCCGTGATGGGCTCGAATTACAACAGCCGTCCGTTCCCCGCCGAAGTCATGGTCCGGGGCACGCGGGCCAGCGTGGTGCGCGAACGGCAACCCGTGGAGGCCATCTGGGCGGGCGAGCGCCTCGCCGCATGGCAACGCCGACCGCGCACCGGAGGGGCCCGTTGACGATCATGCGCAACCTGGTCTTTTTCGATCTGGAAACGCAGAAATCCCGCGACGAGGTGGGGGGGTGGCACAATGCTCGCGACATGAAGATGAGCGTCGGGGTGACGTTCAGCACGGCGCGCGGCACCTACGCGATCTACACCGAGCGGCAGGTGAACGAACTCACGGAGGAATTGCGCCGGGCGGATTTGGTCGTGGGTTTCAACATCGCGGGCTTTGATTACGAAGTGCTGGCGGGCTACAACCCCTTCTTCGACGCCAGTCAGGTGCCCACACTGGACCTGCTGGTCGAGGTACACAAAGCCCTGCCTCACCGCATCTCGTTGGACGCGATTGCGGCGGCGACCCTCGGCGTCGAAAAGACCGGCGACGGGTTGCAGGCCTTGCGGTGGTTTCGGGAGGGCAAGCTGGTGGAGATCGCCGAGTATTGCTGCTACGACGTGAAGCTCACCAAGCTCTTGTACGAGTACGGTCAGCAGCACCGGCAGCTCTACTACACCGACCGTTACGGCAAAAAGTTGACCGTGCGGGTTGAATGGTAAACCGCGCCCACCGGAAGGCGGGAGCGGTAGCCCCGGCGCCCGGCGGGAACCGGCACTCGCCAAACCCGGCCTGCGCGTGGCAGCCGGCCGCAAACGCGCAAATACCGTTGGCCGAACCGGGAACTTCCGTTACCCTTGGACCACGATGAGCGAATTTTCCCAGCCGGAGGTGATCCTGACCCACGAGAGCGATCTGGACGGGCTCGTCAGCGGTCTGCTCTTGCAACGGCTGGCCGGGCGGCTGTTCGGGGTCACTCCGCCCCTGCAAGCCTGCCACAATCACAACTGGCGCCAGCGGGCACTGGCCGAGCGGTGCGCGTGGGTTACGGATTTCGCCTTCGAGCCGCGCCTCGACCGCTCGTCGTGGCTGGTGGTGGATCATCATCCCTACGAACGCCCGCCCAAGTTCGCCCGGCTGGTGCATGACTCCGCCAAGTCCGCTGCGCTGCTCGGCTACGAGCTCTGTGTGGCGCAGGGGCTGGGCTCGCCGCAATTGGATCGCCTGGTCCACTTGAGCAACGTGGCCGACCTGTTCCTCATGGACGATCCGGATTTTGAACTGGCCACCGACTACGCCAACCTGGTCAAAAGCTACGGCTTCTGGAACCTGCACACTCTCATCGGCGGCGAACCGGAACGCCTGCTGGACCATCCCCTGCTCGAGGTGATGGCGGTCAAGCGCCGGGTCGAAGACCCGCTCGGGCTGGAGTGGAGTCGCGCCAACCTCCAACCGCTCAGTCCGGAGGTCGCGTTCGTCTCGACCGTCGTGGGCAACTCGAATCTCATCGTCCACCGAATGCTCCGCGAGGACTCTTCGCCGTACCCGGTGTTGCTGACGCTCTTCCGCAAAGGCAATGGGATGATCATCGCCAGCCTGCGGAGCCGCCACGGCGAAGCCCAGCAAATCGCCGAACAGCTCAAGGGGGGCGGCCATCCCAACGCCGCCGGCGCCACCCTGCCCCGTTCGATCCAGCAAATCCCCGACGCGCTCGAGTATCTGCGCCACGTGCTGAACGCCCCACCACCGGCCGAGCCGGACGGTCTGGAGGGACTCGAAGCCGCGCTCACGTCCGTCGCGCCGTCTGGCGGTTCTGCCCCGCTCGCGCGTTGAGCGATCGAATCCGCGCCGCGGCCCATCGCCGCCCGGCCGCCCGAGGCGACCTTGATGCCACCCCCAGAACGGTTGGTTTCCCAGTGGTCGCGGCTTCGCCCGGGCCGCTCCGGACTTGAGACCGGTCGGCAGTTCGGGTAGTCTGTTGACCATGAAATGCCAGACTCGACGCCAGTTTCTTGTACGGTCCACCGGAGCCCTTGCCGCCGTTGGAATCCTGCGTCCGCCGCTGTTGCGCGCCGCGGCGGCCGTGACCATCCCGCTGCGCCCCTTCGGCAAGACCGGCGTGGAGGTTTCGATGCTCGGCCTCGGAGGCTGGCACATCGGCATCCAGCAGGAGGCGGCGGAGAGCGTGCGGCTGATCCGCGCGGCGATGGACGCGGGCGTCACGTTTCTCGACAACTCGGTGGATTACAACGACGGCCAGAGCGAAGCGCGCATGGGCGAGGCCATCCGGGGCCGGCGCGATCAGGTCTTCCTCATGAGCAAGTTCAACTTCCGCGACAAGAAGAACGCGCTCCGCGAGTTGGAGACGAGTTTGCAGCGCCTGCGGACCGACCACCTGGATCTCTGGCAGTTCCACTCGATCGAGCGCCAGGAGGACGCGGACTGGATCTTCGCTCCGCACGGCGCGATCGAAGCCGCCGAGCTGGCCAGGCAACAGGGCAAGGCGCGGTTCATCGGCTTCACCGGCCACAAGAGCCCGGATCACCACCTGAAGATGTTCACCAAGCCTTACGCCTGGGACGCCATTCAGATGCCGTTGAATGTGCTCGATCCGCACTTCGGCAGCTTTGAGCGCTGGGTGTTGCCTGAAGCCGTGAAGCGCAATCTCGGCATCGTCGGCATGAAGCCCATGGCCTTCCGCAATGCCCCGGTCTCGGGCGCGGTCACGGGCATCGAGTGCCTGCACTACGCGATGAGCCTTCCCGTCTCGGTCACCATCACCGGCATCGAGAATGCCGAGCGGCTCGAGCAGGCCCTCCAGGCCGTAGCCACGTTCAAGGCGCTCTCCGAATCCGAGCGCGCCGCCCTGAGCGCCCGCTTGAAACCCTTCGTCAAGGACGGCCAGGGCGAACCGTACAAGGTCACCAAGGATTTCGATAACAAACCCGCGGGGTTCCCGCCGCCTTACGAGGCGTAGGAAACGCCAGCTCCGCGAACGTACCGGGAGGCGGGGACCGCGGCGCCAGTTCAGCCGCCGAAGCCCTCGACCGCTCGCCAGCCCGAGAGCGCAGGGCGCGGCGCCTGCCGTCGAAACCCGCGCCGTCCCTTGCGAAAGCTGCTGACGCTGGGCGCCGCCCGGCGTAGCTTCTGCCGACGCAAGTCTGCCGGCGGGTGCCGGCGGACCTTCTCGCTCACCGGATCGTTTGCTTTCATCGAATATGCAACCTCGTGCTGACATCGCCGTCATCGGCCTGGCCGTTATGGGCCAGAACCTCATTCTCAACATGGCCGACCACGGTTTCACGGTCGTGGCCTACAACCGCACCGTGGACAAGGTGGACGCCTTCCTCGCCAACGAGGCCAGGGGCAAATCCATCCTCGGCGCGCGCTCGCTGGCCGAAATGGTGGGGCTCCTGAAGAAGCCCCGCCGCGTCATGCTCATGGTCAAGGCCGGCGCGCCCGTGGATGAGTTCATCGAGCAACTGCTCGGCGTGCTCGAGCCCGGCGACATCATCATCGACGGCGGCAACTCCCTCTTCGAGGACACGATTCGCCGCACGAAACAGGTCGAGAGCAAGGGCCTGCTCTACATCGGCACCGGCGTGAGTGGCGGCGAAGAAGGCGCCCGGCATGGGCCCAGCATCATGCCCGGCGGGAGCCCGGCCGCGTGGCCGCATGTGAAGCCCATCTTCCAGGCCATTGCCGCCAAGGTCGCCGACGGTACGCCCTGTTGCGACTGGGTGGGCGAGGGTGGCGCGGGCCATTACGTGAAGATGACCCACAACGGCATCGAGTACGGCGACATGCAGCTCATCTGCGAGGCCTACCACATTATGAAGGACGGCCTGGGCATGACGCCCGACGAAATGCACGAGGTGTTCAAGGCCTGGAACGAGGGCGAGCTGGAGTCCTACCTGATCGAAATCACCCGGGACATCCTGGCCCGGAAAGACGACGATGGTCAGCCCCTGGTGGACAAGATCCTCGACACCGCCGGCCAGAAGGGCACGGGTAAATGGACGGTCATTTCCTCCCAGGAAATGGGCATCCCGATCACGCTGATTGCGGAAGCCGTGTACTCGCGTTGCGTGTCCGCCATGAAGGACCAGCGCGTCCTGGCGGCGCGGGCGTTCAAGCCCGGCAACCCGCGGATCGCCGGCGACCGCGTCCAGTGGATCGAGGACATTCGACGGGCCCTCTACGCCTCGAAGATTATCAGCTACACCCAGGGCTACATGCTCATGCGCGCGGCCGCGAAGGAACACGGCTGGAATCTCAACTACGGCGGCATTGCCCTCATGTGGCGCGGCGGCTGCATCATCCGAAGCCGGTTCCTGGGCGACATCAAGGTGGCGTTTGACAAGAAACCGAAGCTCGAAAACCTCCTGTTCGATCCCTTCTTCAAGAAGGCCATCAAGGGCTGCGTGCGGAGCTGGCGCAAGGTCGTCAGCACCGCCGTCAAGAAGGGCATTCCGGTGCCGGCGTTCAGCACGGCCCTGGCGTTCTTCGATGGCTTTCGAAGCGAGCGTCTGCCGGCCAATCTGCTCCAGGCCCAGCGCGACTACTTCGGCGCGCACACTTACGAGCGCGTGGACCGTCCGCGCGGCGAGTTTTTCCACACCAACTGGACCGGCAGCGGCGGCCGCGTGGCCAGTAGCACGTACACGGTGTAAGCCAAGTCGCCATTACACGCCCGGGCTGGTTCGCGCCGTCCGGCCTTCTTCTTTTGATTTGCTGTCTGCG
Source organism: uncultured Verrucomicrobiota bacterium (assembly GCA_964396005.1). GTDB lineage: Bacteria > Verrucomicrobiota > Verrucomicrobiia > Limisphaerales > J093 > JADJWF01. Next base: position 27,143 of record CAYNCT010000008.1, on the reverse strand, counting down.
GCCGCCCCGGATTGCAGGCCGACGAACGGTGTGATTTGCTCGCGTGGATGAATCTGCCCAATGGCGAGCGAGCAGACCTCGGCACCAAGCTGGAGGATTACACGCTCAATCCCTCGCACCGGGATGGTCGTCACAAGGCCCGCGTCTTTGCCTCCGTACTCGGCCTGTCCCCGGACAACGCAGGCGTCCTCAAGGCCGCGTTGTTGCGGGCGGCAGCCACCTCCGACCAATTCGAGACCAGAGGCGACAACGGTTATGGGGAGGTTTACGTGTTGCGCTTTCAGCTCACGACAACCGCGGGCACGGCCACCGTCATGAGCGCGTGGATTATCCGGCACGGAGAGGACTTTCCAAGACTCACCACCTGCTGTATCTTTTGACTCCATGAACGGCGGAATCCAACTGCATGACTCGGTGGCGCTCCTGGGGGAAACTCCCGCGACGCACTTTGAGACCGGTCGGCCATTGCTGCTTCGCCGGGGACAAGTGGGCACGGTTGTGATGACCTACGACGGAAGCGCGTTTGAAATGGAGTTCGCCGGGCGCGCCGGGCGCGCCTACGCGCTCCTCCCGATCGCGGCGGAACGGCTCATTGTGCTGCGGGACGTTCCTGAACTCGTCGCCGTCTGAGGTCTCGCGCTCCCATTGTCAGGCCCAGCGCGACTTCTTCGGCGCGCACACCTACGAACGCGTGGACCGTCCGCGCGGCGAGTTTTTCCACACCAACTGGACCGGCACCGACGGCCGCGTGGCCAGCAGCACGTACACGGTTTAGCGAGCGAAGCGGCAGCTTGGCAGAGCGCGGTTGAACAAACCGGGTGCGGCCGCGGGCAAGATGCCGCGGCGCCGGCCTTCAGCGCGGGCTTTGGCCCCGTTTTCTGCTTCATCGCCCGCCGGGGGGCCGCTACCCTCCCGGGACATGGCACGCTTGCGCAAAACTCTTGCAGGGCCCAAAGAAGCCCCGGCCGGCGGCCATCTGGAAGCCGACCTGCCGCACTTGGCGGGCCTCGTCGGCCGGATCGCGGAGAGCGTGGCCGGGTATTTCTTCCGCTCCATTGTGGGATTGGATGTGGCGCACTTTCCGGAGCGCACCGCCGAACCGGAAGTGGACTTCGTCCTGACGGTTGGCGAACAGCGTATCCCCGTTGAGGTCAAATACCGCCGTCGCGTCTCCCACGACGACACCGTCGGCCTCCGAGCCATGATCGAGAAGACGGTCTATCGCGCGCCCTTCGGCATCATGGTCACCCAGCAGGACGCCCCGGCCACCGACGACCCGCGCATCGTCTCCCTGCCGCCCTCAACTCTCCTGTTGCTACGATGAGCTGATGAGCAACCGCAAAGACCCCAGTCCCATCCTGTGCTCTCCCTTCGAGGAACCGAAGGCGTATAGGTGGATTCTCGAGGGCCAGCCCGCCGAGTGTCGGCCGGCCCCGTATTCTTGCCATGAACCGAGGCGCGAGGTGCCGCTGTTCCGTCACCTTCGGCTGCCGGACGGAACGGACTGACGAAACTGGAAGACAAAACATGAACACGATGCGTTTCACCCACCTCGAACTGAAAAACTGGAAGAATTTCACCAGCCTCAACGTTGGCTTGGCCAGCCGGGTTTTCATCGTGGGGCCAAACGCCATCGGCAAATCCAACTTGCTGGACGCCTTTCGGTTTCTCCGAGATCTGGTCATGGAAGGGGGCGGTCTGGCGAAAGCCGTTTCGCTGCGGGATGGCATGGGGAAAGTGCGCTCACTCTACGCCCGTCAGGACACCGACGTGATGCTCCGAGTCGTGGTGAAGGATTCGAGTGGGGCGGGTTGGCGCTATGAGCTTGCGTTCACCCATGAATCGGTGAAGAACCCACGCCCCATCGTGGTGCGGGAACTTGTGGACCGCCTTCAACCCGACGGGAGCGAGCGACGAATACTCGAACGCCCGGACAGCTTCGATCACGGGGACCGGGAACGGCTGACCCAGACTGCCCTGCAGCAGGTAACTGCCAACCAGAATTTCCGGGAGCTGGCCGAGTTTCTGCGCAGCGTGTCTTACCTGCACTTGGTTCCCCAGCTCTTGAGGGAAGAACAAGCCCCGAAAGCGGGCGGGCTGGGGCCGGACCCCTACGGGCGTGACCTGCTGGACCGGATTCGCAATACCACGCCAAGACCACAAAAAGCACGGTTGAAACGAATCGAAAAGGTCCTCCGCGTTGTTGCTCCCCAACTGGAGGACTTGCGACTCGAGCTGGATGAGCATGGACGTCCGCATCTTGAGGGCAAGTTCAAGCACTGGCGTCCCCAGGGAGCCTATCAAAACGAAACCCAGTTGTCTGATGGCACGCTGCGGCTGATCGGCTTCTTGTGGGCGTTGCAAGAACCTTCCGGGCCGCTGCTGCTGGAAGAACCCGAACTGTCATTGCACGCTGCCATTGTGAAACGCCTGGCGCCGTTCATTCATCGTGCCCAGCAGGCCGGGAAGGGACGGCAAGTCATTCTTTCCACTCACAGCGAGCACTTGCTCATGGACGCGGGAATTGCTCCCGAGGAGGTTCTGCTGGTGCAACCTGCTGTGGAAGGTTCCGAGGTCATTGAGGGGGCGGAATCCGACCGCATCGTGAAGCGGATGCAATCAGGATTGACCGCCAGCGAGGCCATCCTGCCCATTACTGAAACCAAGCGGATGGCGCGCTTTGGTCGCCTGGGGATATGACGCGCAACTTCGTCCTGGTAGTCGTTGAAGGCGCGCTGGAAGTTCCCGCAAGCTTGAAGCTCTTGGCGGCGGCGGGAGCTGGCACCGAAGGGCTGCATCCTATCGACAAGGGCGGGAGCATCCGGTTTTGGAAGGACGCACCTCGTTACAACCGTGCCGCCGCGAACCAAGGACTGGTTCTGGGGCTGGCCGACTTGGAAGCATACCCATGCCCCAGCGGGCTGATCGCCAAACACCTGAAACCATCACAGCACTCAAATTTTGTTCTGCGGATTGCCGAGCGGATGTTGGAAAGCTGGTTTCTGGCAGATGATTCCCTGGCGGATTTCCTTGGCATTTCCAAGGCGCTGTTGCCCAGGAATCCTGACGCGGAGGCCAATCCCAAACAGACCTTGGTGAACCTGGCGCGACGGTCGCAATCCGCGCGGCTTCGAAGTGACTTGGTGCCTGAGGAGGGAAGCTCTGGCCTCGTGGGCAGAGGCTACACTTCGCGAATGACCGAGTTTATTGAACGTCACTGGCGTCCGAGCCGGGCGCAACGTCGCAGCGAAAGCCTGCGCCGCGCCTTGGTTGCCATTCGAATGGCCAGTGTCCGATGAGCAACCTCGAAGACCCCAACCCCTTTCCGGCCCCCCGCTCGCGAAGCCGAAGAATCCCCGGTGGATGGAGCGAAGCTGGCCCGGCCGCAGAACCGCACGTTTCGATTCCGTCGGCTGTTGCCTGCGCCCGCCGGGACGCCGGTTTCGGGCTCAGGCCAGCAGTCCGCCCGCCTCGCGGACTTCGCGGCGCGTTTGACTCCATCCCTGCCCCGCACGCCCGCTTGCGCGCGGGCGCTCCATACGCGGGCGTGGTCATCCGCCCGACCCCCGCCGGCTCGACACCCGGGCGCGGCTCCCGCACAGTCCGCGCGGCATGGTGGCGAACGACGTTCCGATTCAGCACCTCATTTCCCTGCCGCCGTTGATGGCGACGCATTTCGCCCGGCTGGAACGGCGGCCGCCGCCGGAGTGGTGCGCCGCCAGTGATCCCGCCGATTGCAAGCTCGGCTCCGGCGGCGGCACCGCGCATCTGCTTCATGAGGCCTGGCGAGCCACGGGCGCAGGACGGACCTGGTTCGAGTGGTTGCGCGCGAGCCGCAAGTTGATCGTCCACGGCGGCGGCGAGAGCCGGCGGCTGCCGGCCTACGCAGCGGTGGGCAAGCCGCTGCTGCCCGTGCCCGCGCTGCGCTGGGCGCGCGGCCAACGGCTGGATCAGACGCTGCTGGATTTGCAGATACCGGATTACCGCCGCGTGCTGACCCACGCTCCCGCGGGCTATGTGACGCTGATTACCAGCGGCGATGTGTTGCTGCGCTTTGGTCGTGAGCTGCCGGAGTTCCCCGCGGTGGATGTGCTGGGGCTGGGGATGTGGGTCACCCCGGAGAAGGCGAAGGACCACGGCGTCTTCCTCTCGCCGCGCGCGCGCCCGGGCGAACTGGCGTTCTGCCTGCAAAAGCCCGCCCCCGCCCGCCTGCGCGAGCTGGCGACCGAGTACGTTTATCTGGTGGACACGGGCATGTGGTTGCTCAGTGAACGCGCCGTGCGGGTGCTGCTGGCGCGCAGCGGCTGGAGCGAGGAAGCGGCCGGCTTCCGCCAGGGCGTGCCGGCCCCCTATGACCTGTACGGCGAATTTGGGCTCGCGCTGGGGACGCAGCCGACCGTCCCCGACCCGTTGGTCGCGGAGTTGACCAGCGCAGTGGTGCCGCTGCCGCAACCCGAGTTCCACCACTTCGGCACGAGCCGGCAGTTGATCGAGTCGGTGTCCGCCCTGATGAACCTCGAGTTGGACGAGACCAAGCTCGGGTTGATGGGCGCGCGGCGCCACCCGGATCAATACCTGCAAAACGCCCGGTTCCGGTTTCCGCTCCGGCAGGACGAGAACCACACCCTCTGGGTCGAAAACGCGGCGGTGCCGCCGACCTGGCAACTGGCTCACGACCACGTCCTGACCGGCGTGCCGGATAACGACTGGGCGTTGCGGCTGGAGGCGGGCGTGTGCCTGGACTTTGTCCCGGTGGGTGACCGCGACTGGTGCGTCCGCGGCTATCACCTTGACGATACGTTTCGCGGTCCCGTGGGCGACCCAGCGACGAGCTGGCTGGGCGCGCCGGTGACGCACTGGTTGGCCGCGCGCGGGCTCACCCTCGAGAGTGCCGGGCTGGAAGCCGACGCTGACGTGCAAGCCGCGGCGTTGTTCCCGGTGTTGAGCGGGCCGGAGCTGGCGGGGGAGTTCATCGAGTGGCTCGTGGCCCGAGCGCCGGCTCCCGATGCCGCCCATCGCCGGCGCTGGCTGGAAGCGCGGCGGCTTTCGGCGCGGGAACTCGGGGACGCCGTGAATCTGGATCGCCTCTACGCCCAGCGGGCCGCCAACCGGCACGGCTGCCTGCAACCGATGCTCCGGAACCGGCGCTGGAGCGTGTTCCTCAAACTCGACCTCGAGGCCACCGCGGCGCTGTATGCGGACTCGGGCGAACCGTTGCCCCCGTCCGCCGATCCCGGAGAGCTCGAGCCCCTGCAGGTCGTCCATGAGGAGATGTTCCGGGCGGCGGTCTTGCGCCGGCGTGGTCACGCGGGTTGGGAAGCGCACGAGCAAAACGCCTTTGCCCGCCTGCGCGAAACCATCGTTCGCGACGCGGAACTGACCCCGGTCACGCCCCTGTGCGCGGTGCAGGAGGATCAGATTGTTTGGGGGCGCAGTCCGGTGCGGCTGGACCTGGCCGGCGGCTGGACGGACACCCCGCCTTACTGCCTGGAGTTCGGCGGGCACGTGGTGAATCTGGCAGTGGACCTGAACGGCCAGCCGCCGATTCAGGCCTTCGCGAAGCTGTCGCCACGGCCGGAGCTGGTAATGCGCTCCATTGATCTGGGCGCCGAGCAACGAGTGCGGACCTATGAGGAACTCGACACCTTCGCCCGGCCGGGCAGCGAGTTCGCGATCGCCAAGGCCGCCTTCGCGCTGGCCGGTTTTCTGCCGCGCTTCCACGCCGCGGGCGGCTATCGCTCGCTGACGGAACAGCTCCGGGAGTTCGGCGGCGGCATCGAAGTCTCCCTGCTCTGCGCGGTGCCCAAGGGCAGTGGGCTGGGCACCAGCAGCATCCTGGCTGCGACGGTCCTGGCCACCCTCGGCGACCTGTGCGGCCTGGGCTGGGACAGGAGCGTTCTCTTCACCCGCACGCTGGCGCTGGAGCAACTGCTGACCACCGGCGGCGGCTGGCAGGACCAGGCGGGCGGGATCTATCGCGGCGTGAAGCTCGTGGAGACCGCGCCGGGCATCAAGCAACAGCCCATCCTGCGCTGGCTGCCGGACCACCTGTTCCGCGATCAGCGCGCGAACGAGACCGTCCTGCTTTACTACACCGGCATCACCCGGCTGGCGGCCGGTATTCTCCACGAGATCGTGCGGGGCATCTTCCTGAACTCAGCGCGGTGCCTGGACACGATCGCCGAGATCGGCGCCAACGCGCGCGTGGCCTTCAACGCCATCCAGCGCGACGACTACGACGCGGTCGCGGCGGCCATCCGCACCAGTTGGCGGCTCAACCAACAGCTCGACGCGGGCACCAATCCCCCCGAGGTCCGGGCCATCCTCGACCGGGTGGGCGACTGGCTGGCTGCGACGAAACTTCTCGGCGCGGGGGGCGGCGGCTATCTACTGATGTTCGCCAAGGACCCGGCCGCCGCGCGCCGCATCCGGGAAGAGCTCACCCTGCGCCCGCCCAATCCCCGCGCGCGGTTCGTGACGATGCGCCTGTCCGACTCCGGGCTTCAACTGACCCGAAGTTGAGGCGCGCTGCGGGGCGGTTCTGCCTTTGACGCAAACCCAGCAAGGTGGCACACCTGTTCCGGTAACAGCCATGCTCGCCGCCATGAAAACTTGCCTCTCCGCTCCCGGGCCGGGCCGGACTTCCCGGGGCTTCACGTTGATCGAACTGTTGGTGGTGATCGCGATCATTGCGATCCTCGCCGGGATGCTCCTGCCGGCGCTATCCAGGGCCAAAGCCAAGGCGCACGGCATCGTGTGTCTGGCCAACACCAAGCAAATCACGCTGGCGTGGCACATGTACCCGGACGATTTCGCCGGGCAACTGCCGGACTGCTTTGCGTGGATCCGCGGCAACCTGAACTTCGATAACGGCAACCGCGACAACTGGGATCCCACCAACATCTTCAAGGGCCAGATGAAGGATTACCTGCGGACGCCCGAGGTGTTCAAGTGCCCGGCGGACCGGAGCACCGTGAAATACCAGGGAGTCGTCCGCCCCCGGGTGCGGAGCCTTTCGATGAGCCAGTCCTTCAGCGTGGAGGGGCCCTGGCTGTCCGGGAGCGAAGGGTGGCGCGTGTATCGCAAGACCGGCGATCTCTCGGAGCCGGCGCCCAGCCAGTTGTGGCTGATCGTGGACGAGCACCCGGACAGTATCAATGACGCGGCATTTGCCGTGCGCTGTCAGGATCGCGGCGCGGCGGCCAAGATCATTGATTTTCCCGCCGCCTTTCACAACGGCGCCTGCGGCTTCTCCTTCGCCGACGGGCACTCGGAGATCAAGAAGTGGCTGGACGCCCGCACCAAACCCAAGGTCACGTATGGCCGCACCCCGCTCGCCCTGAACGTCCCGTCGCCCAACAATCCCGACGTGCTCTGGATGCAGGAACGGTCGTCGGCCAAGCTGCCCGGGCGCTAGCGCCCCGTCCGGCGCCTAACGAATCACCGTCAGGTGGCCGTTGGTGGTCACGCGCACTTCCCGGGCCGCCGCGGGCAGAGGCGTGACGGTCTCGCCCGCCCATGGCCAGCGGATGCGGACGGCCTCCGGCGCGCTGGGAGCGGACAGCAGCAAGGTGGTGCTGTTGTGCGACCAGTAGCCGGCTCCGGCCTGAACCTCGCGGGCAGCGCCTGAGCGGCCGCCGCTCTCCAGGCGCGCGACCGCCCCGATGCCGTGGGGATTGCCCGGTCCGCCCGTCAGCCGCAGCCGCAGCGCGGGCCGCGCCTTGAGGTTGCGCAGCAGCACGGTGGGGTTGGCGTTCTGGCTCACGGCCAGGTCCGGCCGGCCGTCCGCGTCGAAATCTGCCACCGCCGCGCCGCGCTGCTCGCCGTACACCCGGATGCCTGATTCCTGCCCGGCCACCGGCTGCAAGGTGCCGGCGCCCTTGTTGCGCAGCAGCAGGCCGCGGCCGGCGTCCTGCCGCCAGTAATCCGGGCTGACGCCGAAGAAATTCTGGCTGAGGAAAACATCGTCCCAGCCATCGCCGTCGAAATCCGCCACACACACGCCGTAGGCGGGAGCCCATTGGGCCTCGGCCGGCAGGGGCACGGCCTCGAAGCGGGCGCCGCGATTGAAGAAGACCGTGGAAGCCAACGTGCGCGCTTCCACCCGGGCGTCCGGCTTGAGCCGGTCGCCGTAGAGATCCCGGATTGTCATGCGGCCGTAGGCTTCGTTGCTGGCCACGGTTTCTTGCAAGAACGGGAGGGCGGCGACCATCGGCGCCAGCACCCGGAATGGCACCTCCTGGCCCGAGGTCGGGTTCACATACGTTTCGATCACGTCCACCGTGCCGCTCTCATCAAGGTCGCCGTAGCGGATCCAGATCGCCCGCTCCGCGCTGGGGCGATAGCGGTTGTTGAGCCCGAAGTTGGTGGCAATGAGGTCCGGCCGACCGTCACCATCCAGGTCGCCCGTGGCCACGCCGGCCCACCAACCGGAGTAGGGCTCCAGGCCCAGCTCGCGGGTCACGTCCCGGAACTCGCCTTGCGTCCGCCGAAAGACCCGCACGGGCCCCCACTCGATGGCCAGCACCAGCTCCGGCACCGCGTCGCCGTCCAGGTCGCTGAACACGGCGCCGCTGACCAAACCCAGATTTTCGAACCGCTGAGCGACCACGAACCGTTCGTTCTCCTTGTGGAGCAGCAGCGAGGTGGCGGGTTCGGGGTAACGGCCCGGCACCATCCGGCCGCCGATGAACAGGTCCAGGTCGCCATCGCCGTCCACGTCGGCCATGGCGAGCGGGCCGGGCGCGAGCTGCTGCCCGAGGATGCTTTCGCCGCTGACCTCGCGCGCCAGATCGTAGATGCGCAGACAGCCGCCGTTGGTCTGGCCATCTTCGTAATTGCTCGAACCCACGGCGATCATGCTGTGCAACCCGACAATGCCCGTTTGGTCGCGCCCCGAGGGTCGGTCCAGCGCCGGAAAGCGCAGGCGGGTGAAACTGCCCTTCCCATCGCCGCGGAAAACGGCCAACGGAGCGCCCCGGCCCGAACCGATCACCAGGTCATCCGCGCCGTCGCCGTCCACATCCAGCCAGGCCACGCCCGGCCCGAGTTGACTGAGGCGGCGCGTGAGCAAGGGCTGCCGGGCGAAATCGTCGAAGGGGTCTTCGTGATGGATGTGCTGGATTCGCTGGCTGACATCCTCGAACCACGGTTCCCCCGGCGCGGCCGGCTCGGGCGAGGGCGCGGCGGGTGCGTCGGCTTCGTGGATCTCGCAGAGGGAGTTGGCGGGCACGCCTTCGACCACCGAGCGTCGGCCACTGCGCCAGGCCACCTCGACGCGCAGGCGGTTGGTGGCGTTCCCGGCCGCGAACACCCGCAACGCCTCGTTCCCGGAAAGGTAGCGCCCCCCTGCCATGATCTCCTGACTCTGCCGCGGCACCGCCCCGCCGAACACCGCGATCTTGGCGCCGATGCCGTGGGTGTTGCCGTCCGCTCCGCGCAAGCGCACTGCCAGCCGCGGGGCGACCCCGGTGTTCCGGAATACCTCGGCCACACCGTTGAGGTTGTTGATCACCACGTCGAGGTCGCCGTCGTTGTCGAGGTCGGCCAGGGCCACGGCGTTGCCGACATCCGGAAGGTTGAAGCCCCAGGCGTCGCTCATGTCCTCGAACGTAAGATTGCCGCGATTGCGGAAGGCGACGTTGGGAATGGCGTAGCGCGGGAACAGGGTGCGCAGCCGTTGCAGCTCGTGATTGGACATTTGCCGCTGCGACTTCATGACCTCCGCCTGCTGAATGATGTCGCCGTTCATCATCTGCAGTTCGTGACCGGTGGTGATGAGGAGGTCCTCGTAGCCATCGAGGTCCACGTCCAGGAAGTTCGGCGACCACGTCCATTCCGACGCCTCGACGCCGGCGAATTGCGCGATCTCCGCGTAGGTGCCGTCGCCGCGGGCGACGAACAGCGTGTTGTGCGAGTACTGCGGCCGATTGTCCACGGCGCCCAGCGGCAGATGCACCGGCGGTATTTCGCCGGTCTCGATCATCCGCAACTGATGCTCCCGGCTGAGCATGTCCGAGACGCAGAAGTCGTCGTGCCCGTCGCGGTTCAGGTCGGCGAAGTCCACGCCCATCGAGAAGATGCTGGTGTGGCGGAGAGCCAGCCGGGGGAGCGCGCGGAAACGGCCGCGGCCGTCGTTGATCCAGATGCGGTCGGGCGACTCGAAGTCGTTGCAGACGTAAAGGTCCGGCGCGCCATCGCCGTTCAGGTCGCGGAAGGCCGCCGTCAGCCCCCAGTCGTAGGGCGGGGCCCGCAAGGGGCGGCCGTCCTCATCCGTAAACGCCCCGCCCGTGAAGGGCACCACGGCGAAGCCCCCCCGGCCGTCGTTCAGGTAGAGCACGTCCGCCTCGCCGTTTTCGACAATCCGCCGGTCCCGGGTGGCCACGAACCGTCCCACCAGGTCCGGCTCGGTGGTGGGGCGGCCGTTGACGGCGGCGACCTCGAGGCCGTGCTCGGTCTCGCGAATCGTCAGGCGCGTGTTGGGCATGTCGCGGAGCGTCGTGGTGCGGTAGTTGGCGATGTACAGGTCCAGATCGCCGTCGCCTTCCACATCGGCGAGCGCGAGGGACATGCCAGCCTTGAGGTAATTGAGCGGCGCACCGGGCGCGGGGTTGGTGAACCGCCCCGTGCCGTCGTTGAACAGGATGACCGTGCCGCTGCCCACGGAGTTGACCACCAAATCGAGGTCGCCATCGCCATCCAGATCGGCCAGGGCGCAGCCCGTGGACGCCTGTTGGGGCAGGGACACACCGGCGCGGTCCGTGATGTCCTCGAAACGCCAGTTGCCGAGATTGCGATACAGCGCATTGGGGCAATCCAGCCCGCTGAAGAACAGATCGCACCAGCCGTCACCGTCCACATCCCCCGCCGCCACGCCGGCGCCGTTGAGGTAGATCTGATTCGTGATGAATCGCGACTGCGCGAGAACGTTGGTGAAAACGATGCCGGTGGCCGCCTGCGCGAGCAGGGAAAAGCCCGTCTTGCCGGGCATCACCGGCGAGACGCGCGCCACCCGATGGCCCGGCCCGCTTTCCCACGCCAGCGCCGCTTCCGCACCCACCGCGAGGGCCAGCGCCGCCAATCCTGTCACCACGCGAATCATTCCCCGCGAGGGCAGACGGCCAACGGGCCTTTGTCAACAGTCTTTGGCCCCACAGGACGCGGGCGCCGGGTGGGGCCGGTCGTCCCGAAGGCCGTGCCCCGCGCCGCGGTTGAAGGTGGGTTCCGCTGGCGGGACGTGCGCCGGTCGGGGCACCCCGTTGACACGCGTTTTTCGCGAGTGCTAGCGTCTTTACAGACGGTGGGAACAGGTATGGGTACTTACCTCAACCAACATGTGCTGGTGCTCAACCGCCTGTGGCAGGCGGTCAATGTCTGCACGGTCCGCCGGGCGCTGGCGCTGCTCTTTGAAGGCCACGCGCAGGTGGTCGCCAGCGTGGAGGAAGGAGCGTTTCAAACCTTCAACTTCTCCGAGTGGCGCGACCTTTCCCAGGCCGAGCCCCATCCCGAGTCCATCCACACCGTCTCGTTCCGGATTCGCGTGCCCCGCGTGATCCTGCTGCTCATGTTCGACCGGTTGCCCAAGAAAGAGGTGAAGTTCACCCGGCACAATATCTTCGAGCGGGACCGCAACATGTGCCAGTACTGCGGGCACACCTTCGAGCGGAAGGACCTCAACCTGGACCACGTGATTCCCCGCGATCGCGGCGGTCCGACAAGCTGGGAAAACATTGTCTGCTCCTGTGTAGCCTGCAACACGCGCAAGGCCAACCGCACGCCCGAGGAGGCCGGCATGAAGCTGATCCGCCGGCCCAAGCGGCCGAAATGGCGGCCGTTCGTCCAGGTGCAAATCGGCCTGCCGTACCACGATAGCTGGAAGCACTTCCTCGACATCGCCTACTGGAACGTCGAGTTGGGCGAGGAGGTCGCATAGCCGGAACGATGCCGTAGGCTTTGGACAGGGGGAGGGATGGCGGGGTTACCGCCACCGCTCCCCCGAAACCGTACAGTCAGATTTCCCGCATACGGCTCTCCGGTTAGTGGGCCTCCGTGAGAATAACCAGCAGCACCAGCGCCGTGTTCCAGACGAAACACCCCGCGCCGCAAACCCGCGGTTCGGGTGTCGGCTCGCTGGCTCCGAGCCGGGTTAGCAAGCGTTCCGTCCAGCCCGACGGTTCCACCCACCACCCGCGGTCGCGGATGTCTGCGGCTTGTGGCGGCAAGGTCGCCCCCGCTACTGCCGCCGCTCGCTTGGTTTCGTCCTTCGTCAGGGACTTTGCGGCATTCGCGCTCGGCCTCGGCTTTCCCGCTCCCGCTTACTCCTCCATCGCCGGGAACTCCAGCCGGCTCGCCGCCTCCGCATCGTCGGCGTCGTCAGCAGACGAGGAGGCGCCGGGCGACCACAGCCGCCAGCCGGTTGGCGTGCGGGCGTAACCGAAGGCTCCGCCCGAGCGGGGATCAGCCGGCAGACTAGTCAGCACGTCCGGCACCAGTTGGCTCAACTGCGCGGGCCAGTCGCCGTGCCGCTCCCGATAGATCCGCAGCGCCAGCGCCAGGCGGCACGACTCGAAGTACGCCAGCCATTGTTGGCGGCTGCGGCGGAGGTCCGACCCATCGGGCAGAGTGTCCAGCGCCCGCCACAACGCCGGTCGGTCCCACCAGCGTTGCCAGAACCCGGGCACGGGCGCTTCCGATCCGGTCGGGTGCCTGTCAGCCAGGCGGGCCAGCGCCCGGCTGACGGTTCCGTTAATGGCCACCTCGAGATCCGCGGGCCGAAGCGCGGCCTTTTGCAACGCGTCCCACAGCAGTTTGACCGGCCGCGCAAAGTGGCCGATGCCTTCGACGTTGCCAAAGTTGACCCGGTACCCGGACAGCCGCGCCCAGATCACCGGCGGAATCTGGACGAGGTCCTGGACCACCAGCGTCGCCGCCTGACTGAAAGCCCGCCGCACCCGGCCCCAGTCGGGACGTTGATTGCGCTGGTGACTGGCCAGACGGGTCGAAATCACGCGGCGGTACGAGAGCGACAGATCCGGAAGCGCCGCGAGGACTCCGCTCAGCTCCGTCAACAAGCGGCGGCCTTCATCCTCGGTCAGGTGAGGCCCCGTTGCCGCGAGGCGTCGCCACGGGCGGGCGAGTTTGTGCTCGATCTCGCCCAAACCGCGTTCATCGAAGACGCCGGAGAATTCCAGATGCGGGACAAACCGCGCCTGGAGCCGCCAGGCGTCCACCAGATGTTCCAGCGCGGCGACCGTCTCGCCGGCCCGCTCGCGCGTTGCCGCCTTGACCAAGGGCAGGTGCGTGAGCAGTTGCATCGCGCGGGTCTCAGCGCTGCCGAGGTGGGACGGCGGCTGGTTTTCCCCGGCCGCGGCCGCTCGCACGAAGAATTCCTCGAACTCCGGATGCTCCGCAAACCACTGCGTCGCTTCCTTCTGGGCCGTCGCGGCGCGGGCGCCAGCCCTGGCCCAGGAGTCCACCGTGGCCAGATACATTTCTTGAAAGGGTCGCTGGCGATCGAGACGGCTGGTGCGGATGAACCGCTCGACCTCGCGCGCCCAAAACCAGCAGTTGTTGGCGCTCACCGCGTTCCAGCTCGCGGGCGGAATGCGCTCGAAGGCAAAGCCCGCCACCGGCGCCGGCAGCGGTTTCACGCCGTACCGCCAGCCGACCACGAGCCACAGCGCCACCACTGCGATCAAGCTGGCGGCCCAGCGCAACCCACGCCACACGGCCCGGCGGCGCCGGTCGCACGGCCCGGAATCCCTGGCCGCTGTTGGCCGGCTCGCGGCCGAGTCCGGGAGGACCGAGGGGGTCTCGCCCGGGGCATCGGCTGGTTCGATCCGCGTCATGACGCGCCGCTCCTGGTCATCTGGCGCGCAACATCGCCAACCACGAAGGACCGCGCAAGCCACGGCCGGGTCCGATCCGGGCCAACGCCGGCGAGCTGGCTCAGGGCTTGACCCGCTACCCCGGGGCGGCGGCGCCAAGCGGTGGGCAGCGGGCGACGTGCGGGGCTGAGTCCTCCTCGCGCGGGTTTGCCACTGCCGATGCGAAGCCACGCGGCGCGCCGGCACTTGGGGCTTGCGCCGCCCCGGGCCTCCCGAAATCTTCGCCGCATGGCTGACCTTGATCAGTTGCGGGAGTTGTTCCGGATGCAGCAGGCGCTCAACGAGCGCATCGGCGTGCGCACGCAGGGCATGGACGAAGTGGAGAAGACCAGGTGGGTGCTCAACTACTGCCGCGCCATGAGCCAGGAACTGGCGGAACTCACCGACAGCGTGCCGTGGAAGTGGTGGGCCAAGTACCAGCAGTTCGACGAGCAAAACGCGCGGGTCGAGGTGGTGGACCTGTTTCACTTCCTGATCAGCCTGGCCCAGGTCCTGGGCATGAGTGCGGACGACGTCTTTCAGGCTTACGTGAAGAAGAACCAGGTCAACCTCCAGCGTCAGGAGACCGGTTATGCCCGCAAAGACGAAAACGACTCGCGCCACATCTGAGGCCCGGCGCGCGCCACGGCACTCGCAGCCCGCCTCCTCCGGAGCCGGCAAGCGGTCCCGCGGGGCGGTCCCGCGCGTGACGCCGCCGGCCCCGCCAACGGCGCCGGCCTCGCTGGGGACGATTCATCCCCTCGCGGCGCCGCATCCCGCCGCGGGCGGCAACGCCGTCCCGCCGCAGTGGCGGTCGGATCTCGCGGATGTGCTCATCACGGAGGCCCAACTGGCCCGGCGCGTCCAGGAACTGGCCCGGGCCCTCACCCATGATTACGTCGGCCGCGATTTGACCGTCGTGGCCCTCCTCACGGGCACGGTGGTGTTTCTGGCGGACCTGCTGCGCCGCCTTGTCCTGCCGCTCCGGCTCGATTTCATGGGCATTTCGAGCTACCGCGAGAGCACGACCGCGCGGGACCTGGTGTTCACGAAGGAGTTGAGCCTGGAAGTTCACAACCGCGACGTGCTGCTGGTGGACGACATCCTCGACACCGGGCGGACGTTGAAAGCGGTGAAGTCCAGGCTGGCCGCCCTGGGGCCGCGGTCGGTGCGCGCGTGCGTCCTGCTGGACAAGCCGGCCCGCCGGGCGGAGGCGATCGAGGCGGAGTACGTGGGTTTCACGGTCCCGGACTTGTTTGTGGTCGGCTACGGCCTGGACTACGCGGAACGCTACCGCAACCTGCCGTTCGTGGGCGTACTGCGGCCGGCGCTCTACGCCCGGTAGGCTGCGGAAGCTCAGGCCAGCGGCGGAGCCTCCGCAGTTCATCGGGGGCGTAGTGCGGCCGGTCGAGCGGCGCCGCAGCCCCGTCCGCCGGTGACGCTCGCGGTACACGCTCGGGCGCGAGCGAGGGGAGGTGTTACTGCTGCCGGGACCTCCGAGTCTCCGCGCGTTCGGGTGGCGATAGTTGCCGGATGGCAGCGGGTCGTGTAGCCTACCCGCCCTTGTTTGAGGAATGATGAAATCCGAGCAGAAAGAAATCGAAACGAACGCCTTCGGCGGAGGCAGCGCGCCGACCGCCAGCGCCGACGCGACCGTTGGCGCCGCGCCCACCGAACCGGCCACCGCCGTGGTGCCCGAGGTGCCGACCGCCGAGGAGCTGGCTGATCTGCGAGCCAACGCCGCGAAAGCGGCCGAGAACTGGGATCGCTACGTGCGGGCCGTGGCCGATCTGGAGAATTTCCGCAAGCGGGCCGCGCGGGAGAAGCAGGATGCCCTGCGCTACGCCAACGAGGCGTTGATGACCCGGCTGATCCCGGTGCTGGACAATTTTGAGATGGCCCTGGCCGCCGCCGGAGCTGTCAACGCCAGCGCCGAATCCCTCAAGGCCGGCGTGGTGATGATCAGTAACCAGCTCAAGGCGGCGCTCACTGAAGCGGGTTTGGAGGAGGTGGATGCGAACGGACAGGTTTTCGATCCCACGTGGCATGAGGCGGTGTCCGAGGTCGAGTCGGCCAACGTGCCGGAGGGGCAGGTGGTGCAGCAGATTCGCAAGGGCTACAAGTTCCGGGACCGGCTGCTGCGGGCGGCCGCCGTGGTGGTGGCCCGGGCACCGGGCGCCACACCGGCCCCGGCTGCGTCCTGAGACAGGAATCGCATGGCCAAACGCGATTACTACGAGGTCCTCGGCGTGGGCAAGTCCGCCAACGAAGAGGAGATCAAGAAGGCCTACCGCAAGCTGGCCCTCAAGTACCACCCGGACCGGAACCCCGGCGACAAGTCGGCGGAGGAGAAGTTCAAAGAGGTGGGCGAGGCCTATGAGGTTTTGAGTGATCCGCAAAAACGGGCCGCCTACGACCAATACGGTCACGCGGCCTTCGACCCGCGGGGCCGGGCCGGAGCGGGCCGCGGCGGCGGCGGGGGCGGCTTCGGGGGCTTTCACGACCCGGCAGACCTGTTTCGCGAGGTCTTCGGCGGCGGCGGGGCGGAGTCCATCTTCAGTCAGTTCTTCGGCGAAAGCCGGCGGGATCCGCATGGTCCGGCCCAGGGCGAGGATCTGGTATACGAACTGGAGCTGGATTTCGAGGAAGCCGCCCTCGGCTGCGAGAAGGAAATCAGTGTCGCGAAGTCCGAGACCTGTGACGCCTGCGGCGGCACCGGCGCCGAGACGGGGTCGGGCCGCAAGGTTTGTCCCACCTGCGGCGGTCGGGGCCAGGTGGAGCAGGTGGTGGGCGGTTTCATGCGCGTGCGGCAGGGTTGCCCGCGCTGCAACGGAAGCGGGCGGGTCATCGAGCGCCCCTGCCGGACCTGCCGGGGCAGCGGCCTGATGCAGCGCCCGGCGCGGATTCCCGTACGGATTCCCGCCGGCGTGGATCACGGGACCAAGCTGCGCCTGGCCGGCAAGGGCGAAGCCGGCGTCCGCGGCGGCCCGGCGGGCGACTTGTACGTGGTGATCCACGTGCGGCCGCATGACATTTTCCAACGCGACGGCGACGATCTGCTCTGCGAGGTGCCCATCAGCTTTGCGCAAGCGGCGCTGGGCGCGGAGATCGAAGTGCCCACGCTCACCGGCGCGGCGCACATCCGCATCCCGGCCGGTACCCAGTCCGGCACCGTCTTCCGGCTCAAGGGCAAAGGGGTGCGGAACGTTCAGGGCTACGGCTTCGGGGACCTGCACGTCCGCGTGGTGGTCGAGGTCCCCACCAAACTCAACAGCCAGCAACGCGCGAAACTCGAGGAGTTCGCCGCGAGCTGCGACTCGAGTGTGAACCCGCGGATCAAGTCCTTCTTCGAGCGGGCGAAGGAGTTGTTCAGCTAGGGCCTGCCGGGGCCGTTCCGGGTCGCCCGTCGGAATGTCCGCCATGCACCGGTTTTACCTTCCCCCGGCGGAGCGCGACGGCGCCACCTTGCGGTTGGCCGCCGGCGATGCGCACCACGCCCGGCAGGTCTTGCGGCTGCGCGCGGGGGACGAAGTGACCGTGCTGGACGGCGCCGGGCACGAGCATCGGTGCGTGATCGAGGCGGACGGGCGCAGAGAAGTAGTCCTGCGAAAGGTGGCCACGCGGCAGCACGCGCCGCTGCCCTGGCAGGTCACGCTGTACGCCGCCGTGACCAAGGCCCGGAGCATGGACTGGGCGATGCAGAAGGCCAGCGAATTGGGCGTGGCCCGCGTGGTGCCGGTGCTGACCGAGCGCAGCGTGCCCCAGTTCGGCAGCGATGAAGCGCGCGGCAAGACGGAGCGCTGGCGCGACCTGGCGATCGAAGCGATCAAACAGTGCGGCAATCCGTGGCTGCCACGGATCGAGGCGCCGGCGAGGTTTGCGTCGGTGCTGGCGCAGGCGGAACCGGTGGAGCTCGCGCTGGTGGGTTCGCTGCGGCCCGGACGCCGGCATCCCCGGGAGCCCCTGGAGCAGTTTCGCGCGAGGCACGGCCGCGGCCCGGCGACCGTGGCGGTGTGGATCGGGCCGGAGGGGGATTTCACGCCCGCCGAGTTGGACGCCCTCGAGGCCGCCGGAGCGGCCCCAATCGCGCTGGGGCCGCTGGTGTTGCGGGCGGAAACCGCGGCGCTCTATTGCCTGGCGTTTCTCAGCTACGAACTGCAGCCCCGGGAAACCGGTCAGGCGAGCAACGTCCACTGATTCTCCCGGGCCTGCCGGCCCGCAACCAGCGCCCCCTTGGCCACCAGTTCCTTGTGGCCGGCTCCGATGCTCTGCACGCCGGGTTTCTCATAGCCGTCCTCGGCCAGCAGTCGCTGCAGTTCCGTGTCGAGATTCCGGATGCAACTGCCGCCACCGGTGAGGACGATGTTCTGGATCAACTCTCCCACGCTGTCGGAGGAGGCGCGGGCGACCACGGTCCGCACGCAGTCGAAGATCTGGTCGAGCAACTGTTTGCAGGCATCGCCGATCGCCGCGGTGAAATCGAACTTCCGCATTTTGCCGCCGATGACGAGATTGGCCACGGCCGGGGATTCACAGCGGCCCACGTAGGAGTGCCGCTCCTTGATCTCCCGCACCTTGGCCAGGGAAAGGCTCACATCCGGGTATTCGCGGCGAATCGCCTCCTGAATCAGCATGTCCACGCGGTCGCCGGCGAATTCGACGCTGACCTGACTCTCGGCGGTGGGAAAGTAGCCCTGCACCATGCAGACATCCGTCGTGCCGGCGCCGATGTCCACAAACAGCGAATTGCGGACGGGGTCGTTGTAGGCCGGATCGGCCAGTCGGGACTCATCGCGAAAGCCCAGCGCTGCCAGGAAGGGCTCGGGGATGAGGAGAATCTTGTCGAACAGGCCCGTGAGGGTTTTCGCGAGGTTTTCGCGCGCGGTGCGATCGGCGTTGGCGGGCAGGCCAACGACGACGCGGGTCTCGACCTCATTGGGGGCCTGGATCAACCCGCGCACGTAGCGACAGAAATCCACCGCGGCGGCGGCGTCGGCGACCACGCCGTGGGTCATGGGAGGCACCATCCGCAGGTACATCCGATTCCGGAGCGCGAGCTGGCCGAAAAGGATCTTTGCGTTGTCGGGCAGGAGGTTTTCAACGATGCCATCGCGGGCATAACCGACTACGGTGGGAACGATCTCGCTGAGCAGCAACTCGGGCGAGCCGAGGTAGGCGGCCTTCACGCACGAGGTGTTGGTCCCAAAGTCAAACCCCACCAGCAGGACATCGCACTTGGGTGGCTTGGTCGCGAGGTCGGCAAACGGGCTGGCCGCGGCGGCCCGGCGCGCGGCCTCTTTGGCGGTCTCGGCGGTTAGCGGAGGTACGTAGGTGGTGCGCATGGCGATATCTTACGATTCTGGTGCGTGGCTCGAGGTGACAAGGGGTGTTGCCGGCCGGCGGCAGTGTGGGAGGCGGGTCTCAAAATGCAAGCCCGGCCGGCGCGTTCGGGGCCATTTCAAGCGATCGCGCGAGCCGGTGGGGCGTTGCTACGGATCCGGCCGATCCGCTGCCGCGCGCCGGAACGAAAAAGTCCGCGGCGGCCGGGATAGCAACCGACCACCGCGGACCAGCAAACACCACGCGTTGTTGGCAGCGGGGTGCGAGACCAACTATTCGGCCGGAATCCCCGGGGCTTGTTTGGCCAATTCCCGGGCCGTCTGGAGCAGATAGCGCGCGTAAGGCGGATTGTGGACGCCGTAGCTGGCATCGTGTTCCACCAGGTAGAGCAGGAAGCGCGATTTCAGGATTTCCGGCGAATAGCGGGAAATGCGGGACTGCGCCGCGGCCGACGGCCCGCGCTTGCCCGGGTTTAACTGACCGATGATCGTGTACTCCCACGGCACCACGGCGCTGGGGTCGTTGGCACCGATGAAAGCCACGTAATTCGTGCTGCCCGGCGTGTAGAGGTCTTCGATCTGGTTGGTCGCCCAGGCGTTGAGGGTCGCCATCACGTCGGCGATGCCCTGCCGGATGCCGGCCTGAATGAAATCGATGCCACCTTGGGCGATTTCGTCCGCGTCCGGCAGTCCCAGGAACCCGTGGCACTCGGCGCAGGCCAGCGTCTCGAGCGTGAACTGATGGCCGGTGTAGGCGGGATTGGCGGGCGAGAGGTTCTCCGGATGTTCCGGCCGGTTGTGACAGGCGGTGCATTGTCCGGGATTGCCATTCGGCGCCGGCACCGCGGGATCTCCGTGACCGGCGGGCCCCATGTTGAAGGAAATCGCCTGGCCGTTGAGCGTGTTGGTGTCGAACCGCGGATCCACCGCCTGCCCGATCAGGATGTTGTACTGCGGCGAGTGGTGCGGCGGCCGGGCGGTGGTGTTGGCCCAGGTGGCGCCGCGCTCGTTGTGGCACTGCCCGCAGATCTGGATGGTCGGGTCATACTGCTGCGCAAAGCCGGTCGAGTTGGTGGAGGTGATGTAGGACATGAACTTCACCGAGCTGATGGGATTGCGGAGCTGAGCGGGCTGAGCCGGGATGCCCACCGGCAGCATGGTGTCGAACTTTTTGTGGGGGTCATGGCAGGTCGTGCATTCCTGAGCGAGCGTGTTGGCATCGTGGATCGAAGGCGGCATCACGTTGGTGCCGTCACCGCCCGCGTCATAATCGCGCACCACCGCGTTGCGCACGGCGCCGGAATGACAGACACCGCATTGGTACATGCGCGACGTGCCCGCGTTGAACATGCCGGGGTCGGTCACCTGGGCGTGGCCGGCCTTGGACCATTCATCGAAGGTCGGATGGTGGAAGCCGTTGTGGCAACCTCCGCACACTTCCGAGGCGATGGTCACCGTGGGACGCAAGGACGGGTCGCGCGGATTGCTCAGGTGGTCGCCGGCCGGGCCGTGGCAGCTCTCGCACTGCACGCCCGCCAAATGCGGGGTGCTGGCCTCGTTTTGGAAGCCATTGGGCAAGCCGTAGCCGACCGTGTGACAGGGCAGGCATTGCGGATTCCGGTGCATCCCGATGGCCCGCAACGTCTCGAATGCCCGGGCGTGGCTCGTCTCTGCCCAGGCGGCGTGGGCATCGGGATGGCAAATCCCGCAATTCCAAAACGCTTCCTGGCCGGCGTAGTTGCCGTTGCCGCCCACCACGCGAACGAAGCCCTGTTCGCCGGCCATCGGGACTTGCGCGGAGTCGGCCATTGTGGTCCCGCCCACGGCGTGCCAATCCCCGGAGCTGAGGCTGGGCTTCATTTGCACCTGAAACGGACCGCGTGGAGCCGTCCAGGTGACGGTGGCCATGTCTTGCGTCTGAGCAATCGAAAGCAAGATCGCGCGTGGGTCCAAACCGCCCGGCCAGATGGTCGGCGGCTGATACATGTCCTCGGCAGCCGAGAGGGCCGGGAGGACCGCGAGGCCCAGGGCCAGCTTCGCCAGCAGGCCGGGGCGGGCGTGTCGTTCTGGGTTCGGTAATGCACTCATAGGAGGGTTGGGTTTACGCAGGCGGTTCAAAAGATCGGCAACCGGCGGGTCAGGCGGTTCGTCTCCGGGTTGACTTCGCTTTGACCAGCATTCTGACGAACGGCTCGGCTCACGCGGGCCATACTGCGGGCAAGGAAAAGCCGGACTACACCGTTCTTGGCGAATCCTTGTCATTTCTTGCTGCGATTGGATTTTCACCCCCCGCCGGCCGGTGGGAGTGGGTGGGGCGACCACTCATCGCCGCATCGCCCGACGGCGGGTACTGCCCGGCGGGCGGCGGATTGGGGCGCGCTTTGCGGCCCGTCCAAAAGGCCCAGTTCAACGGGTACACGTCCGGATCGAACGCCACCTGGTAGAAATGCCAGACCACGATGGCGAGACACGCGAGGATCGCTTCGTAGTAGTGAATGGTGGTGGCGACGTCCACCGCCCAACGGGGCAGAAGGTGACTGGTGGCCACCGGAAACCAGATCATGAAACCCGTCACGCCCATGATGACCGTGCCCCAGACGACCGCCCAATACTCGAACTTTTCGGCGTAGCCGAAGCGCCCCGTGTGCGTGGGCGCGGGCCCACGGCCGCGCAGGTAGCCGACCATCCGCTTGAGAGCGGTCCAGTCCGCGCGCAGCGGCAGGAAATCACGGAGCAACTGGCGGCCCTCCCGACTGAGGCAGACATAGCCGAGGTGGAAGAGCCCCAGCCCCACCAGCACCAGAGCGGCGCCCCGATGGCTCCAACGGCGGATCCCTTCGTCTCCTCCCAGCAGCCATGAGGCCCAGGAGTCGGGGAACTTGAGCGCGAAGCCCGACCAAGCGAGGATGATGAAACTCAGCGCCAGCAACGAGTGCTGCCAGCGCTGGCCCCGATTCATGCGAGGCTCCCCGGCCAGCGAGGCCAGCCGCGCGGCCGCGGCCTTGCGCCACCAATGCAGTCCGTTGTGCAGGGCAAGCAGTCCCACCACCACCCCGATCAACACGAGGTACACCCGGCGCACCCACCGGTTGACCACGCTCCCGAGATCCTCGCCGGTGTTCAGGTCGGTATGAATCCGGCCCAGCGCAAATTTTTCTGTGGCGCCGGGATGACATTGGCCGCAGGTGTGGACGAGGTTGCCCGGATGGACACTCGACCGCGGGTCACGGGAAGGCAGGATGGAGTGCACGCCGTGGCAGCTCGCGCAGTTCGCGGCGCGGGTGGACCCCAGCCGGGCGGCCAGGCCGTGATAACTGCCCAGGAAGGTCTTCACCCGGTCGGCCGGCATCCGGTACCTGGCGTTGATGCGCTCGGACGCGTGGCACTGACTGCACACCCGCTCGGCGATGCGGATGGGCGCCACGCCCCGCAACGGCTCGATCTTGTGCTCGAAGTGGCAGTCGGTGCACGTGGGAGCGTCACGCTTGCCCGCCAGCAAGCCCTGCCCATGCACGCTGTCGGCCACCTCGGTCGCCTCTTTCTCGTGACACTTGCCGCAGGTCTCTCCCTGGTGGGCCGCGTTGAGCGGCGATCCGGGAGAGGTCCGGGGCAGGACCGCGTGGCCGCCGTGGCAGCCCTGGCACGTGGGCACGCCCGCATCGCCACGGCGAAGGGCCACGCCATGCACGCTGGCGCCGTAGGATTCGGATTGCTCGCGATGGCAGGCAGCGCAGTTCACCGGCTGGACGGCCACGTGGTCGTCCGGGTGACCGCTGCCGATGTCGCTGTGGCAGCTCCAACAGGTGTTGGTGCTGTGACGCGAGGCCCGGAGTTTCGCCGCGTCCACAAACAGCGAGACGGACCGACCGTCCGCGGTTTCCTTGGTGAGATCTCTGTCCCCGTGGCACTGGAGACAATCGTCATCCGGGATGGCCTCCGCGGCGTGGAGGCCGAGGGCGACCCCGAGCGCGCCGAGCCCGCGCCACCAGCGGGAGAGTTGTTTGCTGTGCATGGGATGTCGTCGTTGGGCGCCGGGCGCGGCGGCTCGACGCTTCAATGGGTGAGCCGGGAGGTCATGGCGTACACGATCAGAATCAGGAGGATGACGCCAACACCGAAAAACAGGTAACCCAACGAGCGGGCAATGCCCTTCCAGCGTTCCCACTCGTCCTTGACCCGGTGCTGATCGAGCCGCCCCTGAGCGACGAGGCGATCGTACCAACGCCGCCGCTCGTGCAGCATCTCGGTCTTCGAGATGCGACCGGAGAAGATCACGGTGTCCATGGGGAACTTCTCGAGGCGGAAGTGGGTGTTGAAAAAGTGGATGGTGAAGATGAAGCCTGCCGCCAGCAGGGCTTCGTCCGAGTGGACGATGAGCGCCACGTTAATGATCCAGCCCGGCAGGAAGCGGGTGAAAAACTCGGGGAACCACATGACCAGGCCGGACAGGCCGATCGCAAATACGCCCCAGAAGACCGCGAAGTAATCGAACTTCTCCCAGTAGGTCCAGCGGTCGAACTGCGGGCGGGGACCCTTGCCGAAGAACCATTTCTGGTGCGCCACGAAATCCCGCCAGTCTTGCCAGGTGGGAATCATCGAATCCGGCCCGAAGAGCGCCGCCCGCAGCGCGGCCAGGGAGAGGCGCCCGGTCTGCGGGTTGCGCAGATGGGCGCGCTGGCGCCACCCCCGCAGCACCAGCGAGGAGAGGTGCAGCCCGAAGTACAGGAACGTGATCAGCGCGCCGAAATGGTGCAGGCTGCGAGCGACCTCGGGGCCGCCCATCATCTGGAAGAGACCGCGCGCCCACTCCGTGTAGTAGAACTTCAACGGCATGCCGGTAATCACCAACAGCAGGAAACTGGTGACCACCAGGAAATGGAGGAACCGCTCGAACGGAAGGAAGCGCGTGAACCACTCGTCGTCCGCCTGGGCCTCCACCTTGGCCTCGCGGAACTTTTTGGAGTCGTAGAGGAATACGTAGGCGGACCGGCCCAGCCAGAGCACGGTGTGCGCACCGAAGAAGGAGAACACCCCGATCAGCAGCGTGGTCATGAACAGGAACACGTTGTTGAGCGCCTTGTAATGGGTGCGATCCAGCGGGTTGGCGTGTGGCTGGTAGGCGGTGAAATTGACGTTCGCCAGAGGATGACAGGCCCGGCAGGTGGCCAGGATGTTTTCCGACGCGAGCTTCGAGCGCGGGTCCGTGTGCGGCAGCACGTCGTGGTGGCCGTGGCAGTCGTAACAGGCAGCGACGTCCGGGGCGACGTTTGGCCGCCCGAGGGCCATCGCCTTGCCGTGGTAGGTATCCCGATAGTGCGTCAGCCGGTCCTGATGGCACTTGCCGCAGCGTTGGTCGCTGACCGCCTTGAAGTGCCCGCTCGTGCGCGGCGGTTCGATGGCGTGGGCGGTGTGGCAGTCGGTGCAGGCGGGGCCCTGCGGATCCCGACGGGCCAGCAACTGGCCGTGGACGCTGGCGTTGTAAATCTCCTCGATGCCCACATGGCACTTGCCGCAGGTGTGGCTGATGTTGAGTTTGTGAACGGGCGAGTTGGTGTAGGTGCCGGGAATAATGTTGTGAACTCCGTGGCAGTCGTTGCACGAGGGCGCCACGATCAGCCCCATCTTGAGCAGGGCATGGCCGTGAATGCTGTCGAGGAACTGCGCCGCGGCGTCAGGCGCCTTGATCCGGTACTGCTCGGTGAGTTGCGAGTCGCTATGGCACTTCGCGCAGGTCTGCGGCAGGTTCAACTTGAAGACCGGTGAATCAAGCTGCTTCACGGGCGCGATGTAGTGGCCGCCATGGCAATCGGCGCAGGAAGCGGCGATGCCCCCCTTGGCATGGCTGAACCCGTGAATGCTCGTCGCATATTGCCGGGCCGCGTCCTCGTGACAATCGCCGCAGGAAGCCGGCCCCACGCCGGGGTCGTGGTCCGGCTTCACGCCCGCGTGGCAATCCGTGCACAGCAGGACGCCATGGACGGACCGCTCGAATCGGTTGGTCTCGAAGGCCGGCAGCGGGACCTCCCGGTTGCCGACCGTCTTGGTCAACGTGGGATCCGTGTGACAATCCAGGCAGTCGGCATTGGTGAAAGTGGGTGCGGCCGGAGCGGCCGCGTCCACCTCCGCGGTAGCCGGCTCGGTCTGGCCAACGGCAGGCAATGGGAAGGCGGCGAGGCTCAACCCCGCCACCAGCAACCAAACGCGCCGGCGTCCGCCCGGCGCCCTACGGCCCGCCGGTGTGGCAGTCGTGGCACTTGAATTCGGGGTCATAGCGTTCCAGCGGGTGGTTGAACTCCTGGCCGCCCGGAGTGAGGTTCATCAGGTCCGGGCCCGACCCTTGGGAAAGGATTTCGTGGCAGGTGTGGCAGTCCTTGAAGCCGATGTTTCTCCGGCCGTCGGCCGAGGGGTGGTTGTCGTCGTGGCAACGCACGCAGCCGGGCCAGTCCTTGTGTCCGATGTGTTCGGGGTAGTCGCGCCAGTTGGCCTTCATTTCCGGGAAGAAGTTCTCGCGGTAAATCTGCTGGAGCGCCGCCACGGCGGACGGCACGCGGGAGTCGTTGGGATAGCGTTCCTCCAGGCCGGCGGCGATTGCGGCGAAGGCCTCGGGAACACTGGCATACGGCTGGGTCAGGAGGTAGGTGGCATTGCTGCGCACTGACACCAGCCCGCGATCGATCGTGCCCAGCGCCAGCGCCAGATCCACGGCGTCATTGGGCTTTTTGTAGATGTGGGCCGGTCGGTTGTGGCAGTCAATGCAGTCCATCACGCGAATCTCGGCCGGGTTGACGGCGTTGGTGAAACTGGGCGAACGGAACTCGGTCACCTGCCCGTCCCGGGTGGTCAGACGCACCCAGGGGATCTGCAGGCGCTTCTCATCGGTGGCGAGGTATTCGACCTTGTGGTCTTTGCTCACGTGCCAGTGAATGCCGGACACCGGACCGCGGCGGGGATTGGCGCCGCCGACCTTGAGCAGCACGCGGAGCGAGTACTCGGTGTTGGTCGCGTCGCTCAGGAAGTGTGTGTAGCCGCGGACGATGTCGCCCGAAAACTTCTCCGGCCAGTGACAGTGCTCGCAGGTGTCCTGGGCGGGCCGGAGGTTTTTGATCGGCGTCGGAACGGGCCGGGGATACTTGTTGAAGGCGTAGGCGTACACCTGGTACAGGCCGGAAATCTTGGCTTTCACGAACCACTCCGCGCCGGGACCGATGTGGCACTCGACACAAGACACCTTCGCGTGCGGCGAGTGCTGGTAGGTGACCTGTTCCGGCTCCATGACCGTGTGGCAGGCCTTCCCGCAGAACTCGACCGACTCGGTGAATTGGTAGCTGTAGTAGCTGCCGACCGCGGTCACCATCAGAAACAGGACGCTGCCGGTGGCAAAGTAGGCGAGGATCCGCCGGTCGGGCGCGCGCGACAGGTCAATGACCAGCGGCACCGGTCTGCCCGCCAACGTCATGTCCTTGCGATGAAGCCACATGCCGACGACCACCATGATCAGGCCGAGGACGGTGAACGCCGGCGCCACCAGGTACGTGAGCACGCCCACATACGGGTTGGACGCCCGGCCGAAACTGTCCACGAGAAAGAGCAGCAGGTTGGCGAAGAAACTCGCGCCCATCGTTACCAAGCCCGCCATGCTGAGCCAGTTGCGGAGTCGGGAAAGCAGCGGGACCGTCGGATCGGGAGATTTCATGGCCGAAAACGGTTCAGGATGGAGCGACCGTTAACGTCTGCCGCCGGCCCTGACAGTGGGTGACTTCATTCCTGCCGACACTACCGGTTCAGGCCGGCACGGCTTGCCCTGAATTGCCCAAGTTTTCGCATTTCTTGGCCAGCCGGCCGGCACGTTGGGCAGCGTTTGGCCCGAACTCCGCAGATCGTTTTATAGGGCAAGTGTCATCAGCAGTTGGTCAGGCGAGTGAGTGAAAAACGAGATGAC
>CAYNCT010000007.1:49958-53071 GCA_964396005.1 uncultured Verrucomicrobiota bacterium | reverse complement strand
GTCATCTCGTTTTTCACTCACTCGCCTGACCAACTGCTGATGACACTTGCCCCCTGACGTGAAAAGGGCTTCCGGCAGATCATGAGCATCGTCCTGAAGAATATCTCCAAGCAGTTCGGCTGCGTGACCGCCGTCAACCGCGTGTCGTTCGAGGTTGCCGAGGGCGAGTTGGTGGCCCTGCTGGGGCCCAGCGGCGGCGGCAAGACGACCGTGCTGCGCATGATCGCCGGGCTGGAACTGCCTAGCGCGGGGGACATTTTGATCCGGGGCCAGCGGATGAACGAAATTCCGGTGCAGCAACGCAACATCGGGTTCGTTTTCCAGAATTACGCGCTGTTCAAGAACATGACCGTCTCCCGGAACATCGCCTTCGGTCTCAAGGTCAAGAAGTGGCGTCGCCGGGACATCAAGCAGCGCGTCGGCGAGTTGTTGAAGCTCTTCGGACTCGAGGGCCTGGACCACCGCTACCCGCATCAGTTGTCCGGCGGGCAACGGCAGCGGGTGGCCATTGCGCGGGCGCTGGCGCCGAAACCCAGTGTGCTGCTGCTGGACGAACCGTTTGGCGCCGTGGACGCCAAGATCCGCCAAGAACTGCGCGAGTGGCTGGTCCGGCTCCACGAGGACCTCAACATGACCACGCTGTTCGTCACGCACGATCAGGAGGAGGCCATGGAGGTGTCGAACCGGATCGTGATCTTCTCCGGCGGCCGCCTGGAACAAATCGGAACGCCGCGCGAGGTGTACGAGAATCCGGCCAACGAATTCGTCGCGCGCTTCGTTGGCGTGCTGAACGTGCTCGAACTCGAGGTCTGGGGCGGCACCGCCACCGTGGGCGAAATCACGCTGCCCGCGCCCGGCCTGGCCGACGGCTCGCGCGTGCGGATTGGCTTCCGCCCTTACGCCGTGAGTGTCTCGACCGACCTGGAGCGACATCCCTACCTGGCCACGCTGCGACGCACCTATTTCCTCGGCGTCATGCTCCGGGTCGAGCTCGAGACCGACGCCGGCCTGGTGATCCGCGCCCGCATGACCAAGGAAGAGTACGCTCAACAGGGGCTGGCCGATGGTCGGCGCGTCTCCTTCCAAATCCGCCAATACCGGATTCTCGCGACCGAAGGCGGACCGCTGACGCCCGAAGAGAGCGCCAGTTACACACCGCCACCGTCTCTGGGCGAGAACATCTGAGCCGGCGCGCAAGGACCGCCCAACCGGCCAAGGCGAGAAGCGCGGCGAAAGTCGGCCGCGCCACGCCGAAACGCCCGGATGAGTGGCGACTCATCCGGGCGTCGTGGCTGCCACTTTCTTCGCCCTCAACTGACTTCGATCCGTCGCGGTTTCGCCTGTTCGGACTTGGGCAACCGGACGGTAACCAGCCCCTGCTCAATGCGGACCGACACCCGATCGGTGTCAATAACCGGGTCCAGCTCGAACGTCCGCCGGAAGGGGTGCCGGCTGGACTCCACGTGGAGCGGTTCGCCCGGCAGTTCCCGCTCGGCCCGGCGCCCCAGCAACGTCAGTTCGTTGTTGTTGAGGATGACCTCGAGCGTTTCCTTCGAGACGCCGGGCATTTCGGCCTCCAGCACGTACTCGTCCTTTTGCTCACTGATGTCCACGCGGGGTGTCAGCCAGGTTTCCTCGCTGGTTCGCGCCGGACTCTGCGTTTCTGTTTTCGCTTGCGGATTCAACATGGTTTCAACGGGTTGTGATCGGTCGGGGCTTCGCGACCCACGACCGGTCGGTTCACGGTCAACCAACGGACACTTCGATTTGCTTGGGCTTGGCCTCCTCGGTCTTGGGCAGCGTCACGGTGAGGATCCCTTCCCGGTACACCGCCTTGGTGGCGTCGGCCCGGACGGGCTTGGGCAGACTGACCGAGCGTTGGAACCTCCCAAACCGGCGTTCGGAGCGATACACGCAACAGCCTTCGGCTGGCTCCACTTGCACCCGTTCGCCCGCGATGCTCAGCACGCCGTCATGAACGGAAACTTCAATCTGCTCCCGCTTCATGCCCGGCAGCTCGACGGTGGCGACGAAGGCGTCAGGCGTCTCCCGCAGATCCAGTGGCGGCATCCAGCTCTGGAGGCTGTCGTGGGAACGCCAACCCGCGCGGGTCGGCAGATCAAACAGGCGGCCCAATTCATCGCTGAGGCTGGCCAACTGGCTCAAGGTCGGACCAGACCAAGTGGTCGGACGGTAGGTTTGAATGACTGGCATTGTCGTTCCTTTCAGTTCGTTGTTTCAAACGTCGTCTTTCCCCTGAAGCTTCCCCGATACCAAGCCTTCCGAGTGCGGCCGATCGCTTCTCAAGCCTCTTTGATTCAGGCGCTTACTGGAATAGAGGCGAGCCAGAGATAGTGCTCCCAAAGTGACATAATGGCGCACTGTGGAAGCCGTTCTGAGAGCCAGATGCGTCTATATGACGCTCATCTCCGGAGGCGACGCTCGAGAATGACAGCCGAGCCAAACCGTTGCCCACGGGCACCGATGAACGGCCGCCCCACCGCCTGACCGCGGCGAGCCCTTCCGAGCCGGTCTGGTCGTCTGCCGATCCGCCTTTCCGGGTGGCCAGTGAGCGCGTCACCCACTGATTCGTCTGCCCCGACAGCACCGAAGCCGGAACGAAATCTCAGCCGCTCGGCAAAGGCCGAGCCGTGGATCAAGGCGGAAGCTTCTGGCGGACTTCAGTCGCCGTCGGTGCGTTGGCCCCGGGAGCGGCAACAGGGGTTTGGGCTGTGGGCTCTCTCGCGGGACCGGTAAGTTGCGGCAGAGGCAGAACGGTCGCTTCCGCCGCCGGCGCTTCGACCGGGGTTTGAGTGACGCTGAGGCTCATTGTCACGGTTGCCCCGTTCGCCGTTCGCTCAATTTTTGGCAGGATATCCACCGCGGTCGCGACGAGGCCATTCCCTTCGCTGGCAATCGGGATGCCCGCGATCTGGGCCTGCCGACCATCCAGTGTCGAAACACCGGGTGCGGCCAGCAAATCCACTTCACCTGAATCCGCCAGCTTTTGAACCAGTGCGGCGGCGGCCGCGGGCGAGAGTGGCTCGGGCATCGCGCCGCTGTCGCCGCCGGCAAGCCTCTCCAAACCCACCGCGGCAAACGCCTCGGGACTG
>CAYNCT010000007.1:0-49948 GCA_964396005.1 uncultured Verrucomicrobiota bacterium | reverse complement strand
TACAATTCACCGTTACCTGCGCCCCCGAAGCGTCGCCCTCAGCACCGACTTGCGGCGTCACCAGAATTACCGCGCGCTTGCCCGACGGCGTCACCCAGCCGCCGGCGACCACGGTCATGCCGTCCGGCACGCGCTCGAACGTCAAACCCAACATGGTGCGCACCGGCAGCGATCCCTTGGGCCCCGGGGGCGTTGCGCCGGGCCGCGGAACGGCGCCCGGGGGTCGCTGCGCCGCGCGCAACTGGCCGACCTCGTCCCGCAGGCGCATCAGTTCCAGCCGCTCGGCCTCCGACCGTAAACGCGAAGCCTCGGCAGCTTCCGCCAGCGAACGGGAGCGTCGCTCCGCCGCATCGCGAAGGATCTGCTGCTCGGCTGCCTCCTCGCGCAGGGAGCGGTTTTCGCCGCGCAGGCGTCGCAGTTCGAGCTGCTGCCAGGTCAGCGGCGTCACCACCAGGGCAATCACCGCGCCGGTCAGGGCAAGTTTCGTTTTCATCATGGTAAGTGTGGGTATCCAGCCAGTCGTCGCCAAGCCCACGAGGGCCGAAGTCGTGACCGCAGCCGCAATCCCGCCCGGGGCCACCGCCCCGCCGGCCAGCGCCAGCGCCAGCGCGAGAGCACCTTCGGAGGTGGTGATCCCGCGCGCGCGAAACAGCTCGCGCAGCCGGCTCAACGCGCGACTGACGCGCTTTTGCGCGGTGTCGTCCGTGCAACCAAGCCGCTCGCCAATTTCCGCGTAAGTGCGTCCCGCCAGGAACCGGAGCACGACCACCTCGCGATCGGCGTCGGGAAGTTGGCCCAGCGCCCCATCGAGAACCGGCTGGAGCCGTTCGGCCTGGATTTGGTCCGAATCGGCCTGACTTTCCAGCGCGCAGCCCTCCATGGCCTCCCTTTCTCTTTCCTGGCGTCGGGCATCGGCCCGAACAACTTTGGTTGCCGCCAACCAGGCGGCCCGATACAGCCAGCCCTCGATCACCACCGCGGGCGGCAGGTCGGTCGCCTTGCGGGCCAAATCGGCGAAAACCGCCTGACAGACCTCCTCGGCCCGGGCGCCATCGCCGGTAATTCGACGAGCCGTGCCGAAGACCAGATTAACGTGACGCCTCACCAGCTCGGCAAAAGCGCGCTCATCCCGGTCTCGGGCGTACCGCGTCAATAAGATGCAGTCTTCGGACATCGTTCGATGGAATAACACCCGCCACCGGAGAAATCCGACAGGAAAAGTTCCGCGGACCGCTCGTGGCAACTCCTGCACCTCCGGGGCAGCTCAGGATTGCGGGCCAATCATTCAACCGACGCGTGATCGCTCAACCCGAACTCCGAACGTCGTTTTACAGATGGCAACGAAGGGAACGAAGAAGCAACGGGAACGGCATTCTCCTCTGGGAACTTTTCCTGACCGTTCTATCCCGGTGGAGGCCCTTCTCCCTTCGTCGGCTTCGTTGCCTTCTGCCAACCCGACTTCGGTTTTCGGGCTCAAAACTCCGGCTTCCGAGCCGAAGCTGGCGTGCCCCAGCAACCTTGGGAAGCCACAACCATCGCCGAGCCCGGGTCAGACCTCGCGCAAAATGCCCGGCACCGGCGCGGGGTATCGGCCCTGAGCGTCAGCCTGCACTGGCGCCGGGCTGGCTGCGGTGAGACGGTCCACGTCCGGACAGAAGCTGAACTCAGAAGCCAGCGCCTCATCCCACGTGATGATCTGCCCGGAATGAACGGCCGCCCGACCCATGATGGCGGCGAGGTTCGAGTACGCCGCGCGCCGGGCCTCGTTGTGGGGCCGATCGTTCCGGATGGCGTGGAGCAGCACATTCCACTCTGCCTGCCACGGATCCACCGTTTCGCGTTCGGGCCGCCAGGTAATGTGGGCCCGTTCGAGGCGCTGGTCCCGGTACATCGCCACCGTGGGGGCGTGAATGTCGCCCGAGAACTGAGCGGCGCACTTGGTGCCGTGAACGAACGTCGCGAAATCGTTGCGGCACTTCGGAATGTAGCGGCCGGTCACCAGCGCTTTGGTGCCGTCGGCGAACGTGTATTCCACCGAGTACGTGTCGAAATTCTGCGAACAATCAGCACTGTCCGGTCCGCGGCCGCCGACGCCGTGGGCCTGCACGGGCCAGCCGTCCTTGAGCCAGCAACACTCGTCAATCTGGTGGATCATCAACTCGATGAAGATGCCCGAAGAAGCCCACAGGAACTGGTACGGGAGGCGAATCTGCGCCAGTAGCTCGCTGGGACGCGGATTCAGCGGGCCCATGCGATAGCCCGCGTCCATCCGGTAGGCGCGGATCAACTGAATATCGCCGAGGGCGCCTTCGCGAAGGCGTTGGATCAGCGCCTGCCGCGCCGAGGAATGCCGGCACATGACCCCGGCAGCGATCTTGAGCCCCTTCTTCTCGGCCGCCTCACCGGCGCGCAGAATCCGTTTCACCCCGGCCGGATCGGGCGCAAAGGTCTTTTCCATGAACACATGCACGCCTTTATCGACGGCGTACTCGACGTGACGCGGGCGGAAGGCGGCGTGAGTGGTGCAAAGCACGACATCGCCGGGGCGCAGGGCCTCGACGGCGTGGCGATAGGCTTCAAATCCCAGGAAACGCCGGTCGGGCGGCACGTCAATCCGCTCCCCATACTTCTCGCGCAGACTTTCATAGGAACGCGCCAGGCGATCCTCGAACAGATCGGCCATCGCGACCAGTTTGGTCGGGCCGCCGGGCGCTTCGAGCGCGTTGGCGACCGCACCCGTACCCCGGCCGCCGCAACCGATGATCGCCAGGCGAATGGTGTTGTCTTCGGCGGCGTGGACCGCCGGCAAGGCCAACCCCGCCAGCGCGGTGGCCGCCGTGGCGCGGGCGGTGGCGTTGAGAAACTCGCGTCGCGTGGGTCGTTGTCGGGCGGCAGTGGAAGCGTTCATGTGAGAGAATCGTGGAGCAAACAGGGGAGACCCTACCTGCCGCGCCGAATTTGGCGAGTTTTGATTCTCCGCGCAGCCGCCGGAGTTATCTGCCCCCAAGTGTCGCGCCGGACCCCAAGGCTTAGTTGCCGACCTCCCGCACGCGATAAAAGCTCCGGGAGTAATTGGGAGCCGTGTTGTCGAGGAATTGCCAGAAACCGTTGTCCAGCCGGCGGGTGGCGAGAACCTCCCACGCGACGAGGTCTTCCGAAACCTCGATGGCGTAAGTCAACCCGCGTTCGCCGTGGACGATCAGCTCGAACTGCCCGTCAGCACGCAGGCCGACCGTCTCCAAGACCGGCGGGATGGTTGAGCCGGGCTCGATCGTGATGGTGTACTCGTCGAACAGCAGGTAGTTCTCGCCGGGCGCCCCATGGATTCGCACGGCCCAGACGGAGTCCACGTCGCTGAGGTCCAGACGAACGTTGGTCCTGGTGGTGATGGGCTGGGAATCCACCACCACGACCCCGTTGAGCATGGCCATCCAGGTGTTGCGGGCAAAGTTCATGAACACGTCCAGCCAGTAGATCGCGTCATTGCGGAAGGTGAAGCCGGTCGGTTGATAGCCGGGCGGGTCATCAAGATCGTAAAAGATTTCTGCGCTCCAATTGTCGAAATCAATCGAGAACAGCCGCTGGCCTTCGCTGTTGTAGGCGCTCCAGTAGAAATCGTCGTACTTGCCGTTGCCCGGCCACGGGTCCTCGATCTGCATCAGCACGCTGAACTTGACGATCGCTTCGCCAGCGCGCGGGACGGGTTCGCGCAACGGCCGCCACAGGCTCAGGGTGCGATCCTTGGGCGCGGGCGGCGTGTAACCCACGAACGCCTGCTGGCCAAAGCCCTGGAAAAAATTGGTGACCAATCCATTGCCGCCAGACCCCTCGGCGATCCAGCCTTGTTGCCCGCGCAACTCGCAGCACGGGTCATAGCCTTCAGCAACCTCGAACCCGGTGTAAAAAACCAGCCGGCCCTCGGCGGCCGCGGCGGCGCAGGCCAGCAGCAGCAAGCCGACAACCCGGCCCACCAAACGGCAGCCAGGTCCGGGCGGAATGACGGCCATCTCAGCCGTTTTCGCCGAATGGGAACGCAGGCGGCTCACAGGAAGAATTGGGGCAGAATCACTTGAAGCAGGCACGCGCCGCCCCCTGCCACCGAGACGTTCCGTTTTGGACCCAGAGGGCGCAGCCAGCGGGTTTTGCGAATGGGCATCCACGAGGCGTGTTCCGGGCCTTCAAGCTGATCAACGCACTCCAGGCGGCCGCACCACCCGCCTGTTAGTTGGGCTGCGGCGTCGGGCTGCCGCGTCCGCCACTGACAGGCGCCGGCGTCGCGCCGGCCGGGGGCTGAACGGCCGGTGCGCTCCGGACCGGCGCGGCATTCATCCCCGGCGGCCCACTTAAACGCCCGCCCGGTGCCGGGGCGTTGAAGGACGGCGCCGGAGCGGGTCGCGCGGGAGGACCCGACACCGGGGCGCTGTAGGAGGGCACACTGCCGGGGCGAACCGTGGGCTGCGGTGCGTTGAACGACGGCGCAGCGGACGAGCGCGATGGAACAGCGGATGGCGGAACCTGGCCAAGCCCGGAAACTCGCCCGGGTTGTCCGGGCGCGGCAACACCCGGCGTCGAGAACTTCGGCGCCACCGCGCCGGGCGCGCTCGCACCGGGAGTGCGAGCCACCTCGCCCCGCGACGGAGCCGTCACCGGTGCCTGGTACAGTGCCGAACGTCCCGCAGGCGCTGCGCCTTCGGCGGAGGGGATGGTGCGCTGCGGAGTAACGGACCCTGGCGGAGGTGCGATGCCCGGGGCTTCGCGCGACGGGTCAGCCGACGGTACCCCACGATCCGATGGAACCGCCGGCCGCGCCGGAATGGTCGCGTTGGGCGCGGAGCGAACGGGTGCCGCGACCGGACCGTCAGCTCGGCCGCTGGCGCCGGCGCCGCGCTGCGGCACCACGGCTTGCTGCGGACCGGAGGCACTCACCGAACCCCGAGCAGTCGGCGGCGTGGCCGTTTCCACCCGGGAAGGTGGCGTCGCGTTTCGCCCAACCGCAGCATCCGGACCGCGGTTCACCGGCACAACCTCACCGGGGCGCGGCGAAGGAGCGCTTGCGCGAGCGGGATGAGGGGTCTGAACCGGACGCGAGCGCACCGGGACCACCACCGGCCCCGACCTGCCAACCGCCGCAGAGGACGGCCGCTCGACCTGCGCCGGCGCGCCGGCGCGCTCGGGCGACCGACGCACCGGCACCGCCGCGCCCGGCGCGAAAGCCGGATTCGACCGGGTGATCTCCTGACTGCTGCGGGAAGGGGAGGTTGCCGCTGCGGGCACCACATCCACCCGCGACCGGGCGAAACCAGGTTGCTCCGGGATGGTCGGGCGATAGACGGCCAATTGAGCCTCACGATTCCCGCGCCCGCCGCTCGCGACGGGCGGCGTCCGAACCGGTGTCGCGGTCTCGGTGAGCGTGGCCCGCGGGACTTCTTTGCGCGTCAGCTCGGTGTACCGTTGAGGCGGGATGCCGCCGTTGACAATCGTGCCGTTGTTATAGGTCACGTTGTTGATGATCGTCGTGTTGTGGATGTTGACGACCTGCTGGCGCGGCGGGCAGTAGCGGTACGGATGCGGATGACAGAAATACGCGGGCGGCACGTAGGTGTACCAGATCCAGCCCAGGTTGAAGCCGAAGCTGACGCTGGCACCCGATCCGTACCAGGTGAGCCCGACACCGGTGGTCCAGGAGGCGGCGGGCGGCAACGGCGCCCAGCCCCAGTAGGTGTCGCAGTACCGCCACGTCACCCAAGCGGGTGCCCAGACGCTGCCCGGCACCCAGACCCAGCCACAAGCAGGGCTCAAATACCAACGACCGTAGTGAAACGGCCCCCAGCCCCAGGTGTAGTACGAGTTCCAATACCAACCGGAACTGGTCCAGACCCAGGCGCCGTTGTGAGCGTAGGGCCGCCATTCCGGCACCGTGCGCGCCACCGCCGGCTGCCAGCACCAACCGTAGCTGGGCAGGTACACCCACGAGCCGTACGGCGAAAGCGTCGAGTACCAATAACTGTAGGCTTCCGACACCGGCTGCGTCACCGTCGCCGGCTGCGCGGGCGGCGGCACCTGCGTCACCGTTTGCGGGGGCGGATTGGGGGCGGCCTCGGCGGTGGCCGTCACGGGCGGCGGGGGCGCGGTCGTCGCCTGCACGGCTGCCCGGGGCGCACCCTGCTCCCGCAGCTCGTTGCCACGCCTTACGATGGCCGCGATCACGTCGTCCGAAAGCCCCACATCCTTGAGGTACAGCACATCGTCGGCGCTCAACTCATAGGCGACCTGCGCCTTCTTGACGTACTCGAGCAAGACCTGGTCTCCCACCGCGGCCGCTGAAAGATCCAGGATTTCGTTCACAACGGTGGGCAACGGCGGCCGCTGGGCGGGGACCGCCGCCACGGCGACGTCGTTGGTTTCGCCAGCCGGGGCAGGCGCCTCCGCCGGCGCTGAGTCCGGCGCCGGAGAGGGCGCCGCGACGATGGTCGCCGCCGCGGGGGAGGTCGCAACCGGCGCCGCTGGCGGCACCACGGTGACCGCGCCGGGGGAAGCCGGTGCCGACACGGCCGGGAGGCGGGTGTAGGTCGTGTGAACTGCCGATTCCTGCCGGCTGGTCTCGGGGTCGCTCTTACATCCCGCCAAGATCAGCCCGCCGCCGACCCAGGCGGCAACGCACCCGAAGCGAACGAGAAGGGTTTTCATCATCAGTACTGCGGCAACGTGCCGGGACAGAAGTGCGTCGTCAAACTCCCCCGGGGAGCGACGCCCGTCGCGCGCGTTGGCGCCGTTGGGACTGCGACTTCCATTGACCGTCTTCATGGCTTTTCCGTGGTTAAGTTCACCGCTTGAACTCGCGGGACCGGCACGCCCTCCGGGGCTCACTGGCCCGCGTCACCGTCATTCGAGCGAATTGACCTGAAGCCATGCGCGCTTATTCAACGCTTCACGGTCCGTGACGTTGCAGCGGCGCCTGCGTCGGGGTCAGCTCCCCTGCCCTCTCGCGCCGTCGGGAGAGTTCGTGGCGAGGGACTTGCCAGCCAGCGCGCGGTACCCGGCAGCACCGCAGCCTGCCCCGGGTGTCTCCCCCGTCGGGCGGCAGCCGGCGACAGACCTATGCCCAATGCAGGTAGTTGAGGTGAGGGAAGAGATTGTCCTGCGCCTCCAGAGTTTGCAGCCACGCGGGGTCCACCCGCGCGCCCAACACTTCGTCGTGAATCCGGAAGAACCGCAGCAAATGCTCCTTCACCCGACGGGCGGCGTACTCCGGACCTGTCCCCGTGTGGAGGATGAACGGCCAGTCGCTGGCCTGGGCGAGCAGGAGTTCGCGGCCGGCCTGACGCAGGGCCCGAACCGTGAGTTCATCCGCGGTGAGAAAACGCTTGGCCAGCTCGGTCATCCGCTCCTCGGCCGCCCGTAGATGCGGCTGAATCCACTCGTTCTTTTCGTTCAACCAGACGGCATAGTGGCCGCCTTCGCCCCAGGTGGATGCCCGGGGGCGCACGACCTGATGCGTGGCGTTGTGGCGAAGGTACTCGGTGGGAGTGGTGAAGGTGAAATCCGCCCCGCTCGCGAGGGCGCCACGCACGAAGGCATCGAGAAACTCGAGCCCCTCAAACCACCAGTGCCCGAACAATTCCGCATCGTACGGCGCCACCACCAGCGGCGGGCGGTCCATCACCTGGGCGGCGGCGGTCAGCCGCTTGAGCTGGGCAGCCAAAAAGTGTGCGGCATGTTCGTGGGCCGCCGCCGCCGCGGCGCGGAGATCGTAAACTTCCTTGGCCCCGCCCCCGCCCCGCGTGATGCGATGGTACTTGATGCCGGTGAAGCCGCGGTGCTCGGGCGACGGCAGGTACGGCCGCACGTATTCGAAGTCCAGGTCGAAACCAATGTCGCGGTAGAAGTCGCGATAGCGCGGGTCGCCTGGATAGCCCTCCTGCCGGCTCCAAACCTGGCGCGCCGAGTCGAAGTCACGGCCGAAGGCCGCCAGTCCGTTCGGGGTGAAGACCGGCGCGTAGGTGCCATATCGCGGGCGGGGTGAGGCGTTGAGCAGGCCATGCGTGTCCAACACAAACCAGCGGACGTTGGCCTCCTGGAGGGCCCCTTCAATCTCCGGCGCATACGCGCATTCGGGCAGCCACATGCCCATCGGATCGCGGCCGAACAGGGCCCGGTGGTGTTCCTGCGCGGTGCGGATTTGAGCCTTTAACGAGCCCGGACTCCTCGCCAGCAGCGGCAATAACGCATGCGTGGCCGAGCAGGTGATGATTTCCAGCCGACCCGCCGCCTGCAGGGCGGCAAACGCTGCCACCAGGTTGCGGTCACAGCCGCGCCAGAGTTCTCGCAGGCGCAGGAAACGTTGCTGGTAAAACTCTGCCAAGGGACGCAGCGCCGGGTCGAAATGCGTGCGGAACACCTCCTTCTCCGCCAGCTCGACCAGCCCGTTGAGCCGGCTCTCAAATCGCGCCTGCAACAGCGGATCCAGGAGCATGGCCGACAACGTGGGCGAGAGGGAGAGCGTGAACCGCACGTTGAGCCGGTCCCGGCGCCAGCGCTCGAGGAGGTCGAGCAACGGCAGGTAGGTCTCGAGGATCGCCTCGTAGAGCCACGCCTCCTCCAGAAAACGCTCGTGTTCCGGATGGCGCACGAACGGGAGATGTGCGTGCAGGATGAGGGCAAACTGGCCGGACATGGCGCGGGCGGCGGGTCCGTCGCCTTCAGGCGATAACCGACCGGTTCACGTGTTCTGCGGTCGGGGGCCGCAAGCCGCTGTCCTGCGGATGCGCGGTCGCGCCGTGATACTCGGTCGCCCGGCGAAACTCGAGTCGGGCCCGGCGACTCTCGACGCCATCGGCCGCCACCGCCTGCACCGGCAGTTCGTACTCGCCATCCGGAAGCGCAAACCGCAGGGCAAACGACCCGTCCGGCCGCAACTTCACCGGTCGGCCGGCGATGGTCAGCTTCGCATCCGGTTCGGTCGCGCCGTACACGATCAATTCGGCATTCACGTTGAACCAGAATCCGCGCCGGCCCGGACGTTCGCCCCCGACCTCGAGACTCGAGACGCCAGCCGCCGGTCCGGCGAGGCCCTCGGCGCGCGCGGCTTCCGCCCCCGCCGCCAGTGCTGCCGAAGACGGCGCGACCGGCCCGACCTCCGCCAGATCCCGCACGAGCTCGGTGACATCGAGCGAGCCCACCCACACGCGCCGGTTGGGCTCGACGTGGAGCACCTCCGCCAGGGCGCGTTCCTGTTCGGGGGTCCATTGCGGGGGCACGGCCCCTCCGACCTCCGGCAGACCGGTGAAACCGGCCTCGCGCAGGTGGGTGATGATCTCGATCAACGGCGCGCTGACCTCGGCCGCTTCCTTCACCTTGGCGAAAATCTCGGCGAAGGGCACGTCCACCGGGATCGTCGCGAACTCGGCGTTCTCCGCCGGCGCGGGTTTCTCCGCCGACAGCGTCACCGGCTCGGAAACCGCCAGCGACCGCCAGCAGCGCGACGCATCGTACCACCCCAGTTCCGCCACGAACGTCCCGCCACCGCTCACCGGTACGAACCAGGAAGTCGCGCCGGCGGGCAACACCACGAGGACACCGCCTCCCGGCGACGTCGTTGTTGAACGGACACTGAGCAGCAGGTGACCGTCCGCCGCTTGCGCGGCCGCCGCGTGCAACTCGCGGGCGCTGAAACCCCACTGCACCAGCAGCCGTTGCGGATCGGCAACCGTCGCCCACACCCGCCCGGTCGCATAGCTTCCGGGCAGATCATTCCCCAGCGGGCTAACCGGCGCCGACGGGACGCCCGTGACAAACCGGGTGCCCGGCCCGCTGACGGCGGGCGCCGGCCCGGTGTCACCTTCGAACAAGCTGGGGGGCAGCGGCGGCGGGCGCCGGCTGGGACGCGGCACGGACGCAGGCGCGGCCGGGACCACGCTGCGGGCAGCGCCACGACCCGCCGCCGACCGCGCGGCCGGGGCGGCGGGCGCGGCGGCGGCTTTTGCCGGCATCGGCGCCGCGGTTGGAGCGGGTTTGCGGGTCGCGGTCCTCTTCCCGCCCGACTCTCGGGCAACTGTCCCGGAGCTCTGGCGAGCCTTCGTCACCGCAGCGCGGGCTCTTGACGACGCGGCCGGCGCCGGCACGTCAGTTTCGAGAGCCGCCTTCCGAAGTGGCGCCTCAGCGGGAGCAAGCAGCTCAGTTTCCGCCGGGGACTCCAGTGGCGGAGCTTCGGGAGCGGCGGCTTTGGCGCGACGGGACTTGG
The DNA here is from genome assembly GCA_964396005.1 of uncultured Verrucomicrobiota bacterium. Taxonomy (GTDB): domain Bacteria; phylum Verrucomicrobiota; class Verrucomicrobiia; order Limisphaerales; family J093; genus JADJWF01. The sequence goes on along the minus strand of CAYNCT010000007.1, from coordinate 39,708 downwards.
TCTTACCCGAGTCGGGCGCGGCAGCGGAATCATCCGGCGCAGCGGGCTTGGAGCGGGCTGGCGTTGATGCGCGCCGAACCGCTTTTTTTGACTTGCGGGTTGCAGGGTCTGAGTCGGGCGACTTCATACACTCGGAAAGGATGGGGCGAATGGCACCCTGTCCACGCGAAGTTAAGGCCAGCGCGCAGGGGTGGCGCAACGGAAAAGACCCGCCGTCCGCGCCACTCGCGGCTTGGCGGGCGTCAGCCGGGAGTTGCCGCCCGCCCCGGCGCGTCGGTAGGTTCCCCGTCCGATGCAGAAGACAGGAACCGTTTATCTGGTCGGCGCCGGGCCGGGGGACCCGCAACTCCTCACGCTGCGAGGCGCGGAGCTGCTCCGTCAGGCGGACGTGGTGGTGCTCGACGCGCTGGCCAGTCCCGAGTTGCTCCGCTTGTGCCGGACAGGCGTCGAGCTGATTCAGCGAAGGCGCGACCAGCCCCTGCCCCAGAGCGAGTTGACGGCCTTGCTCGTGAATCACGCGCGCGCCGGACGGACCGTGGTGCGGCTCAAGGGCGGCGACCCGTACATCTTCGGGCGCGGCGGCGAGGAAGCTGAGGGCCTGGCGGCGGCGGGCGTGCCATTCGAGGTGGTGCCCGGCGTGTCTTCCATCGCGGCAGTCCCGAACTACGCCGGCGTGCCCCTGACCCACCGCGATCATTGTTCGAGCTTCACGGTCATCACCGGCCACGACGATCCGGCTCGCCCGGACAACCCGCTCAACTTCGATCACCTGGCGACCGAGCCCGGCACCAAGGTGGTGCTGATGGGCGTGGACCGCCTGGAACAATTAACCGTAGCGCTCCAGGCGCGCGGCCTGCCGCCGGAGACGCCGGCGATGCTCGTCGAGCAAGGAACGACCGGCCGTCAGCGGACGGTGGAGGGAACGGTGAACACGTTGGCGGCTCTGGCAAAGCAGGCGGGACTGACCCCGCCCGCCGTGGCGGTCATTGGCAGCGTGGTGGGCTTGCGGTCGCAGTTAAACTGGTTCGAAAGCCGCCCGTTGTTCGGCCAGCGCGTGGTGGTGACCCGCGCGTCGGACCAGGCCGCCGAACTCTCCGATCGCTTGCGGGAAGTGGGGGCGGAGGTCTTGGAAGTGCCGTGCATCAAGATCGTCCCGCCCTCGGTCCGCACCGCCCTGGTGGAAGCGCTGGCCGGCCTGCACGGGTACGACTGGCTGGTGTTCACCAGCGCCAACGGGGTGACGATGTTCTTCGACGCGTTTTTCAAGGCCTTTTCCGATTTGCGCGATCTCGGAGGCGTGCGCCTGGCCGCCGTGGGGCCGGCCACCCGGGCGCAACTCGAGGCCCTCCACCTGCACGTGGATGTCATGCCCCGCGAGTACGTGGCCAAAGAGGTCGCCCGGGCGCTGGCCGCCGAGGGTAGCCTGGAAAATCTCCGAATTCTCCTGCCCCGGGCCGAAGCGGCCAACCCTGAGTTGCCGCGCCTGCTGGAAGAGCTGGGAGCCATCGTGGACGACGTGCCCTGTTACCAGACCGTCGTGGAGACCAGCGACGCGACCGGCCACGCCGCCCGGATGCTCCGGGAGGGCGCCGAGTGGGTCACGTTCACCAGTGGTTCCACAGTGCGTCACTTCCACCAGCGGTTCGACCTGCCGGCCTTCATTCGCCAACATCCGCAAGTCCGCCTGGCGTCAGTCGGTCCCGAGACGACCAAAGCCCTCGAGGAACTGAAGCTGAAGCCCGCCGTTGAGGCCCGGCCGCACACGATCGCGGGATTGGTTGCGGCCATGCTTGCGAAGCCCCGCCGACGGCCGCGCGGTTAACGTCGCCCCGCCCGCGGGCGGGCGGCCATGCCCCGAGGCCATCTTTCGGCTGGAGAAGGGCGGGGTTGCCGATACGCTGCCGGGCGCAATGACGCTCGTTGAGCAGGTCCAACAGGCCGGGGTGGTGGGCGCGGGCGGCGGTGGTTTTCCCACCCACGTCAAGCTGGCCGCGAAAGCCGACGTCGTGATCGCCAACGGCGCCGAATGCGAACCGTTGCTGCACAAAGACGCCGCCGTGATGGAGCGATCGGCGCGCGAGATGGTGCGCGGCATGGTGCTGGCGATGGAGGCCGTGGGCGCGGGTGATGGCATCGTGGGCATCAAGGCCAAGAACCGCCACGCGGTGGAGGCCGTCCAAGCTGCCTGCCAGGGAACGCCCGTGCGGGCGCATCTGCTGGGCGATTACTACCCGGCCGGCGACGAATACGACCTGGTGTACACCACGACCGGTCGGCTGATTCCGCCGGCGGGCATCCCGATTCAGGTCGGCGCCGTGGTCTGCAACGTGGAGACGTTTGTCAACGTGGCCGCCGCTGCGGACGGGCGGCCGGTCACGCACAAGACGATCACCCTGGCCGGCGCCGTGAAGCATCCCACGACCCTGACCGTGCCGGTGGGAACGACGTTTCGCGACGCGATCGAAGCCACGGGCGGTTTGGCGACCGACCAGCCGGTGCTGTGCGTGGGCGGCCTGATGATGGGCGAGACCACCGAGGAACTCGACACGCCCATCACCAAGACTTCCACCGGCGCGGTCGTCCTGCCGCGCGAGCATCACGTCGTTCAGCGCAAGCTCAAGCCCGCCGCCGCCCAAAATGCCATCGGGAAATCGGCGTGCGACCAGTGCCGGTATTGCACCGAATACTGCCCGCGCTTTCTGCTCGGCTACGCGGTCGAGCCGCATCAAGTCATGCGGAGCCTCGCGTTCACTGCCACCGGCGCGGCGCATTGGAATCAATGGGCGGCGCTGTGCTGCGCTTGTGGCTTGTGTACTCTCTACGGTTGTCCGGAGGAACTCTACCCCAAGGAGGCGTGCGACCGGGCGAAGGCGGAGCTGCGCCGGGCAAACCTGAAGTGGACCGGACCGTTGACCGTGAAGCCGCACCCCATGCGTGACGGGCGTCGCGTGCCGATCAAGTCGCTGATGAAAAAACTGCACATCCAGCAATACGATCACCCCGCGCACTGGGAACCGGTGGCCGCCAGTCCGCTCCGGGTGGTGCTGCCGTTGAAGCAAAATGCCGGCGCCGCCAACACTCCGGTGGTCAAGGCCGGCGACCACGTCACGGCGGGGCAAATGCTGGGACGAGTTCCCGACCAGGCCCTGGGCGCGCCAATTCACGCGCCGTTCCCCGGGCGCGTCGTGACCGTGGACCACCGGGTGATTCTGGAGAGGACGACATGAGCGAAAAATCCATTGGCCTGATTGAACTGTCGAGCGTTGCCGCCGGTTTCGAGGTGGCGGATACCATGCTTAAAGCGGGCAACGTGCGCCTCCTGCTGTCGCGATCCATCTGCTCCGGCAAGTACATGGTGTTGATCGGGGGCGAGATGGCGGCGGTGCAGGCGGCGGTCGAAGCCGGGGGGCAGGCGGCCAATGGCTGCCTGGTTGACTCGTTCACCATCGCCAACGTGCATCCGGATGTTTTTGTGGCGCTGGGACGGACGCAGACGCCAGAACCCGACGGCGCCCTCGGCATCCTTGAATCGTTCAACGTGGCCACCCTGATTCAGGGCGCCGACGCGGCCGCCAAGGCGGCGGCGGTCCAACTGCTCGAGATCCGCCTGGCGATGGCCCTGGGCGGCAAAGCGTTCTGCACCCTCACGGGCGACGTGGGCGCCGTGCAGTCGGCCGTGGCGGCGGGTCGGCGGGTGATTGCCGAGGCGGGCGTGTTGGTGAACGCGGTCGTCATCTCCCGGCCGCACCCGGACGTGTATCGCGAGGTGATTTGACCGGGAGCGCGGCGTGCCGCCTCAAGGCGCGGTAGCCCCCAAAAAGCGACGAGGCCGGGCATGGCGCCCGGCCTCGCGTCCGATTCCTGTTCGAGGAAATCAGCCCTCGCCATTTTCCGACCACTGACCGAATCGGAGAATCTCCTTCACCTTCCGGCGCTCGTACTGATGCTTCTTCTGCTTGTCCGGACGATCGTCCACCTGACGGAAGGGATGTTTGGGATCCCGGATGATCTCGGAGATGACCTCGATGGATTTGCTCATGGCATCATGCAGTCGTGTTGTGTGGGGTTGACTGAGCGGCAAGAGGGCGAAACTCCCGCGGTGGGTTGTCTCCGCGGCCCGGCCTTTTGGAGAGGCGAGTTTCATTGCCTGCTCAGGCTTCATCAGCGAAGGAACACACTCGTGTTCCTCACTTAGCACCCGCAATTTGTGGCATTAAACCGGGTGTTGTCCAGACGGTTTTTGACATTTCTGTGACTTGTTTTTGACGAACCGGCGGCGCGATGAGCACCCACCGCTTGAATCTCGAGGATTCGCGTGGTATCGCCGGGGCGAGGAAACGAGAATAGGTTCATCACTATGCCAACGTACCACTACGTCTGTGAAAAGTGCGGACACGAATTCGAGTTCTTTCAATCCATGAAAGACCCGGCGCTCCGGGTCTGCCCGCGCGAGAAGTGCCTTCGCCCCCGCTGGGGCAAGGGCCGCGTCAAGCGCCAGCTTAGCGCCGGCGCGGGGCTGATCTTCAAAGGCAGCGGCTTCTACATCACCGATTACCGGAGCGAGGCCTACAAATCGGCGGCCAAGAAGGAATGCGATTCCGCCGCGCCGGCGCCGAAGAAGGACGGCGCGCCCGCGGCGAGCGGCTCCGGTGCCGCCTCGGCGGAAAAGCCCAAGACAACGTCCAGCCCCAAGAAGGGCGCGGATTAAAGGCTGCAAATGCGCTGGCCATCCACCTGGCACCGGCTACCGGGTCTGGCGTTCGCGCTGGCGGTGGGCGCGACGTTGGCAGCCGGCCGCGATGATGTGCGGGTAGTGCGCAGCCGATCGGAGCAATTCGTCGTTCACAGCCCGACAGTAACCGTGCCGCTGTCCGCCACCGACACCAATCGCACCTGGATTGAGGTCCAGCCCGATCCCCTGGCGGTTTCCGCCGAGCGGATCAAGCAGCGCGTACTGACCGAACTGGAGGCGCCGGATCGCTGGCAGGGCAGGATTCACCTCAACATCAGGCCGGAGCTACCGGCCGGCTCCCCTCCCCTGCTGACCTCGGCGCGATTCGCCGACGGCTGGCAATACAGCGTGCGCCTGCCGACGCGGCTCGACCGCGAGGTGCTGGTGCGGGGCCTGCTCCAGGCCGTTCTCACCGAGATCGCCAACCGGACGCCGGGAGTGCGGTCGGCCGAATTGCCCGCCTGGCTGGTGTACGGCCTGGCGGCCTACCTGGTTTCCGGGGGCGGGCCCGATGTCGCGTTCGAGGCCAACAGTCTGGTGAACCGTCTGGGCGAGGGCTGGGCCGAGGTGAGGCCCACGGTGCGGCTTAACGCCGCCGACCGCGACCTCAGCCAGGTGCGCGACCATTTGGCGCAGTTCGTCTCGCCGCAAATCCTCCTGCGCTGGGGCGACGACGGCATCCGGGAGCTGCGCCAGTACCTCGGAACCCAGCCGCCGCTGACGTTCACCGAACTTAGTCTGCCTGGCGAGGCGCAGCTCGCCGGGGAGGACGCTCCCCGTTTCCGGGCCAGCGCGCTATTGTTGACCCTCCAGTTGCTGAGCCTGCCCGACGGACCGCGGATGGCCCGCAGTTTTCTGGGGAATGTCTCCCGGACCCTGAACTGGCAAACCGCCTTCTTCGCCGCGTACAGCCCGGTGTTCTCAACGCCCGCCGACGTGGAGAAATGGTGGGCTGTCTCGAGCGCGGGCTTCTCGATCCGGGACGAGTCCAAAACCTGGTCAACCGCCGAAACACTCGACCGCTTGGACGTGGTACTGCTAACCCCCATCCGCGTGACGCCGGCCGGGCAAGCCGTTCCGGAGACGGTCCCCTTGAGCCTGCAACGCGTCCTCTCCGATCTCGATACCCAGCGCCAGCTTCAGGTCCTGCGCGACAAGCTGCCCCAGCTCCGGTTTTTGCAGGGACGCGCCTCCCGCGACACGCTGGGTTTGGTGACGGGATACGCGGACGTGGTGGCGCGTTACCTCGAACTACGGCCCAAGGCCGGCGCCGCGTCGGCCAACAAGAATGAGCCGGCGGTCAATCTGCGGCTGCTGCTGCGCTCGACCCTGGCGCGACTCGAGGTGCTCGACACACAGCGCGCTCAAGCGCGCGAGACCGCCAAAGAGCCGCCCGCCTCGATCCCCACCACGCCGTGAGTGCCTCGGATCAGCGAGTCATCGTCATCACCGGCGTCACCCGCGGGTTGGGGCGGGCGTTGATTGGAGAGTTCGCCCGGCGAGGGCACGTCGTGGTGGGCTGTGGTCGGGACCGCGGCGCAGTCACGCTACTCACCCGGCAATATGCGGCGCCTCACGAATTCCGTGCGCTGGACGTGACCGATGACGCCGCGGTCGCCGCCTGGGCCGGCGACATCCGCGACCGGGGACTCGTACCCGACCTGCTGATCAACAACGCGGCGATCATCGCCCGAACCGCACCCCTGTGGGAACTCAGCGCCGCGCAATTTGACCGCGTTGTGGATGTGAACTTGAAGGGCGTGGCCAACGTCATTCGCCACTTCCTGCCCGGGATGCTGGCTGGCGGGCGGGGTGTCATCGTGAACCTCAGTTCCGGTTGGGGGCGCTCAACGGACGCCGGGGTGGCCGTCTATTGCGCCACCAAATGGGGCATCGAGGGCCTCACGCAGGCGCTGGCTCAGGAATTGCCGCCCGGCCTCGCCGCCGTGCCGCTGAATCCGGGCATCATTGACACGGACATGCTCCGGAGCTGTTTCGGCGATTCCGCCCGGCAGTATCCTTCACCCGACGCCTGGGCTCGCAAGGCCGCGCCCTTTCTTTTGGCGCTGGGACCGCAGCACAACGGCCGGCCGCTGACGGTCGAGTGAAGGAAATGTCCCGGCAGGCAGCGCGGGCGCATTCCCGCCATCGCGCGCTGCCCCTCACTTTAAGCGCCCCTCATTGCGCTCCGCCGATGGGTACGGCATAGTTTTCTCGAGGCGCAGCCCGGATATTCCCGTCGTGTTCGGCCCGCCGAAATCGGCGATTGACTTTCTCCGACGCAAGGGGCACGCAGGCACCAGCGAAAGCAATTTCCCGCATGAGAACGCCCCGATTTCTCCAAACCGTCTCCCCGCTCGTCGTTGCTGGTGTCGTCAGCCCCGGGGCGGCATGGGCCGGTGACTGGTGGCTCCAGGCCGGTCCCGCCTACCGGGCCGGCATGACCGTCAAAGTCAGCGGCACCTCCCGCACGCAACAGGAGGGCGTCCACGCCGCTCCCGCGCCCCCCGGTGCTCAGACCGGTTATGCCGACCGCGAATACGACGACGGTTATGTGAAGCTGGATGCCGGCACCCTCGACCCCAACGCGGTGGGTGGGCCCGGCCTGACGTGGAACTGGGCCTACGATCGCGCCGACCAGTACAGCGCCGCGAATCAAACGCTGACGTTCCGCCGCACCTACGAGCGCGCCTACCAAACCACCGGGGACACCCCGTTGCGCGGCGAGGATGAATTCGAGGGCCTCGGCTTGAGCTTCCAGTTCGGACGCACCCTGCGACGCGGTGATCGCTGGTTGTTTGATCTGGCGCTGGGCTTTCACGGCTTCTGGGACCTGAATTCCTCCGTCAGCGCCAGCAGCTACCAGGAACAGGTGGGACCGCTGACCGTCGCCGACCGCTTCGATGTCCGGGGAGCGGTGCATCCCGAGCTGGGCTTTGCCCCGCCGCGAACCGCGCCCGGCGGATACACGGGCACCTATGACGGACCAGCAGGCGAGTCGCCGGGCTGGGCTGGAGGCTATCCGGTGATTCCCAACGTGCCAGTCGGCGGCGTCGCCCAAATGGAAGTGGCGAGCATCGCGGCAAATCAGGTGACGCTCCGGTTCAGCCAGGACCTCTACGAGATCACCCTCAGCCCCCGGATCAGTTACCGGCTATCGCAGAGCGTGACCGCGTACCTGATACCGAAAGTTGGCGTGGCCATTGCCATGACGTCGGCAGAACGCAGCGAGACGTTCTCCGAAGGACCGCCGGGCGGCGCTGCCAGCCCGCGGCAGACCTGGTCCGAGACTGTCGAGGAAACGGACGCGCTGTTTACCTGCGGAGTGGCCGGCGGCGTGGAAATGGAGCTCGGCAGCGGCTTTCACCTCGGCGCTTTCGGCGGTTATGACTGGGTGCTTGATTCCCAAGAGTTCGATCTCGGCCCCAATCAGATTCGGTTGGACAACAGCGGCTGGTCCGTTGGCCTGGTGCTGCGGAAGGAACTGTGAGCCGCCGACTACTCCCCAAATCCTCCCCCGACTCTCCTTCTCCCATGAAAACGAATCTGGTGACCTTGCCCGTGCTGGCAGTTGCGCTTGCGGTCCTGCCCGCGCGGGCCATCGAGTTCGGACCTTTTGGATCCAACGGCCAGGGAGGCTCCCGCAACGGCCAGGATTTCCGGATTGGCGCCGCCGGCACGGTCTTTGAGCTGGACGCCTTCCTGTCGGTAGGCGGACTCGACCTCAATGGCGCCGAGGCCGGGCGGGCGGCAAAACTTTCCCTCCACCCGGCGCCCGCGGGATTGCGCCTGAGCTTCGCCAGCGAGCTTTCGACCGACAAATCCGACCTCGTGCTGCGGTACACGCTGGCCAACACCACCAACACGCCCTTCAACGACGTCCGCCTCCTGGTGCTCCTCGACACCGAGATTGCGGAAACGCTAAACACGTTCTTCAACGAACTGGGCGCCCAGGCCGGCACGCTCGGCGCCGGACCGGCTGACGTCGCGCCCGACACCTGGCAAATTGACGAGCCGGGTTTTGCCGGTGGCTCGCTGCACAAGAACCTCCTCGAGGGCGCGCTCAACAACCGCAACGCCTTCCCGGACGGCCAGGCCGCGGACATCGCGTTGGCGATCGGGTTCTACCTCGGCAATCTCAAGCCGGGCGAAACCGTGGTGACGCGCGTGATGGTTTCCGAGGACGGCTCCACTCTCGGTCCGCTATCGCTGGTACAAACCGATCCCGCAGCGTCCCCACCAACCGTGATTACCCTGTCGGGCGAGACCGAGGCGCGGGAGCAGGTGGTGTCCGATGTTACCGGCCTGGTTCAACTGACCTTCGAGTGGCGGCTCAACCAGCCGGTGGGCAGCCTCGTGGGCCGCCTGCACATTGCGAACTCGAGCCAAAGCCAGGCGGCGGTCGGCCCGCCGTTCCAGCTGGGGCTGGCCGGCACCGCCGGCCAGCGCTTTGTGCGGCCCACGGGAACGCTCCCCAGTGGCGCGCCGTACCTTGACCTCACGGACGCGGTGGCCAGCCAGCTCGGCGCGGGCAACCCGCTCCGGCCGGGCGAAACGGTCACGATTGATGGCGTCGAGATCTTCTCCCCGGGACGGCTCGCGCCTCCCGCCAGCGTCTGGAGTTTGTGGGGCGCGCGCGGCGCCGTCCCGACCGGGGACAATTGATCGGTCCTGCCGAACAGCCAACCCTTTCCTGTCATGTCCACAACGAAGCCTCTTTCCCTCTTCCACCGGGCGACCGCCTCGCTCCTGGTCTCTCTGATGGCCTTGCCGAATTACCTGGTGGCGGAGACGTTGCGGCAGATCGCCCTTGCGGCTCCCGAGCCGGGAGTCAACGCGCCGCGCGTCACGTTGCAACTGGCGTCTCCGCCCGGCGCCACCGGCCGCGTCTTCGTGGTGCAAACCAGCACCAATCTCGTGGACTGGCAGCCGTTGACCACGGCGTCGCCCAATCACGTCCAACTGCTTTCCGTCGGCCCGCTAACGGCGCTCGACCCGGCCCGGTTCTTCCGCGCGGCCGCGCTGGCGGGTGATCCGCCCCGGCAGCCGCTGTTCGCGGCGGTCGCGGACGACAGCGGGCGGGCTTATGTCTTCCCGCACCTGAGCAATCGCACCTTTGGCCCGCGGATCGAGGTGGCCAACGTGGGCGGTGGCTCGCGGGGCGTGGCCATCGGCGACTTCGATCGCGACGGCAACCTCGACGTCGTCGCTTCCTTCGCGGCGGGTAACTCCTTCCGCACCCTGCTGCTTCGCGGGCGCGCGGACGGCACCTTTGCGCCCGGCGAACTCCTCCCGGCGGCCGAAGGATCTGGCGGGCACGTCATGGACATGGCGGTCGGCGACTTCGACGTTGACGGCGGGCTGGACGTGGCCATCAACGGCAACAGCGACACGGTGGCCTTCTTCTGGGGACGGGGCAACGGGACCTTCACGGCGACCACGGTGCGTTGGCCGGGCACCGGGCGCGGTATGACGGCCGGCGACTTCAATGAAGATGGCCGCGTGGACCTCGCGCGGGCAACCTACGGGAGCGGGGTCATGCGGCTCTTCTTGTCCAACGGGGATCGCACCTTCACGGAAGCGAAACCCGTGGGCGATCCCGGCGGCGATCCGTACGGCGTCGCAGCGGGTGATTTCGACTTCGACGGTCACCTGGACATCATCGCGAACGCGGGCGGTAGCGGCGACCTCACCTTCTACCAGGGATTCGGTAACGGAACCTTTACCAACGTGCCTCGCGGCGAGGCGTTGGCCCCGCTGGATTTCAACGATTACGCGGCGTTGGACCCGTATGACTTCGACGGCGACGGATTCCTCGATATGGTCGTGGCAACCTACAACGGTCGCGCTGCGCATTTCGTCCCCGGCGCCGCCGGCGGCGGGTTCGATACGAACCGGGTTACGTTGGCCACCGGGCTTTCCACGGCGTTGGGTGCTGCCGCGCCCCCGCCCCCGCCGCGGGTGGCTGTGAGCATCGCGCCGCAGGATCCCGTGGTGGAACTCGATGGCGAGGTGACTTTCACCGCTGTGGGCGCGGGCGTACAGGCGGGCGACATCTTCCGCTGGACCTTTGGCGACGAAGGCGACAAACCCCTCGCCTGGACCTTCACTCCGGACATGGCGAACATGGGTCCGACGGTCACCCACAAGTTCGAGCGCGAGGGCCGCTTTGTCACCCGCCTCTGGCACACCGACGCCCAGGGCCTTAACAGCGCGCGGGGCACGTGGGTAACCGTGCGCGGCGAACCTCCGACGGCCGATCCGGGCGGGCCGTACGTCTTCGGCGAAGAGAAGGCGCAGGCCCTGGTGTGGACGGCCACGCTCGACGCCTCGGCCTCGACCGACGACTTCGGCATTGTCCGCTATGAGTGGGATTTCGGTGACGGCACCAAAGGCACCAATACGGCGCCCTCCATCAGCAAGAGTTGGAATGGCGTCGGCCCCTGGAATGTCACACTGGTGGTTGAGGATGCCTCGGGCTTGCGAGGAACCAATGGCACGACCGTCACCTTCGTTCCGGGTGCCCCGCCGGCGGCGGCGATCACCGGGCCCACGTTGGTGGACGAAACCGCGGCGAAGGACGGACAGTGGACCGTCAACTTCTCCGCGGCCACCGCGACCGATGACGTGGCCATTTGGAAGTACGAGTGGCGGTTCGGCGACGGCAAGACCGGGACCGGCCGGGACGTGACGACGCGCTACGGCGCGGTCGGAACCTACACTGTGACCTTGACCGTTACGGACCACGCCGGCCAGACCGACTCGGCAACGCACGAAGTCACCATTCAGGCCAACGAGCTGCCTGTGCCAGCCATCACCGGTCCGCGTCTGCTGACCGAAACCGTGGCCACCAACGGGCTCTGGTACGGCGTGTGGAATGCCCGGGCTTCGACCGATGACACCGGCATTTACCGGTACGAGTGGAACTTCGGCGACGGCGGCACCGCCTCGGGCATCGAGGCGGCCTATCAGTACAAGCGTGCCGGCACCTACCCGCTGACGCTGAAGGTCACCGATAATGCCAACCAAACCGCGACGACCAGCATTAACGTGCTCGTCATGCCTGGCGAATCGCCGGTGGCCCGGATCACTGCGTCGCCGCTCGCGCCCGAAGGCCGCCAGCCGGTCGCTTTCAATGCCGAGCAGTCCTCGGACGACCGCGGCATCACGGCTTACCGCTGGTTCTTCCCGCCGCGCGCTTTCGATTTCACCGGCCGGGTGTTGGACGCCGACCAGTGGATTTTCGCCGGTGCCACGCAGGACGAACGGGTGACCGTCACCGGCCAGGGCCAGTGGGGACGGACCTATTTCTTCTCCCTGGCCACACGACTCCAACGGGGGGGCGCAATTGAAGGCCGGCTCGACACCGCTACCGGCTCGTCCCACGCCATGGTGGGGCTGAAGAACCTGGATGTCGGCAACGGACAGTACACCACCTACCCTTACGCTCTTTATTTCGAGGACGGCCGCCTCAGCGTGTATGAGTATGGCAGCCGGCGGCAAAACGTCGGCACCTATACCAAGGGCGAATCGTACGAGTTTCGAATCCAAACGTTGCCCGGGGCCGGCGCGGCCTACTACCTGCGCCGAAGCGGCGTCGGCGAGGATTTCGCCCTGCTCTACTCGAGCACCCAACGCGACGACCGAGAGTTTAGCTTTGGCGCCGATGTCCACAGCGGCACGTTTGGCTTTGATGATTTCCTCGCGACCGGGGCCTTTGTGTCGGCGATGACCGTCAACGCACCGGTGTTCCCCGGTGGTCCCGTCCGGCTTGAGGTGGTGGATCACGCCTGGCAGACCAATACCGCCACGCTCACCATCACACCCCGGGTTGGGCAACCGCCGCGCGCCGTCATCAATGGCCCGACGACCGGCCAGGCGGGAGTGGTGCTGAACTTTGACGGCTACCGCTCCACTGACGACCACGGCATCGCCAGCTACTCGTGGGATTTTGGCGACGGCACCGCCCTGGGCGCCGGGCCGGCGGTAAACCATCGCTATGACACCCCCGGGACATACACGAACACGCTCACCGTGATGGATTACGCCAATCAGGCGGCCACGGCGCAATTGGTCGTGGAGGTGTCCGCCGGCAACGCCGTGGCGTGTGTGCCCTGGCGGATCATCAACGGTATCGAGCAGCCGCACGAAACCTTCTCCGGCAAGGAAATCACCCTCAAAGCGGTGGCCCGCAACCTGCCGCTGCCCTTTGACTACATCTGGAACTTTGGTGACGGCACCGGCACGGTGACCAACACCGCCACGACCGTCGCCCAAGCGTACGCCCTCGAAGCGCGCCACGCTTACTCCGGAACCGAGGGCACGCCCTTCAACGCCACCGTCACCGTCGTGCTAACCAACGGGGTGACCTTGGGCGACACCTACCCGTTGGTGCTGCGCCCCAAATCCCTGACCACGGAGATGAACGTCGCGATTGATGAGGGACTCTGGTACCTGCACAAAGTCCAAACGCGGACCGACGACGCCGGGCAGTTCCCTTCCGGCCGTTGGGAGGCGGCCGGCCACACGGTCAACCCCACTGCCTCGGCGATCCAGGCGTTTGGCATCAATGGCCACCAGTACGCGGACGATGCCGCGCAGGATCCCTACGTCGAGACCGTGCAGCGCGGCGTGCATTACCTGTTGAACTCCCTGACCGCCCAAGCCATCGGCCCGCAGCCGTATGGCGACCCGGATGGCAATCAAAACGGCATCGCTCTGTTCGCCCCCACCGGGCACCCGATCTATGAAACCGGTCCACTCATGGACGCCTTCGTGGCCTGCGTGCGGCCCGAGCTCATCGCACCCGTCGGCCCCGCCAACGTCCGCGGCCGGGCCTTCCGCGATGTCATGCAGGACCTCGTGGACATTTACACGTGGGGCCAATACGACGATCCCACCGTCGGCGGCGGCTGGCGGTACGGCTGGAACCAGCACCCGGACAACTCGGCGGCCCAGTGGGGCGCCATCGGCCTCCTGGCAGCGGAACACTACTGGGGCAGCATCGTTCCGGCATGGACCAAGGAGCGGAACATCGTTTGGGTCAACTACTCCAAAGGCAGCACCGGCTTTGGGTACACCGGACCGGGCGACGGCGAGGCCACCACCCCCTCGGCCATGGTACAACTGGCCTGGGCCGGAGTCGCCCGGACCAATGCCCTTTGGCAGCACGGAGAGACCTACCTCGCACGCAACTGGAACACGCTGCTCAACAACTACAATCTCTACGGACACTACGCCATCGCCAAAGCACTGCGAACGGCCGTCCCGGAACCCGTGCAAAATCTCACCTGGCAGGGCGCCACGTGGGATTGGTTCCTCGACCCGCAGCGCGGCCTCGGCCGTTTCACGGTGGACCGCCAGCGGGCCGACGGTTCGTGGACCTCGCGCGATAGCTGGGTGAATAACCCACCCCTCGCGACCGCCTACTCGGTCATCATTCTCTCCAGTTCGCTCTTCCAGCGCGGGCCGGTGGCGGTCATCCAGTTCCGCCCCAATCCCTCGGCGGTCGGCTTCCCGGTGGTCTTCGACGCGCGCGCCTCCTACCACCAGCACCCGGCCTATCAGGTCGTCGAGTACCGCTGGGATTTCAACGCTGCCGACGGCCTCGACTTCTCCCGCCCGGACGCGGTCGGCCCGGTCGTCACGAATACCTACCCCGCCCTCGGCACCAACGTCGTCACCTTGCAGGTGCGCGATAACAATGTCCCCGTGCTCACCGACATCGCCTCGGTGGAGGTCCGCACCACCATCCCGCCCTTCCCGCCCACCGCCGACGCCGGCGGCCCCTACGTGCTCGCGGTCGGCGAAGACCTCGCCCTGGACGGCTCCGGATCGTTCGACGTGGACGCCGCCGCCGGGGATTACATCTCCGCGTGGGATTGGGAGGTGGACTTCGAAATGCCGTTGGACTTCGACGACGGCGTCACGGGCGAAAAGGCGGTGCTGGCCGGCGGTTTCGCCACGGCCGGACAACATCGCATCGGCCTCCGCGTCAGCGACGCCACGGCCATCGTCTTCCCCGAACTCGGTTTAACCAACCTCACGGCAGACGATTTCTCCTCCGCTCTCGTCTATGAGCGCGTGGTGACCAATCTGAGCGTGCGCCCCAAGGAATCCAAGATTCAGCTCACCTGGACCAAGGCGGGCGACTACGCGGTCGTGCTCCGCAGCACCGTGGGACCTCAGCGCGGCTTCGTCGAAATCGGCCGCACGGAAAGCGACTACGCCACGTTCCTCGACACCAACGTCGTCATGGGCGTCGAGTATTTCTACCGGCTGTTGGTGTACTCGTTCAGCCGACCGGATCCGTTGGGCATTTCCGACGCCCGGCTAACCGTCTCGCGCCCACGCGACGCCGACAACCGGCCGCCCGCGTTCCTCGCCACGCCGCTCCGCGTCGCGCAGGTGGGCCAGCTCTACGAGGTGACCCTTGAAGCCAGCGACCCGGACAACGACCCGCTCACCTTCACCCTGCTGGAGGGCCCGACCAATCTCACCATCTACCCCGCCACCGGCCTGCTGCGGTTCACCCCCACCGCCGATCAATTGGGCAGCCAGACGCTCTCGGTCGAGGTCAGGGCGGAAGGCGGGCGCGACATCCTGACCTACTCGCTGGTGGTCTTCCCGGCGAACAACGCTGCGCCGACGGCCACTGCGAACGGCCCGTATGTCGCCCTGCTGGGTGAGCCAATCCAGTTCTCGTCGGCAGGTACCGGCGATCCCGACGGACAGGCACTGCGCCTCGTCTGGAATTTCGGCGACGGTAACAGCTCGACGAACGCGGACCCCGTCCACCTGTACACGGCTGCGGGCAATTATCTGGTGTCCCTTTTTGTCAATGACGGCTACGGCGGCACCGCCTCGGCCCGCGCCAACGTGTCCGTCTTGCGCCCGAACCGCGCGCCCACCGCCACGGTCACCGGCGGACCGGCCTTTGCGATCCGCCTGGGCGAAACCCTCACCCTCGACGGTGCCGGCTCCTTCGATCTGGACGGGGACAATCTGCTGTTCACGTGGAATTGGGGCGACGGCCAATCCGACGCCGAGGCGCCCGCGCAGGCGTCCCACACCTACGCAGCTCAGGGAACCTACTCCGGGCAGCTCCGGGTGGCCGATGGCCGGGGCGGCGTCGGCACCGCTGGCTTCACCGTGACCGTCGGGCCCGCCAACCGACCGCCGGTCGTACTGGCGACCGTGTCGGATCCGTCACCCTTCGCGCTCACCGAGATCACCTTTGACGCCACGGCCACGACCGACCCGGACGGTGACACGCTGACCTTCGACTGGGACTTCGGGGACCGCACCCGCACCACGGGGCCGTTGGTCACCCACGTTTTCCGAGAGGTTCTGGACTACGTCGTCACCCTCAAGGTTCGCGACCAACGCGGCGGCGAGACGTGGGAAACCTTTGCCATCACCGCGCGCAACTCGCCGGCGACCATCAGCAGTCAGCCGCCGCTGCTCGTGCGTTCGGGGCAGCCTTATTCCTATCTGCCGACGGTCAGCGATCTCAACGGCGACGCGCTCTCCCACGAGCTGGCGCAAGGACCCGCCACGATGTCCGTGAATCCCGACACCGGGGCGATTGATTGGCTGCCCGGCGACGCCGATGTCGGGCCCAACCCGGTGGTGCTCCGGGTCACCGACGCACGCGGCGCCGTCAGCGAACAGTCATGGACCCTCGTGGTCACCACGCCGCTGGGGCCCGAGATTGACCTCGAGCCGCTGGCCATCGTGATGACCAACGTGACCGTGGATCCGCAATCGCTCGAACTCGGCGGCACGGTGCGGGTCGAATTCCGCAACAACGGCGCTGACGAGGTGCCCGTCCCCTTCCCCGTCACGGTCTTTGTGGACGCGGATAACGACGGCGCCTGGTCCACAAATACCGACTGGGTCGTCGCGTCGGGCACCGTCCCGGCCGGCTTGCAACAGGGCTTTGTCGGCTGGATCGAGATGGGCGTGCGCGGCCTGGCGCTGTTTGCCGGGGCGCCGCTGTCCACGTTTCTCGACAGCGAGAACGTCGTGCCCGAGTACGACGAGGCGAACAACCTCCGCCGGGCCGGATTCAACTCCAACACCAACGTGCCGCCCGTCGTGGACCTCACCGCCTCGCGACTCCAGGTGGATCGCACCGGGCTGCCCGATCGCGTCGGCCTCACGGCCCGGCTGGGCAACGCCGGCCTGGTTCCGGTCGCTGCCGGCGCCCCGCTGGCGTTCTACAACGGCGACCCGCTCGCCGGAGGCGCGCTGCTGGGCGTCGCGCGCACGGCCGATCCGCTGCCGGTCGGGGCCTTTGCCGACCTGAGCATCGAGTGGCTCACGCCGCCCGTCGCCGTCCACACCCTCACAGTGGTGGCGGACGATCAGGGCGACGGCACCGGCTTTTATGCGGAAATCAGCGAGGCGAACAACCGTTTCCGCGCGGCCATTGACCTGACCACCAATGAACCGCCCATCGCAGACGTCGGCCCGGACCAAACGGTGGCGATCGGCGACTATGCCGTCTTCAACGGGCGCGCCTCGCGCGATCCCGAGGGAAAGACGCTCACCTACCGCTGGCGCATCCTGTCCATTCCACTCGGCAGCCGGGCGACATTGAACGCGGCCGACACCGAGCAGGCCTGGCTCCAGCCGGATGTCACGGGCGAGTACGTCGTGCAACTGGTCGTCAACGACGGCGTGAACGACAGCGAACCGGCCACCGTTCGCGTCCTCGCGGACGATCCCTCCGCCAACCAACCGCCCGCGATCACTTCGACCCCCGCCTTTGAAGGCATGACCACGGTCCTGTACGAGTACGCGTTGCAGGCCAACGACCCGGACGGCGACCCGTTGAAGTACCGCTTGGGCCAGGCCCCGGCCGGTATGACGATTGACCCTGACACCGGGTTGATCCGCTGGACGCCGACCACGCCGGGCAGCGCCTTCGTGCAGGCCATTGTCGAGGACAACCGCGGAGCCGGTCGGTACCAGAGCTGGTCGGTAACCGTCCGCGAGTATCAGAATCTGCCGCCGCGCATCACCTCCTCCGCGCCGCTTACTGCCTCACCCGGCGCGCCGTACGCGTACCTCGTGCTAGCAAACGATCCCAACCGTGATCCGATCACCTTTGCCCTGCCGCAGGCGCCGGCAGGCATGACCATCAACCCGGCTGGCGGACAGATTGCCTGGACGCCCACCGCGGCGCAGTTCGGCAGTCACGCGGTCACCGTCACCGCGTCCGACGGCAAGGGCGGCGTGGCCACGCAACGCTTTGACGTGGTGGTCTTCGACGCCGCCACCGATGGCCCCGTGGTGCGCGCCATCCCCGACCAGACCGTGGTGGCCCCGGCGGGCTTTGCAGCCATTCCACTCGACAGCTTCGTCTTCGATCCGAACGACCCAAAGGAGGCCCTGACCTGGCGGGTTACGGGCACCAGCCAGCTTGCGGCAACGATTGACGCCAATCGCGTCGCGACCGTGAGCTACCCGGCCGGCACACTCGTGTCCGAGCGCCTGACGTTCCTCGCCACAGACCCGGCCGGAAAGTCGAGCTTCGCCGCGGCGACCTTCACCGTGCGCGGTCGCGACAACCCGCCGGTCGCCGCGCTGGCGAACCTCTCGGACGCGGAAACCACGCGCATTGAAACCGGCTTCTTCGAGCTGAAGGGCACGGCGGACGATCCGGACACCATTGACCCGGTGGCCTACCGCGTGACGCTGCACGACGAGAACGGCGCGCAAGTGGCGGACGTGACGCCGAAGCCCGTGAATTTGGCGGGCTGGCGCGAGGGTCGCGTGCCCGCGGGCGGCAGCCTGGGCACCCTCGATCTCACGTTGGTCCGAAATGGCACCTACACGCTGAACCTGACCGTGCGCGGGGGAAACACGACAGCGTCTGCCAATCGACTGATTGCGGTGGACTCCGGGCTGAAGATAGGTCAATTCACGTTCAGTCAGCAGGATGCAACGGTACCCGTCGGAGGGGCGGTTCTTCGTCTGGTCAGAACCTACGATTCACTCAACACCAAGAGCGCAGACTTCGGATACTCCTGGGCTTACTCGGTCTCCGACCTCGGCTTGGAAATCAACGAGCAACGAGTACGGGAGCAGGACTTGTTCGGTGACTTTTTCAGTCTTCGGGTCGGTGGGGGCCGTGATGTAAGTCTCGATATGCCCGATACCGGCCGTCGGGTTACTTTCACCTACAGCCTTGTACCTGGGGGCATGTTCCGCTTGCGCGCGGTGTGGACAGCGCCGGCCGGGGTCAACGCCACGCTGGTGCCCACTGTGTCACCCAACATGATCAAGCTGTTCAGCCTGCCGGCTTACTGGGAGGCGGCCGGGATCAACGTGGACGTTGAGAACTTCGATTTCCCCGGGTTCGTGCTGACATTACAAGACGGGACCCAGTATCGGATCGAACGGGAAGATCTTGGCGAGCACTTCATCGCCGGGACCGGAGCCGGCCTGGGAAACTTTGTCCACGCTTACGGCAAGGCGTTCATCCGGCAGGTGGTGGAACCCACGAAGGAGCGAACTGAATTTGTCCGTGAAGGGACCAGCCTCAAGAGCGTGGAACAGTTCGATGCGCAGAATCAGAAGCTGCGGAGCCTGGTGTTCCGGCGTGACGCGCAGAAGCGGATCACCGCGCTCTTTACGCCGAACCACTTGGATGCTTCCGGCAATCCCACCGGCCCGGCGACGGTCACGTACGAATACGACGCTCGGGGAAACCTCGCCCGCGTCAACAGACTCACCGACGACGCCGACCCCGCGAACCCCGTTTTCCAGACGACCACCTTTGTTTACGCCCTGGCCCGCTTCCCGCATTTTCTAACGGAAATCCGGGGCCCTTCGGGACAGCCGCTGCTGCGCGTGGAGTTCGACTCCGACGGTCGGATGATCGGAACGGTGGATGCGCAGGGCAACCGCTCTTCCGTTCAGCGGAACATCGCCGGCCGATCCGAGACCATCTTCGATCGACTCGGAAACCCCACAACGCACACCTACGATGATCGGGGGAACATCGTTGCCACCACCGATCCACTCGGCCGGACCACACTCCGAACATTCGACTCCCGCGGACGCCAAACCTCGGAAACTGACCCCCTGGGGCGGAAGACCACACTCACCTTCGGCGACCATGATCAACCCTTGACCGTCACTGACCACCGGGGACGGGTGACTCGTTACACTTACGATCAGGCGGGTCGTTTGCTCACCGCCACTGATGCGTATGGACGGTCCGTCGGCCATGAATACGACGCCGCCGGCAACTTGGTGGCCACCATTGACGCCGACGGACGGAAAACGACCCTCCAGTACGATACGCAAAGCCGTTTGCTCGCCATGCTGGACCCGGCTGGTCGGACGGTCGCGTCCTTTGGCTACAACGATCGCGGCAGCATGGCCGCCATCACCAACGGATTGACCGGAACCGATCTGTCCTTCCAGGAGGATCGCGATGGCAATTTGCTCACCTCCGGATTCACCTGGCGGAATCCTAACGACACCAATGATATCAGGTTGATGCGGACCCGGCTGGAATACGACGCCGCCGGACGACTGGCGCGACGGACCGACTTCGCCGGCAACAGCGCCCGAATGACGTACAACTCTTTTGGCCAGATCGCCACGACGACTGACTCGGCCGGTCGGGAGCTTCGCCAACGTTACGACAGCCGCGGCAACCTGATCGAGACGCGGTACGCTGACGATACCGTCATCCGAATGCTCTATGATGAAGAAGGCCGTGAAGTCTTGAGCACCGAGCGGGCGCCGGACGGTCAACCCGCCAATGCAATTCAAACCACCTACGACGCGGCCGGCCGGCCGATTCGCCAGGACTCCTTCCGCGGCGTCTTGGTCACAGTGGTATCCGATCCCTCGGGCGACCGCACCGTTCTCACCCACTCCGGTGAGTGGGTCTCTGCCCTTACCTTCGAGTACGACGCCGCCGATCGCGTAGTGCGGATGGTGCGACCCGACCGGGGAGAAATACGCACCGCGTACAACGACGACGATCAACCCGTGGCGCGGACCGACGCCTTGGGCAATCGCGTGGAATACGCTTACGATGCCAAAGGAAACTTGGTCATAACCCGGGATGCGCTAGGACACGAGACCTATTACACCTACGACCCAGCAGGACGCTTAACCGCCATGATATATCCAGATGGCGCGGCCTCCCGTTGGAGTTACGACGAGGAGGGAAGGCTGGTCGCTGAAACAGCTCCCAGCGGCCATGAGCGCCGGTTTGAACACGCTGATGTCCAAAAGCTTGCTGCTGTCGAGTTGCCGGCCGTTGCGGACCCGGCCAGCCCGGGCGCCGTGGTCCGTCCGCGGTATGATTTCGAATACGATCCGCAGGGCAATCTGCTCCGCCAGCGAGACGCCCTGGGTCGCGTCACGCGGTTTGAATACGATGCCCTCAACCGGCCCACCGCCCGCCAGTTGCCGCGGGGTCAGAGGGAAGCCACGCGCTACGACAACGAAGGGCGTCCGGTCGAGCGAACCGACTTCATGGGCCAAAAGACCGTGGTAGCATACGACGCCCTAGGACGGCCGACCAACAAGACTTCTTTCGCTCGCGGTTCGTCCGAGCCCCGCCAGCGGGTTGGGCGCACCTACGATGCCTGGGGCCGGCCGGAGACCGTCTCGGATCAGCGAGGGGAAACCCGATTCCACTATGACGCCGCCGGCCGGCTCACGTCCGTTGCAACTCCGGAAGCCACCTCTCACTACGAATATGACCCGGCGAGTGGCCACCGTATGCGTGCTTTCACCGACCAGACAGAAACACGCTACACGTATGACGAATTGGGCCGGCTCGCCACCGCGACGCTCGTCAAGCGCAACGGCGAATTCCTGCCCGCACCGGAGACGGTCGCCTACGAATACACTCCCAACGGAAGCCGAGCGGCCATGACACTCCCCAACGGCACCCGCACGCGCTACCAATACGACAGCCGGGACCGCCTGACGTTGCTCACCCACGCCACCGCCACCGGAGAACTGCTGGCGTCGTACGCCTATCACTTGTCACCCGACAACCTGCGAACCGCCGTTACCGAGGTGGTGCGAAGCCCCGCAGGCGATTACCGGACCAATCACCTGCAATACACCTACGACCCACTGTCCCGATTGGTCGCCGAAAAGGCAACGGACGCCGGCGACCAATCGGGCTACGAGGCGCGGTACACGTACGACTTGGTGGGCAACCGGCTGGAGCGTCAAGTTACCGTCGCCGGGCGAACTCTGATTACCCGGTACTTCTACGATGACAACGATCGCCTCCTGATGGAGACCAACAGCCTTGTGCTGCGCTTGACCCAGAGCGGGCGCCATGCGGTTCGCCTCTTGGACGCGAATGGTCGAAGCCAGATCCATCTGCGCCCTTTGCCGTCTGCGGCTGGGTACTTCGCATGGTCCGCCCTGCCCTATTTCCTGGCGATGGGTTTCTTGGTTCCGGTGTGCTGGATACCGTGGGCGGCAAGGCGTCGCCTGCGGATTCTGGCCTTGGATTTGAACCCGCACCGCGCACTCCTCTCCCGATGCGTGTCCGGCCTGCTGGCGGCGGTGATGGTGGTTGTCTCGCTCGACTTGAGGCTGCTGGCCGACGAGGCCGCCCGTTACCAGGCCCTCCAGACTGCGATTTGGGGTCTCGATGGCTCCGCCACGACCTACGAGTACGACGAGAATGGCTCGGTCGTCCGCCGAGTCGTCACGGGGCCGACCGACGAGGTTTCCACCTACCGGTACGACCTCGAGAACCGCCTGGTGGAATCCGTGACCGTCACGACCAGCAGCGGTGTCCAAACGACTGAGACCAAGGCTTTCACCTACAATTCGGCGGGAACACTCGTGGGAACCCAAACCAAGCTGGGGTCGAACGAAGGCACGACCGTGTTTGAGGAAACGCGAGTTTTCGTGGTGGATTCGGGCGTCACGGACGGCCTCTCTCACATCCTTGAAGAGCGGTCCTCGCTGCAAGGACCGGCCGTCCGCACATACTTTCTCGGCGACGATCCGCTAGCGGAAATCGGTTCCGGTCAGAGCGCCATGCCGCGGTACTATCTGGCCGATGGGCACGGTTCGACTCGCCAGGTGATCAATGCGGCGGGATTGATTACCGACTCATACGCTTACGACGCGTATGGACTCTTGTTGGGCGACCGTCCGGCGGCCTCGCAACCCTCGTCCGCGGCCCTGCTGTTTGCCGGGCAGCGATTCGACGCCCATTTGCAGCAGTATCATCTCCGGGCCCGGTTCTATGACCCCTCGAACGGACGGTTTACCCAACTGGATCCATTCCATGGCGTTCAGGCAGATCCACAGAGCCTGCACAAGTATGTGTACGCTCACGCTGACCCCGTCAACCGCGTGGATCCCACCGGGCTGTTTGGTTCCCTTTCCGAGGCCATGACCAGCCTCGCCATTCAGGCGGTTTTGTTCACCATTTTCTCTTGGGTGTTGGCGCCCATCTTCCGGTGGCTGGGAGCCAAGTTTCTCCCTGATTGGGCGAAGAAGTTACTCGAAGAAGGCACCCCAAGCGCTTTCCTTGTGGGTGCGGGTGTCGCCGCTGTGTACAAGGTGGGCAGCCTCAACGCTGCCGTCGAACTACTGATCTCTCCCCACACGTGGAGGGGGGCAGCCTTTCTGGTTGTTGGCGGTGGCGTCGCCCTCGCCGGAAAGGGCAAAGGCGGCGGCTACGCCACTTACGCGGGGATGGTCCTGAACGCCGCCAGTTCCGGCCAATACGCTGGCAGCGGGATCAGCATTTCCATGGACTGGAACTCGTTGAGCGCCAACGCACGGCAAAAGACCGTGCAGAGCCTCGGCAAGATGAGTTGGACCAAGCTGATCCAAGCGGCTGGTCTCCAAAAAGGCGCCGCCCGCGACCAATTGTTCACGGCTTATCAAGCCATCAAGAAGGGCGGTGACGTCGACGCGAATGGGATTTGGAAGCTGCTGACTTCCATTTCAACCATTCCCGGGCTGGCGAAACCCACACCCACGATTGGAATCGGGTTCGCTGGTACCTTGGCTTTCTCCGCCAACTTTTGGGGAGGAGGCGTGTCCACACGCTTTTCACTGACATACGGCTACGGCTTCCAGTTCTGGCCATATGCCGGTGGCGATCCGGAGCTCATCGCCAAACAGGAAGGCCACTGGTGGATTGGCAACATTTGGTATGGAAATGTACCCGATGTCCCCTTTGAGAAACCCGGTGCCCACGGATTCTTCTAGTACGCCAACCTCCGGAAGGAGGCCTCCTGGACCTTGGCACCGCGGCTGGCGGCCGTAAACTCGCCACAAGCGCCATCAACCAACGGTTGGACCACCGGCGTTCGATGACAAATCACACCCGGAAACGGCTCGCGAAACTGTGCGGCCTGATCTTCGCAGTGGGGTTTGTCAACTTCTTCACATTCGTGATTGGGGCGTGGTGGATTGGGGGCGACGCTTGGCAGGGAAAGGTCGAGGGGCACCGATATTATCTGGGAAAGCGGGGCCAACTCAAGGAGGTGTCTGCTGCTGTTTACACCTACAGCCGGTTGCACATCTTGAGTTTGATCGTTACTCAACCGATTGCGATTGCGGCAGCAATCCTCGCCGGAGCCTTGGAGCGGCGGCGGGACGAGACTTCGAAGTCCGAGGAATAAGCCGGTTCAACTCGCTGGGTTCTCGGCGGTCGACCAAAGGGGCTGCCGCGGGCGGCAACTTGCCGCCCACTGCGCTTTTTCGCTGCCGCACAAGAACGCGCCTTCCGATCCGTGCGCGCCGTGGCTCGCTGATCGCTCCCCGACACCGGTAAATTGCCTATTCCGCCGCCCCTCTTGAACGGCACCGTTCCGGAAACGCGTCAAACCGCGCCCGCCGAAGCAAGTGCCGGGTGCGCGGCCACATGGCTTTCGCTCGCCAGCCAGATTGAAGTACCATCACACGGCGGCGCCGGTCGCCATCTTCCATGTCCGGTAGGAACCGGTGAGGTTGCGCACGCGGAAGCCGCGCTGGGCCAGAAAGCGGCAGGCAAAATAGGATCGCTGGCCGCTGGCGCAGTGGACAATGAGTTCGCGGTCCCGGGGCAGTTCGTCCAGCCGCTGCCGAAGCTGGCCGAGCGGTATCCGGATGGCGCCCGGGATTGCGCCCGCCTCGCTTTCCTCGGGATTCCGCACGTCGAGAATCGCAGTCTTGGCCGGGTCGAGCGTCGTCAGTTCGTGCCACTGCGCAAGCGTTACCAGACCGTGCAGCACGTTCTGCCCGGCCATGCCCGCCAGGTTGACCGGATCCTTGGCTGACCCAAATGGCGGGGCGTAGGCCAGCTCCAACTCCGCGAGGTCGTGGACGCTCATCCCCGCCTTGAGCGCGGTGGCGAAAACGTCAAGGCGCTTGTCCACGCCGTCGGCGCCCACCGCCTGCGCGCCGAGCAAACGGCCGGAGTCCGGCGCGAAGAGCACCTTGAGCGCGAGCGGCTGCGCGCCGGGGTAATAACCGGCGTGCGACGCAGGATGCAGGTACAATGCCTGATGGGCGATGCCCAAACGCCGGAGCGTCTTCTCGTTGGCTCCGGTGCTGCCGGCGGTCAGACCAAACACCCGCAAAATGGCCGTGCCCAGGGTGCCCGGATAGTGCGAATGCCGGTCAAAGATGTTGTCCGCGGCAATGCGGCCCTGCCGATTCGCGGGGCCGGCGAGGGGGACCAGCGACCATTGACCGGTGACGAAGTCACGCACTTCAATCGCATCGCCCACGGCGTAAATGGCCGGATCGCTGGTTTGCAGGCGGTCGTTCACGCGAATGCCGCCGAGATCGCCGATCACGAGTCCGGCAGCGCGCGCGAGCGTGACGTCCGGCTTCACGCCGAGCCCCAGAATCACCAGGTCCGCGGGCAATCGCCGGCGACTTCGCAGGACCACCACCGAGGCGCGCGCGCTCTCGTCTTGGCCCGGCGGCTCGAAGGCGGCCACCGGATCGCCCAGGTGCAAGGCCGCGCCGCGGGCGCGCAGTTCGGCGTGCAGCCACGCCGCCATTTCGGGATCAAGCGGCGCCAAGACCTGTGGCAGAGCCTCCACCAGGGCAACCTCAAGTCCGCGCCGTTTCAGTTGCTCGACCAGTTCGAGACCGATGTAGCCGCCGCCGATCACCACTGCTCGAGCAGGCGACGGCGCCCCGCGGAGCCAGGAGTCAATGGCCTCGACGTCCGGCACGTTTCTCAGGACGAAATGCCCGGGGCGTTCCAAACCAGGAAGGGGCGGTCGCACCGGGACGGCGCCGGTCGCCAGCACCAGCGCGTCGTAGGACTCCGCGTACTCGCGTCCGGTGTCGAGTTCGCGCACGCGGACAACCCGGCGGACGCGATCGATCGCCACCACCTCGGACCGAACCCGCACGTCGAGGTTGAAGCGCGCCTTGAGACTGGCCGGGGTTTGAAGGAGGAGTTCGTCCCGAGTGGGAATTTCCCCGCCGACGAAGTAGGGAAGGCCGCAATTCGCGAACGAGACGTGTGGCCCTCGCTCGAAGACGATGATTTCGGCGGTCTCCGACAGGCGGCGGGCTCGGGCGGCGCAACTCGCGCCACCGGCCACTCCGCCCACAATGATCAGGCGTGGGGCGCTCAAGGTTGGCAGGGGGACTCCGGGTGGGTCTGACGCCATCGCTCGCGCAGGGCCCGGTGGAGCCGGCGGCGAAATGCAACGGGCAGCTCATACGGTTGGCCCGCCTTGTATAGCGTGATCGTTTTGCGGATGTTGTCCACGACCACCTGGCAGGGATTGCACCCGGCCAGATGTTTCTGGAGTTCTTCGCACACGCCTGGCTCAAGGTCGCCGTCCACGTAGTCGTTCAACATCGCCAACAATTCATCGCACTTCATGGCGTTCGTCATCGAAGGGAGCCACCGGGACGTGGGAAGTTACAACCGTCATTCCAGTGCCTCGTGGCGGTGAGGTTCCAGCCGGCGGAAGGAGTCGCCGAACGCTCGCGTGAGCCGTTCCCGCAACTGGAGCCGAGCGCGAAGCAACCGCACCTTGACGTTGACCTCGCTGATGCCGAGCGCTTCCGCGGTCTCGCGCACGGAAAAGCCTTCAACGTCCCGCAGCAGGAAGACCAGCCGGTGCTTCTCATCGAGTTGCTCGAGCGCCTCCTCGATCAAACGCCGCGTCTCGGCATGGGCCGCCAGTTCCTGCGGCGACTGGCGCCAGTCGGCAATGAATTCAGGATGGGGAATCGCGCCGTCGTCCCCTTGCGGTTCGGTGGCTGCTTCGAGAGAAACCAGTTCCAGGCCGCGTCGCTTGCGCAGAATCTTCAGGGCCGCGTAGGTGGCGATCCGCAGCAACCACGTGCTGAATTTGGACTCCGCGCGAAAGGTGCCGAGGTGCTCGATCGCGTCGAGGAAGGTCTGCTGGGTGACATCCTGGGCGTCCTCATCGTGGCCGACGATTCGCCGCGCCAGGGAATAAACCGCACGTTCGTAGCGACTGACCAACTCCTCCATCGCGACCAGGTCGCCACCCCGGGCGCGTTGCACGAGGTCTGCATCGGTCAGCGACGGCGTCGGCTCGGGGTTCACAGGCGGAGCCAGGGACTTCCGTCAGGGAACGTTCTGTCGGGGCGCCAGCGAAGGAGCGCCGGGCACGAAGTGGATGATGGTTTCGTTCGGGCGTGCGAGAGAAAGCTGGATGCGGGCCTCGCGCTCAATCGTCTTGGGGTCGTGCTCGAGGGCGTGGCAATACCGGATCTTGGCAGCGGCTTGTTCGCGCGCCTGCTGCAATTCGGACTCGAGCCGTGCCAATTCCGTCCGCAGCCGGGCGTTGGTCTGGGTGAGGGGCCAGTAGAGCACCATGACGAAGAGAATCAGCGCCACCGCGACCAAAACCGCGATGCACCGACTCAGCAGGATCCAGATGTTGC
Organism: uncultured Verrucomicrobiota bacterium; assembly: GCA_964396005.1. Classification (GTDB taxonomy): domain Bacteria; phylum Verrucomicrobiota; class Verrucomicrobiia; order Limisphaerales; family J093; genus JADJWF01. Next base: position 12,077 of record CAYNCT010000007.1, on the reverse strand, counting down.
GAACGGCCATATTCCGCTTGCCGGCCATCTGCGAAGGTCCGCTTCCCGCGCGACATCGCGTCGTTGCCGGCCAGTTGTGCCGGGAAGCTAACCCGCACGCCCTTGCCGTGCAATGCTCATTGTTTGCGCTGGATCGCCTCGGGCGCACCTCGTTTTCTGGCAGCCTGCCGCGCGGCAGCCTGAAACCAAGAAGGCTTCAACGTGATTCGCCGCGGGTGGTAACCCAGGGGAACCGATGCGTGGGGAGGAACGGCCGGGGCCCGGCCTCATTCCCCCGTGCGGCCGGCTGTCGAATGAACTAGCGTGAACCGGTGTTCGACGAGTGCCATCTCGGCGGCGTTCGCTTTGCCCCGGCTCGTTTCTCAGCGCCGTTGGCGGGATTCACGCACAGCGCCTTCCGGCGGTTACTGGCGGAGTTGGGCGGGTGCGGAGCCGTCTGGACCGAAATGCTCGCTGCCCGGCAGGTGTTGGTGGAGGACTTCGCTCGTTCGCCGTGGGTGCGGCGGCACCCGGCCGAGCATCGGGTGGTCTTCCAGTTGATGGTGCGCGCCGGTGACCCGGTCGAGCGAGTGCTGGACCGGCTCGGCGAAAACGCGGTCGAGGCCGTGGACCTGAATCTGGCCTGTGACGCCTTCTCAGTGCGCGCCACGGAGGCCGGCAGCGCCCTTTTCGAGAATCGCGACGCGCTCGAGACCGTGGCCCGGCAGGCTCGACGCGCGTGGCCGGGACCGCTGTTTGCCAAGGTCCGCCTCGGCAGCCGCCGGCCTGATTGGGAAACGCGGTTCCTCGAACGCCTGCAGATTCTGGCCGACGCGGGCATCGACGCCGTGACCCTCCACCCGCGCTTCTTCGAGGACAAGTTCCGGCGACGGGCGCGCCTTGAGCTGATTCCCTGGGTCGCCGCCGCGAGCAAGCTGCCGGTCATCGCCAACGGCGACCTGGTCTCGCCCGAGCAGGTCGAGCGCCTGGCCGATGCGCTTCGCCCGGCCCGGGCGGTGATGATCGGCCGCATGGCCCTCGCCCGCCCGTGGCTTTTCGCGTCCTGGGCGGGCGCGCCCGCGCCCGCTCCGGCGTTGGTCTGGCGGCGTTTGTCTCAGTACATTGCTGAGGACTTCCCGCCGCTGACCGCTCTGCGTCGGGTTCAGGCGTTCACGAGGTACTTCGCGGCCAACTTCGCCTTCGGTCATCGTTTTTGGGTCGAGGTCGGCAACGCGCGCGATTTGACCGAGGCCCTGGCCGTCGCGGAGGCGTTCTTTGCCACAGAGCCGCGGCTTGTATCCCAGCCGGTCGTCGCCGGGATTTAGACCCTCGCGCTGGTTTTCACCCCACGGCCCCGCCGTTTCAGTTGGCTGCCCAACGTCTCACCTCCCCAACAGACTGCCGAATACTGGCCCCCCGGTCCATCCGCCGCCGTGAACTCCACTCTTGTCAGTTCCGGCCGGGCTTGCGTAGCTTCTGGTCCGTCGCCGGGCCGTCCCTTGGATGCCCGGCTTTCGAGTGACCACAACAAACCCAACTGGCGCGACATGAAAGAGTTCTTCCCCGGCATCCCGCACATCCCGTACGAAGGTCCCGATTCCCGAAATCCCCTGGCCTTCAAGCACTACAACCCTGACGAAGTGGTCGAAGGCAAGACCATGAAGGAGCACCTGCGCTTCTCGGTCGTGTACTGGCACACCATGCGGGGCATCGGCGCGGACATGTTCAGCATGACCCGCGCCTGGCAGCGGCCGTGGGAGGACGGGACCGACTCACTGGCGATGGCCCTCAAGCGGGTGCCGGTGTTGTTCGAGTTCTGCGAGAAACTCGGGGCTCCGTTTTACGCGTTCCACGACCGGGACGTCGCCCCCGAGGGCAAGAACCTCACCGAGACGAACAAGAACCTCGACCGGGTGGTGAAGGAGTTGAAAAAGTACCAGCGGGATACCGGCATCGGCCTGCTCTGGGGCACGGCCTGCCTCTTCGTTCACCCGCGCTACATGCATGGCGCGGCCACCAGTTGCAACACGGACGTTTTCGCCTTCGCCGCCGCCCAGGTGAAGAAGGCCATCGAGGTGACGCATGAACTGGACGGCGCCGGCTACGTGTTCTGGGGCGGCCGGGAAGGGTACTCGACCCTGCTGAACACCAACATGAAGCGCGAGCTCGATCACCTGGCCGCGTTCCTGCACATGGCGGTGGACTGGAAGAAGGAGATTGGCTTCAAAGGCCAGTTCTACATCGAGCCCAAGCCCAAGGAACCCACCAAGCACCAGTACGACAGCGACGCCGCCGCGTGCCTGAACTTCCTGCGGGAATACGACCTGATGGGGCACCTCAAGTTGAACCTCGAGACCAATCACGCCACGCTGGCGGGCCACACGATGCAGCACGATTTGGAGGTCGCTGGCGCCGCCGGCGCTCTGGGCAGCATTGACGCCAACACGGGCGACCTGCTGCTGGGCTGGGATACCGATCAGTTCCCAACCGACATTTACCTGACCACGCAGATCATGCTCACCGTCCTCAAGTACGGCGGCTTCACGACCGGCGGCACCAACTTCGACGCCAAGTGCCGCCGCGAGAGTTTCGAGCCCGTGGATCTCTTCCACGCGCACATCGGCGGCATGGACGCCTTTGCGCGCGGCTTGAAGATCGCCGCCGCGATACGCAAGGACGGCCGCCTGGCCGAGTTCGTCAAGAACCGCTACCGCTCCTGGGACACCGGCATCGGCAAGGACATCGAGAAGGGCAAGGTCGGTTTCAAGGAACTCGAGAAGTACGCCATGAAACTCGGGGAGGTGAAGACGAACGAAAGCGGGCGCCAGGAGTACCTCGAGAACCTGATCAACGAATTCATCTGAATGCTCCGTGGCGGGGCCCACGCCCGCGGGATTCAGCAACGTTGACGGTGATCGGGCCGGCTCACCATGGCGGCCGGGAAGCCCAGGATGTCTGTACGCGTCCTGGTTGCCCGGTGGCGGCTCGCCCCTGTCAGCCGCAGTCAGTCCAGGATCACTTGCAGTGTCTGACCAGCGGACAGCGTGACCTCGGACGGAAAGCCAATCTCACACCGGCCATTCCGGACTGCCAGCGTCGCGGCCACAGCCTTGCCGGCGAGAGTCGCGGTCACGCGCTGCGGCAACCCGCCGGCCGCCGGCGACAATCCCAGCGCCCGCAAGCGCAGCTTACCCCAGCGGAGGGTGATCTCGGACTTGAGAACTGAGGTTTCCAGCGTCTGGCGGTAGCTGCCCCACCCTTCCGCCGCCGTAAACGCGCACTTAAAGTCCTCCGGCGTCAGCCGTGGTGCGAACGCCAGCCGGCCCCGTGGCCCATCGTATTCGTAGCCGCACGCGGCGAGGAACACCTCGTAGCTGGCCATGCTCCGCGCGTAATGGTCGCCGCACTCGATTTCGTTCCATGGATTGCGGCGCATCGGGTGGTAGCGATCGTGGACCATGCGCGTCACGGCCAGACCTTCCATCACCATGCCCTCGGCCATCATGTGCCCCGCGGCTTGATACTCAAAGCCGTTCATGCACTCGTTGAAATAGCCGGCCGCCCAGTCCGGCCCCTTGCCCTTGGCCTGTGCATAGTCCCAGTCGCTGCGGGGAAACGAGCACATGAGCAGCCCGCCCTCACCCGGCATCGCATACCAGCGGCCGGCCTTGTAGGCTTCGCGGTACGGGCCCACGTCGGGCGTGAAGTTGTACCGCCAAAGTGATTTCAGTGCGGACACGGTCTCCTGCTGGGGCACAATTCGCCCCAGCCCGACCTGCCACGCCCAACTCTGCCCGAACACCTGGTCAATGTGACAGCCGGTGCCGGAGTTGATGGCGTCGAGGTGCCGCGGGTCCGGCTGATTGATGAAGTACTCGCCGTCGAACAACTCCGCCACCAACTTGGGCTGGCCGCGGTCAAAAATGTCGCGGCACCGGCGCGCAAAGGCGTCGTCGCCGACGATCCGGGCCATCTCCTCACCGGCGCGCAGGGCAGCCAAATACATGCCGCTCAGCCACGCCACGGGGCCAAACCAGTCCGTGTCGAGCGTGTTGTGCTGGTTGCCGGTGATCAGGCCATCACCGTCGCCGTCCTTGGCTATCAACCACTCGATCGCCCGGCGAATGCCCGGCCAGTTGCGCCGGAGCCAGGCGTCGTCAGCACTCATCTGGTGCTCGCGCAAGGCGCGCAGGACCGTGCCGGCCTGACCATCCACCGCGGGTATGTCGTTGAACTCCGCGCGAAAGCGGATGCCGCCGTCCGCCTGCTGAGCGAGGCCGAAATCCACGCGCTCGCGAGTGTCGCGCTCCAGCTCGGGAAACAGCCGCGCTACCGCCTGCGCGTACTGCCAAACATGCCCGCAGGTGCCGTGACAGCACCCCACCCCTTCCCAGCCCCAAAAGCGACCGTCGGCGAAACGGAAACACGTGGACGTGGCAAGGTTTGTACTGTTGAGGAACGTGCGGTCGAGAAACCAGTACGGCAGTGTCGCATCGTACCAGGTGTCATGCCAACGCCGCGTCTGCTCGCGGAGCAGCTCGAACCGCAGCGTGAGGTGCTCGACCACCGCCAGCGCCGAGTCAAACCGCCGGCCGTAATGCCGGCCTGCCGGTAGGCGGTCCATCCGCAGATTCGGAAAGTGCCAGGCGACCACGAATACGACCGCCACGAATTCGCCCGGAGCGAGCGCGAACCGGCGGGAAACCGAGCCCACAAGCCGCGAACCGAACGGCGCGGTGGCGGTGGTCCGGCCGCCCGGCACCTCGCCAAACACCGTTTCCGGTAGGCGACCTTCGGGCAACGCCGCACGGCCCACGTCTGTCTCGTTACCCCGGCTTGCGATGGCACCCACGGGACCCAGGACGGCCAGCGTCATCGTCCCGAAATCCGTTTCCTCCGCCAACGGTCCGGCAGCGCGCTGCGGCTGGTCGGTGAACACGATGTTATCAATCCCGATGTTCCCCCAACCACCCGCCTCCGCGTCCACCACCTGAATGCGCGCCGTCTGGCCGGCCCAGCGCCGAACCTCCCAGACCACCGGAGCCATGCGGTTGTCGTTGCGACCGGTCGCCGTGCGCACCGCCTCGCCGTTCACGAGCAGATTGACGCAAGTGCGCCCCGCGTGGTTGCCGCCGCCCACCAGGAACGTGATGAAGTCGCGCTCCACCGTGAACGGCCGGCTCGTGAGCCTGCCGGTGGCCGCATCCCGCGTGACGACGTCGTCACCGGGCGCGCCGGCGTGGGAGTTGACGACCCTCCGCCCCTGGCCGCCGACCTTCCCCTGATAGGCGGGCAGCTTGTCCACTTCGACCGGCCCGCTGCCGAAGGCCGTCCCGGTCGCCGTCCAATCGCCATGCGTCTCCCGCTCGAAATCGTCGAACGTAATGTCCGGCCGCTTCGGGGTCGTGCCGTCCGGTAGCGGCGCGGCACTGCAGTCCAGCGCCACGAAGCGGGCGCGGCGGACGACCCGGTTCTGCCGTTGCCCGTCGCGCGTCTGGCTGCTGTATAAGCAGACGGGATTCTCGAGCCAGCCGGCCAACTCGACCTCGACGCGTTCCCCGCCGGTATTCGTGACCGTGAAACGCATCACGGTCGCCGGAAGCGACGAGTCCTCGAGGCTCAATGGGATGAAGGGTGAAAAGGCCTCCAGCGAAACGGCCACCGGCGCCGCCGGATCACGGTACTCGACCGATGCCAGGGGGTACTCGCCGTTGAAGCTGATGTCGCTCCAGCCCGAGCGGTCGAGCGGGCGCACCTGCGACTGCCCGCCGACGGTGAGCTTGAGTGCGAAGCCCTGCTCGAACGGCGAAGTGGGTTGCATCGGTTGAGCGTAATGGTCCGGGCCGGTGCCGATGTGCTGGTTGAAGATGTCCCAGTGCCACAGCCGGCCGTCGCCACCGAGATAGACCTGCCCGCAGCCGACGCCACCGACCGGCATGCCAATCTTCTCGAGTTCACGCCCGCGGTACACCGCGCGGGTGCCGCGCGCGAAGAGCGACTTCACCCAGTCCGGACTGAGTTTCTTGTCGGCCGGCACCAGCTTCTCGAAGTCAGCCCGCGTGAACGGCCCGGCGACAGCCGGCAGCCGGCTCAACGCCAGCCCGCCAAGCACCGCCGAGGAGAGTCTGAGGAAATCGCGGCGTGGCAGCGAACCGTCCGTGCCGGTGGCAGGTTTCATGATCCGCGTGATACTGGAAGGACCGGCCGACGACAAGTCCCACTCCCGTTCCGCGGTCAAACCGGGCGGATCCTCCGGGGGTCAGCGGGCAGGTCCCCTGCCCGGTCGCAATCGAATCAAGCGGTTGCGGCTCAACGAGCGGCGGCAGCCGGTTCCGAGGCAGCCGGCTGGGGTTTTCGCTGCAGGATCCAGTCGCTCACGTCGGAGAAGGCAGTGTACACCACGGGAATGATGAACAACGTCAGCAACGTGCTGGAAACCAGACCGCCGACGACCGCTACCCCCATCGGTCGCCGACTCTCCGCGCCCGCCCCGAAACCAATTGCGATGGGCAGGATGCCCGCGATGGTCGAGAAGCTGGTCATCAGAATCGGCCGCAGCCGCACCAGACCGGCTTCGAGCATCGCCTCCCGCGAGGCGAGGCCGCGACTGCGACGTTGGTTGGCGAATTCCACCAGCAGGATCGAGTTTTTGGTGACAAGTCCGACCAGCAGAACCACTCCGATCTGGCTGTAGAGATTGAAGTTCATCGCCGGGATGGGCGGCAGCCAGCCGGTCAGGCCGCCGAACCCCAGCAACCAGATCAAGCCAAACGCCCCCACGCCCGCCAGGGGCAGCGCGAGCATCACGGTGAACGGGTGAATGAGGCTCTCGAACTGCGACGCCAGCACCATGTACACGATCACGATGGCCAGACCGAGAATCCACCAGAATTGCGCCTGCGCCTCCCGGAGGTCCCGCGATTCGCCCGACCACGTGTACGACGTGCCCGGCGGCAGTTCCGTCACCAGCATGGCCTCGACCCGCTCAAGAGCCGTGCCCAGCGTCAGGCCGACCGGCGTCGCCGTGATCGCCGCGCTGCGCAGCCGATCGTAGTGCTCGATGGCGTTCGGCGCGGCCCCCTGGGTGTAGGTCACCACGCTGCTCAACTGGATCAACTCCCCGTGGTCATTGCGCACGTAGAGGCGCTCGAGATCTCGCGGCGTCAGGCGCGAGAATCGTTCCAACTGAGCAATGACATCGTACTGCTTGCCACCGACCTTGATGCGGCTCAGGTCCAGGCCGCCGAAGAGAATCTGGAGCGTGCGCGAGATGTCCGACACCGCCACGCCCAGCGCGGCGGCGCGGTTGCGGTCAATGGCGATGCGCAGCTCGGGCTTGGTCAATTCGAACGAGGACCGTACGTTCACCAGAAAGCCGCTGGCGCGAAGCTTGTTGGCCAGCATCTGAGCGGTGGCGTTCAACTGGTCGAGGTCGTCGTTCTGCAGGACCAGACTGAACGGCGCGCCAAAGCCGCGGCTGATCGGCTTCGGGATGTTCGGAATCACCATCGCGCCCTCGACTTCGGTGAGAAATCTCATGCGCAACCCGCCCGGGCCGTTGACGACTTCCTGCACGCTGCGCTGGCGCTCCGGGTGCAACCGCACAAACGCCACACCCTGATTGGCCGCGCCGGGCCCCGCAAACGGCGGCGCGACCATCCCGCCCCGCGACCTGATCTCCGGCACCTCGCTCATGATGCGCTCCATCTGCCGTACCATCCGGTCGGTGTACTCCGCGGTAGAACCTTCCGGCGTGATCACGAAGCAGATGAACAGGCCGCGATCCTCCTCGGGCAGGAAGTCCTTGTCCAAACCGCGGTAGGCCAGAACCATGGCTGCCAGCGCCCCGGCGCCCACCAGCAGCATCAGCACCCGATGGCGGAGCGACCACCCCAGCAGCCGTCCGTACGCCCGGGTGAGCGCGTTGAATCCCCGGTCGAATGCGTTGAAGAGCGCCCCGTGTTGCTGCCGGTCCACCGGCCGGAGGATGCGCGACGCCATCATCGGCGAGAGCGAAAGGGCCACAAACGCCGAGATCACCACCGAACCGGCGAGGGCGAACGCAAATTCGATGAACAGCCGACCGGTGGCTGTCCGCTGAAAGGCCAGCGGCACGAACACCGCCACCAACGCGACGGTGATAGTGATGATCGCAAAGCCGATCTCCTTCATGCCCGTAAACGCCGCCTCCATCGGACTTTGCCCGGCCTCGAGGTGGCGAAAGATGTTCTCGAGCACCACGATCGCGTCATCCACCACGATGCCAATGGCGAGCACCAGGGCAAGCATGGTCAGGATGTTCACCGAGTAGCCCATCGCGTAGAGCACCGTGAACGAACCCACAATTGAAACCGGAATGACCACCGCCGGGATCACGGTCGAGCGCAAATTTCGCAGAAACACGAAGATCACCACCACCACCAGCACGAACGCGATGCCCAGGGTCAACCAGACCTCCCGGATGGACTCTTCCACGAAGAGGGAGGAGTCGTAAGCGCCCACCAGGTTGACCCCCAGCGGCAACGTGGGGCCCAGCCGCTCCAGTTCCGCCTTGACCCCATGCGCCACCTCCACCGTGTTGGCCCGGGACTGCTTGACCACGCCCAGAAACACCGTGGCCTGATCGTTGAACCGGGCAATCGTTCGCTCGTCTTCCACCCCTTCGCGCGCGGTGCCCACATCCTGCAGTCGCACCAGCTTTACGCCGTCGCTGTACACCACCAGGTTGTTGAACTCCGCGGCGGTCTTGAGTTCCCCCAGCGTCTGGATGGTCATCTCCCGGTCGAGGTTCTCCACGCGGCCGCTGGGCAATTCGATGTTCTGTTCCCGCAACGCGCGCTGCACATCCAGGACGGTCACGCCCCGCGCCGCCATGCGTTCGGAGTCCAGCCACAGCCGCATGGCGAAACGCTTTTCCCCGCCGATGATCACCGAGGACACGCCGGCCACGGTTTGCAAGCGGTTCTTGATTCGCAGTTCAGCCAGCGTCGTCAACTCGAGCGGTGAGTAGCGGTCGCTGTTCACCGAGATCCACATGATCGGTTGGGCGTCCGACTCTTGCTTGGCCACGACCGGCTCCAGGATGTCCTCCGGCAACAGCCCCCGCACCCGGGCGACCCGATCGCGTACGTCCTGCGCCGCCAGGTCCACGTCGCGCGATAAATCGAACTCGACCGCGATCGCGCTGACCTGCTCCCGACTGGTGCTGGTCAACGTCTTGATCCCCTCGATGTTGCTGAGGGTCTCCTCGAGACGCTCCGTCACCTCGGTCTCGACAACCTGGGCGTTGGCCCCCGGATAGACCGTGGTCACGCTGACAATCGGCGGATCAATGTTCGGCAGCTCACGCACCGGCAGGCGCGTCAAACTGATCACACCGAACAAGACGAGCGCCAGGCTCATCATCGAAGTGAGCACCGGCCGTTGGATACTGATACGGGACAAGGTCATGGCAGGCGTCGGGCGTAGAGGGGCCGGCGAACGGACCCTTCACGCGGGGTCGCGACCGGCAGCAGGAGCGTTGGTTGCACCCGGCGTCCCCGCCGCCGGGCGGACCGGCGGCAGCTCGGGCCGCAATTCGTTGCTGTCGTACACCGCCGCCTTTTCGGGCGGCGCGAGCGTCACTTTCATGCCGGGCCCGATCTTCTGGTGGCCCTCGGCGACCACCATTTCACCGCCTTGCAGCCCCTCCAGAACCTCGGCCCAGCGAGGGAGGCGTTGCCCGACCTTGATCGGCCGGAGTTGGACCACCTGTTCGGGCCCCACCACGTACACGAAGGTCACGTCGCCGTTGCTCATCAGGGCGGCCTCGGGCACCACCACGGCGTCATCCCGGATGACCAGCTTGACCTCGAGGTTGGCCACCATGCCGGCTTTCAGCAGGCCCTCAGGGTTGGCGATGCGTGTCTTCACCTGCGCGGTGCGCGTTCGCTCATCCAGGCGCGGCGCGATGAAGTAGATTTCACCCGTAAACTGGCGGCCGGGATGGGCCGTGACCTCGAACCGCACCGCCTGGCCCAGGCGCAACTGCCCCAGAAACCGCTCGGGCACCTCCATCTCCAGCTTCATCGGATCCAGGTCCACCAGCCACGTGATCGGCGTGTTGCGTGTAATGACCTGACCGGGGCTGACCAACCGCGCGCCGGTCACGCCGGCAAAAGGCGCGGTGACCTTGGCGTCGCGAAGCTGGCGCTGCCGCAAGGCGACCGTGGCCTTGCTCACCGCCAGGGTGGAGGCAGCCTGGTCGTACTCCTGCTCCGAGATCAACCGGGCATCCCGCAGGTCTCGGGCACGCGCGTGACTCGCCTCGGCCAGGCGCAACCTCGCCTCGGCATCAGCCAGCTCCGCCACCAGTTTGGTTTCGTCCAGGCGCAGCAACAGCGCGCCCTGGGCGACCGCTTGCCCCTCGTCGAACAGGATCACTTGCACGATGCCGTCGGTTTCGGGCTTGATCTCGACCGCCTCGTTCGCGGCGAGATTACCGACCAATGAGACCGTCTCGACCACGGTCTGGCGCTTTACCGCCACGGCCACCACCGGCATGCCCGGGCCCATGCCGCCGGGGCCACCGGGACCGCCCGGTCCCCCCGGCCCTCCTCCGCCACCACGCGGCTTGCAGCCGGCCACACCCCCGATCACCGCCCCCAGCACGATCAGGGACACCACTCGGTAAATCATCATAAGCGAGAAAGACTTCACGACTTTCGGGGCAAGGCCCCGTCCAGGAACAGCCGGACCACCTGGCGCGCTGTCGTTCGATCCAGCCGGTAACCGGGAAGAATCACGTGAACCATGACATACGTGTTCAACTGGCCATAGAGACCGAAAGCGAGTTGTTCGCTATCGAACGCCGGACTCAACTCGCCCGCCGCCTGCCCGGCGGCGACCAGTTTCCGGACGAACTCAAAATTGCGCCGGCCCTTGGCCAGGCACCGGGCCCCGGCCGGCAATTCCTCGACGCCGGCGAACGCGGCGGCGAACGCCAGCCGCATCAAGTCGGCGTTGCGCCGGGCGAAATCAAAGACCGCCGCTACGATCTCCTCGAGTCGCTCCGGCGTCGAGCTACCCCGCGCCGCGGCCGCCTCCATCAGGCGCAAGCGTTCATCAAACGCGTGGTCCACCAGCGCCCGGAACAGCCCGGTTTTGCTGCCGAAGTGGTAATACAGCGCCGGCTTGGTCACCCGTGCCGCCGTGACGATCTCCTGCACCGAGGCCCCGGCGTAACCGCGTCGCGCGAATTGCTTCAACGCGGCGTTCAGCAGCCGTTGGCGGGTTTTTGTGGAAGTCGCCCCCATTTCCGTACCGAACGGTAGGTACAGCCGCCGGGAACGGTCAACCGCAAATCCCGAGTCGGCCCTTGCCGCGTCGCCGACTGTAGGAATCAAACGCTTCAATCCGGTCCCGAAAGAGCGCTGGGTTACCCTCACGGAAACCAGTTTGCCGCCAGCGCCCTTCGCGTTACAGACAGCGACCTGGCCCCCCTGCGGTCAGACCACGAACGCGTCCGTCGGCCAAACCCGGCGACTTCCCAGCACCGGAAGCCGCCCACCCTCCAATGGCAGCCTCGTGCGTTTGACTGTCGGCCCGGGCGCCCGCCCCAGCGTGCCAGCGGCTCGTTCCACCCCGCATTCACTTGAAGCGTTCCGGCTTGGGGAAACCGGGAAATGCCGGTCGGTGGCCCCATCCCAGAGCCGCGCGAGGCAGGGCAACGTCGCGCGTGCAGTTCGTTGCCCCTTGCGACGTCTCTCACGCCCGTCGCTCTCTGATCTTCGCCAGAATCTCCGCCACGACCTCCGCTTTCGGCTTTGCGCCTTGCGGGCCGCCGTGGTGAAGGCGGACAGACACCTGGCCGGCCTCCATATCCCGCGGCCCTATGACCAGCATCGTGTGGACACGCAGCTTTTCGGCCTCGGCGATCTTCGCCTTGAACGGCGTGGCGCTGAAATCCGCATCCACGCGGACCATGTTCGCCCGGAGTTCGGCCACGATGGGCTGCGCGTAGGCGATCAACGCTTCGTCGTCGTTGAGCGTGATGACGCGCACCTGGTCGGGCGCGAGCCAGAGCGGGAAGTTGCCCGCGTAGTGCTCGATGAGGAAGC
>CAYNCT010000006.1:14574-54649 GCA_964396005.1 uncultured Verrucomicrobiota bacterium | reverse complement strand
CGCGAACAGCTCGACCTGCTCCAGGCCCTCAACGAACGCCACGCGCGCCAGCGCCAGCGCGAGGCGCAGCTCGAAGCGCGCATCCAATCCTTCGAACTGGCCTACCGGATGCAGATGGATGCCAGCGACGCCTTCGACATCACGCGCGAGCCGGAGCACATCCGCCGGATGTATGGCGAAGGCACGCAGGCGCGGCAGCTTCTCATCGCGCGGCGCCTGCTGGAGAAGGGCGTGCGCTTCGTGCAGGTCTGGCATGGCGACGGCCAGCCGTGGGACAACCACGACGATCTGGAAGTCAACCACCGCCGGCTGGCGAAAGAATGCGACCAGCCCATCGGCGCCCTGCTCAAGGACCTCAAACAACGCGGCATGTTGGAGGACACGCTCGTCATCTGGGGCGGCGAGTTTGGCCGCACACCGGTGGTCGAGTTGCCCACCGCCGGAGCCAATGCGGGCAAGATCAATGGCCGCGACCACAACCACTACGGTTTCACCATGTGGCTGGCGGGCGGCGGGGTGAAGGGCGGCACGGTCTATGGCGCGACGGACGAGTTCGGCTTCCAGGCGGCGGTCAATCCGGTCCATGTCCACGACTTGCACGCGACCATCCTGCATCTGCTGGGCTTTGATCACACCAAACTGACCTTCCGCTACGCGGGCCGCGATTTCCGGCTGACCGACGTGCATGGCAAGGTGGTGAAGGAGATTGTGGCGTGAAGGGCTTGCCGTTCCCGGGTGAGACGGTTGTTCCCACAGTGGCTTGGCGTCTTCGGATGAGGCCGAATCGAATCACCGCGGCGGACGCGGCACAAAGCAGTGGGGACGGGGGAGCGCGACCGTCCCGGTTGCCGCCATCGGCGTCCCGCCGATGGCGCGGCGAAAGTTCGCATTTGTCCAAAGGAAGTTTCCGTCGGCTGGTCGAACTGATCGGCGAGACGCCGACCAGAGCATGCGGGACGCCCGCGCTCCGCGGAATCACGCTCGCCGTCGCGGCCAGGTCTGCCCGGTGCGTGGCGGTTGGGGCACGGGGAATTCACCTGCTCGCCTTGATCTTCTCCGTGGTGGCCGCCGGAGCCAGTGACGTGCCGTCTGACCAACTTGAGTTCTTTGAGCAGCGCATCCGCCCCATCCTCATCGAGTCATGCTACCAGTGCCACAGCACCGAGGGTGGCAAGTCCAAGGGCGGGCTCGTTCTCGATACGAGGGCCGGAGTCCTCAAGGGCGGCGATTCGGGACCAGCCCTGGTGTCAGGCCAGCCCGACGACAGCCTGCTCATCAAGGCCGTCCGCTACACGGACAAGGAGCTGCAGATGCCACCGGCGTCCGCGGGCGGCAAACTGGCGCCCGAAAAGATCGCGGACCTCGAAGCCTGGGTGGCGATGGGCGCGCCCGATCCGCGCACGGGCCAGACCGCCACCCAACCCGCGGATGCGCCCCCTGATTTCGCCAGGGCCCGCAAGCATTGGGCATTTCAGCCGGTCACGGCCCCGCCCGTGCCCACCGTGAAAGACCAGAGCAGGGTGCGGACGCCGGTGGATGCGTTCGTCCTCGCCAAACTCGAGGCCAAAGGCCTCCGCCCAGCACCGCCCGCGGACAAACGCGCCCTGCTGCGTCGCCTCAGCTTCAATCTCACCGGCCTGCCGCCCGGCCCGCAGGAGATGGACGACTTCTTCCGGGACGCCTCACCGGACGCCTACGAGAGGGCGGTCGAACGGCTGCTGGCGTCGCCACACTACGGCGAGCGTTGGGGCCGTTACTGGCTCGACGTGGCGCGCTACGCGGACACCAAGGGCTACGTGTTTCAGGAGGAACGGCGCTACGCCTTCAGTTACACCTACCGCGACTACGTCATCCGCGCCTTCAACGAGGACAAGCCGTTCGACCAGTTTCTCCTCGAGCAGATCGCGGCCGACCAATGGCTCGAGGAGCGCAAGCTCCAAAGATCCGCCCCCGGGGAACCGGACCGTTCCTCGCTGGCCGCCCTGGGTTTCCTCACCCTCGGCCGCAGGTTTCTGAACAACCAGCACGACATCATTGACGACCGGATTGACGTGGTGATGCGCGGCACTCAGGGGCTGACCGTGACGTGCGCCCGCTGCCACGATCACAAGTTCGATCCGATCTCGATGCGCGACTACTACGCGCTGCATGGTGTGTTCGCGTCCTCGCGCGAGCCGGAGGAAAAGCCCCTGCTGGGCGCCGCGCCCGACCCGGCGCAAAATGCGGCATTTATGCAGCGGCGGGCGGAAATCGAAGCGCGCCGGGAGGCGGTCATCGCGACGGAGGTCGAAGAATGGCTGAAGGAACAGCGCGACAAAGCGGCCGAGTACCGCGCCGCTGCCGAGGCAGCCCGGGCGCTGCCGGCCGAAGCCAACCTCGAGACCTTCGCCGGCGAGCGCAAGGTGGCGATCGAGGTGCTCCGCCAGTGGATCGCCCTGCTGAACGACCAGCCGGGCGAGGCGGACGCGGCGAGTCTAAAAAGCCCGCCGGACCTGCCTGCGGCGGAGGTGCGGCGGATCATCGCCCGCCATCTGGACAACCAGACCGTCGCGCATCGCCAGGAACTGGCCGCCCTCGAGTGGCAGCATCCCGGCGCGCCGGCACGGGCGATGGCACTTGAAGACCTGCCGTCCCCCCGCAACTCCCGTGTGCTCATCCGGGGCAACCCCGGCAATCCCGGCCCGGAAGTGCCGCGCCGCTTCCTGGAAGTGTTGGCCGGGCCGAACCCGCCGGCCTTCACCAACGGCAGCGGGCGCCTCGAACTGGCCCGGGCGATCGCCAGCCGCGACAACCCGCTCACCGCGCGCGTGTTCGTGAACCGCGTCTGGGCCTGGCATTTCGGCGCGCCGCTGGTCCGCACCCCGAGCGATTTCGGCGTCCGCACCGAGCCACCGGTACAACGGGACTTGCTCGACTGGCTGGCGGCGACGTTCATGGACCAGGGCTGGTCGCTGAAGAAACTGCACCGCCTGATCCTGCTCTCCAGCACCTATAGGCAGGCGGCGGATCGGTCGGATCCGTCGGATGGGTCGGATCTTCCTGAGCTGGTTGCTGGCGGACGGCACCCGAGCACGCTGGACCCGGAGAACACCCTGCTCTGGCGGCAGCACCGCCGCCGCCTGGACTTCGAGGCGCTGCGGGATTCCCTGCTGCACGTCGCGGGGCACTTGGAGGCAACGCCGGGCGGGCAGCCGGTGGATTTGTTGGCTCAACCGTTCACGGGTCGGCGCACGGTTTACGGCTTGATTGACCGCCAGAATTTGCCGGGACTCTTCCGCACCTTCGACTTCGCCAACCCGGACACCAGCAGCCCGGGGCGGTTCACCACCACCGTCCCTCAGCAGGCGCTGTTCTTGATGAACAGCCCGTTCGTGATCGAGCAGGCGCGCCGGGTCGCGGCGCTGGCGGGCACGGACGCGCCCTCACCCGCCGCAGCCGTGCGCGCCCTGTTCATCCGCGTGCTCCAACGCGCGCCGGAACCCGCCGAGGCGGAGCTGGGCGCCGCGTTCCTCGCGCGCGCGGCCGAGCGTCCCGCGCCAGTGGCCGGCGGGTGGCGGTACGGCCTCGGTGCCTACGACGAGTCGGCCAACGCCACCGTCAATTTCGAGGAGATGCGCAGTCGCACGGGTGACCGGATTTCGCCGGCGCCAACTTTCCCCCTCGCCGACGAACGGGGTTACGCCTCGCTCACCGCCCACGGCGGGCATCCGGGCAATACCGCCCGATTCTCGGTCATCCGCCGGTGGACGGCGCCAGCGGACGGCGTCGCGCGCATTGAAGGCGTGCTGCGGCACGACAACACCCAGGGGGACGGGGTACGCGGGCGGCTGGTGCATTCGGGTCAGGGCCGAGTGGCGGAGTGGCGCGTCCGCAACTCCGCCGAGCAAACGCGGGTGAGCGCGTTGTCGGTGAGCCGGGGCGACACGCTGGACTTCGTGGTGGATTGCGTCGAAGGCCCCGCCTTCGACAGTTTCACTTGGGCGCCCGTGATCCGGCTCCAGCCCGGCGACGAAGCCGCGGGCACCCGCACGGAGTGGGCAGCGGAGCGCGACTTTGCGTCCGGGGATCCGGAGCCGCTCACGCCGTTGGAGCAATTCGCCCAGGCGCTGCTGCTCGCCAACGAATTCGCCTTCGTGGACTAGACGGTGGCGGGGAAACCCGCCGGCCGCCCCCACGGTCAAAGCAACGGGGCCGTGGCACCGTTGCGGGCCGCTCCCGGAGCGTCCCGTTCCGCAAGCGCACTGCCGGCAGCGGGCTGGTCCGGCCAGACAAAGCGCACCGTTGTCCCGTGGCCGCTGTCGGATTCCAGGTGAATGGTGCCCCCGCGGCTGTCAATGATGCGTTTGACGAGCGCCAGCCCCAGGCCGGTGCCCTGCGTCCCCGCGGCCGAAGGCAATTTCTGGAAAATCTGAAAGATCTTGTCGTGATAGCGGCGCGGGATGCCGGGCCCGTTGTCGGCCACGGCGAACTCCCACGCCGCGTCCAGGCGGCGGCAGGTTACTTCGACGCGCCCTTGCTGCCGGGGCAGGTGCCGCACGGCGTTGTCGAGCAGGTTTTGAAAAACCTGGTACAGATACTCCGGCACGCCGCGGACCACCGGCGCGGGCTCCGGCACGATCCACTCGACCGTAGAGGGCGGGGAGAGCACGTCCCGAATGCCCGCCAGCACGGTGCCGAGCGGCACGTCCGTTTCAATGACCCGTTCGCGTCCGATCCGCGTGTACGCGAGCATGCCTTCGACGAAGTCGTTCAGGAATCGCACGCGGTCCTGCAGCATTTCGCACAAGCGTACCCCCTCCGGGCCAAGCTGGCCCAGGTGGTCTTTCACCAGCCATTCAGTGATACGGTGAATGCCCCGCAGCGGGGCCTTCATGTCGTGGGTCACGGCGTAGGCGAATTCGCTCAACTCCCGGTTGATGGCCCGCAGTTCCCGCGTGCGCGCGGCCACGGTGGCCTCGAGATCCTGCCGGGCCCCCTCCAGCCGGCGGTTGGCCTCCCAGGCAGCGGTGATGTCCTCGGTCACGCCGATCCAGCACCGGGACGTTCCCTCGGCGCCGGTGACGGTCGCCAAACGGGTCCGGAAGCGGCAGACGCGATCACCGTACGCCAGCGAACGATACTCACAAAGAATCTCGCGGCTTTGAAGTCGCGCCCGCTGCCAGAGGGCGCCCACCCGCGGCCGGTCGTCGGGGTGAACCATCTGCCACCAGACGCCCCGCGGCTCGAGGACGTGCGCCATACCCGCGAACCGGCGCCACCGCTCGTTGGCGTAGGTCAGCCGCCCCTCTCCATCCACCCGAAAGACGCCCACCGGCGCATAGGTGGTCACCGCCTGGAGCAGGTCCGTTTGCTCGCGCAGCCGGGCCCGGTGCTGGCTTTCCATCGTCCGGTCGCGCAAGGCAAAGTAGAGGAGCACAAGCTGGCCGTTTTGAACTTCTGCCGAGCAGGCGCCCTCGGCCGGGAACTCGCGCCCGACCCGCGTCCGCAACCGCAGATGGACCAGCCAAAGCCTCCGCCGCGGGTCCGGATCTCGCAGCCAGGCCTGACACGTCGCATGGTCCGCCCGGTCCGTCACGTCGAACAGACTCAGGTCGGGCAGGTCCGTTTCCGACCAGCCCAGCGCCTCACGCCAGGCGCGGTTGGCCATCAGAACTCGACCTTCGGAACTGACCGCCATCACCAGGTGGTCACTTTCCCCACCGGCGCCGGCAGGCGGACCGGGCTCGGTCCCGGAGACGGCATCAGGCGAGTCTGGGGGCGCAGGCGGATAATTCATCGCGACGCCCTCAGCGGAGTCGGTGCCGGGCCGGGCAGCGAGCCCCGGCCGGACGGCTGCGATCGAGGCAACACGAGTCCATGGGTGATCCGCCCACGCCAAACGCGTTCGCCGCCCGGCAGAAGCGCCGCGGACGCTCGCGGCGATTGAGCGGGGAACGGCTCAGAACTTCCAGCCAGCGGAAAGGATGACGGCATGGCTAAGAAAATCGTAGTTGCCATCCGCCGTTTCGCCGGCGCTGGAAGGCTGGCTGCCAACCACCGTCCGCGTGGGCCCATAGCCGAACTGATACGCCAGGCCCAGCCGGAAATGGTCCTGCTCGAAACCGACGCCCGCGCTGAAGAAATGGCGGTCCAGGTCCGACACCAGCGGCGAATAGAAGGCGTCGGGAACCGAGTTCTCGTTAAAGATGTAGCCGAGGCTGACCCACCAGCCCTTCTCCAGGTAACGGGTGGCCCCGAACTCGTAGTACCAGCTTGGCCTCCAGTTCAGCACGAGGTACGCCGGAGGCAGCGGCGCCTGCTCGACAGTCACGGTGTCCAGCCGGCTCCAGTCCGTGTAGTCGGCGTTGAACTCGAAATTCCATCGGGGCGTCGGGCGAAAGGACACGCCGAAGACCAGATTGAACGGGAAGGGGAACCGGGCCGAGGCGTCCTCGGTTAAAGCCAGCGGGCCGGGCAGAAACGGGGGCACCGGCGAGCGGACGACCACCTCGGATTCGCCTTCGAGGTCCATCGTGGTGGCGCTGCGGTAGGCCAGGCCGATCGAAAACTTCTCGCTCACCTGCCACAGTCCGCCCAGGGTAAAGCCCGGTGCCCAATCGCTGCCTTCCACGCGGTAGAAGTCATTGTCGGGAATCGGCGTCAGCCCCTGGGTCAGTTCGACCTCGGCGAGGTTGAAGGTCGCGCCTGCCGCCACCATGAGGCCGGGCGTGATCCGCCACGCCACCACCGGATTGACCGACAAGTAGGTCAGTCGGGCCTCCAGACCCAGCGTGCGGAACCCGGTGGTCTCCGGCCACTCCGAGCTCAGCCCGTACGGCGAGTACACCCCCAAACCGAAGCTGAGCGGCAGCTTTTCGGCGCCGTACACGTAGAAAATCTGTGGGATGGCGTGCAGGTCCGCCTCGTTGTCGAACTGGGCGCCGGTCGGCGACTCGAAGGTCGTGCGCAGGTTAAGCCCGTACACGCCGCCGGAAACCTGATGCCCCCGGAGCTGGCCAATGCCGGCAGGATTGTAGTAGAGAGCGGAGGGATTGTCGGCCGTCGCCGCGAACGCCTCGCCGCGGCCAGTGGCAAAGGCATCCTGATCCGGCAGGCGAAAACCGGTGGCCAATACGGAAACGGCGGCCAGGCTGGAGAAACCCACCGGAACTAGTCGGCAGAGCGCAGGTCGGGGCGTTTTCATCTGAGGCGAGCCATACCGAGGAAACCGTACGTGGTCAACCCTACCGTTAGGCCGTGGAACGGGGGCCGGGGCATTCGCCTCGGTTTGCCGGCGGAACAGCCAGCGTTCCGGCGCGGCGGAAGGGGCTTTCCGAGAAACCCGCTCCACTGTCACCTCAGACCTGGCGTGTCGTTGCGTTTGGCCGCCACACGTCGAAAGAACTCATGGGTGCCGAGCGCGGCAACCAGTCGGAGTCCCAGCCCGGGCGCGACGGCCAAGACGGCGAGAATGGGTCTGACGGGAAACTTGCTGACGATGACCTCAGCCTGGTCGCGACGGATGGCGCGCATCATGGCCCTGGCGACCCGCTCGGGCGACACGGGCCCAAGGAGGTACGGCGCCCGACAACCGGTCTGCTCAACGATGCGCAAGTAGATGCCCGTGGCGACGAACCCCGGACAAACGGCTGAAGCACTCACCCCAGCCTGCCGATAAGTGGCGCGGAGCGACCAGGTGAACGCGATCAGGCCGGCCTTCGTCGCGGCGTATGGTTCCTGACAAGCCGGCCCGGATTTTCCGGCCAGCGACGACACGTTCACCACATGGCCTGCGCCGCGCTCAACCATTCCGGGCACGAGCAGGTGAGTCAGACGCATTGGCGCGGTCAGGTTGACATCCAAGACCTCTTGCAGTTGCCCGTCGGTCAATTCATGAAACGGGGCTGAGTATTCCACCCCGGCATTGTTAACCAGCACGTCAATTCCGCCCCACAACGAGTTTGCCCCCCGCGCAAGGCGGGCCACCTGATCGGCAAAACGAAGGTCCGCCTCGAACACCGCTGCCCGGCAGCCCCAACTGCGCACGGCTTGAGCCAGGCTGTCGAGCGCTGTCGCGTTGTTTCCGGCCAAGGCAACATCCATCCCAGCCCCCGCCAGCGCGCGAGCCAAACAAGGCCCGAGGCCTCCGTTGGCGCCTGTTAAGAGCGCCCGCTTGCCCCTTAAATGCTCCATCGCATGGCTAGCCCATTCTCTACCGGCCGAATTAGCAATGCCGACCGCCGAACGCGGCCGCGGCCGGAAGAGAGTGTCCTCAACCCTGAGACCGATCAGCAAGGCGATTGTCGGGGTGCGGGTGGGTGCCAAGGCGGCCGCGCGTTGGTGAGCTCGGCGAGGAGTTCGCGGGGCGCTCTTCACGATTGCCTTCAAGGCCGGCCTGAAGTTGTATCGGCGCGATTTGGTGCAGGCTCTTCGGGGCGTGGCTGGCAGTCAGGATCAGGAGCTCATCGAGAAGACAGCCATCCTCGCCCCCCTTGGGCGGCACCTTGGGTAGCTCTCGGTTTTGCCAGCAAGGTGTTGGTTTTCGGGTTGTAGCTCCCTTTTTGCCACCGGCAGCCACCCAATCAAAGCACTCCGCGATGAGCAACATTCGAACAGATGCTGCAGTGGGTCGGAATCGCGACGTTCTCCTGACCTGTCGCAACAGCGAGGGGATGAACATCCGCAGCACCCCGGTCCGGCTCACCCGTTTCGACGTCGTTTTCGAGGTGTACAACCCCTTCAGCATCCTCCAGTTGTCCGAAGTGTTGAACGACTTCCGCATCACCATTGGGGAGCGGCTGGTCTATTCCGGCCGCGCGACCGTCAGCAACCTGGTCAACGCCGGCATCATGTTGCTGTGCGAGGCCACCCTCAACGACGCCTGGCTGGACGTGGACCTCTTCTCCCCGGTCAGCCAGCGGGAGCGGCTCAACGGCGAACTGGAGGCGTTCTTGCACGAGGCCAGCAAGGCCCGCCTCATCGAGCCGGATTTCAAGGTGGTGGTCGCCGACATGCAAACCTGGCTGGCGGACCTCCGGCGCTGGCTGGAGCAGTTGGAGCTGGGCATTCGCTCGATTCCGGCGGGCGACCGGACCGCGCACGAGCGCGAGGTGATCGAGCAATTGCAGCGGCCGGTCGTGGGCGAGACCACCGAGCTGTTCGCCCGTTTCGAGCGGATTGCCAACGCCCTGCCCGCCGAAGCCCTGCCGATGCACCGCACCTACATGCGCCGCCAGTTGCATCCCCTGGTGCTCTGCGCCCCGTTTCCCTACCGCACCTTTCACAAGCCGCTCGGCTACGCGGGCGACTACGAGATGGTCAACATGATCCTGGGGGACCCGCTGCAGGGCAGCTCCCTGTTCGCGAAAACGGTCAACCTGTGGTTCCTCAACCAGGCGCCCTCCCTCGCCCACCGCAACCGCATCGTGTACCTGCTCGAAAGCCTCGTCGCCGAAACCCGCCGGGCGGTCGCCCAGGGCCGCCGGGCGCGCATCCTCAATCTCGGCTGCGGACCGGCCGGCGAAGTGCAACGCTTTCTGCGGGAATTCGAGGTCTCGAACGAGGCGGATTTTCTGCTCTGGGACTTCAACACGGAAACCCTCGAGTACGCGCGCACCCAGCTCGAGGGGGCGCGCGCGCGTCACGGGCGGCAGACCGGACTGCAGTTCGAGCAGAAGTCCGTCCACCAGCTCCTGCGGGACGCCGGTCGGCCGGTGCCGGACGTTCCCCGTTACGACCTGGTGTACTGCGCCGGCTTGTTCGACTACCTGTCCGACCGCATCTGCCAGCGGCTGGTGAACATCCTCTACGGCTTCGTGGCGCCGGGGGGGCTGTTGATCGCCACCAACGTGGATCCCTCCAACCCCATGCGGCACGGCATGGAATTCCTTCTGGAGTGGCACCTCATCTACCGCGACCAGGCCCAGATGAAACAGCTTCACCCCACCGGGGTGGCGCCCGCGTGCATCGCCACCAAATCGGATGACACCGGAGTTAACATCTACCTTGAGGTCCGCAAGCCCGCCGGCGGCTGACGCCGCTGCGCCCGGCGCCTCCGGGGCAACGGCGCTAGCGACCGCCCCGGTGCCGGCCGATCCCGAGTTTCAGGCGGCCCTCGAGGCGGACGTGCTGGAGCGACGGCTGCGGTCCGGGAAGCTGGCCTCGCTCATGGTGGCCGTGCTCATGCCGGCCGGATCCCTGGCGGACTTCTTCGTGTACCCGGAGCAGCTCCGCAAATTCCTCGGGCTGCGCCTGGGCTGCTCCCTCCTCGCCCTGGGGGTGTACTGGCTGCACACCACCGGCTGGGGCCGTCGTCACCTTCACTGGCTGGGGATGCCCATCGCCCTGCTGCCGGCCGCGTTTCTGGCAGCCATGATCGCGCAAGTCGAGGGCTTCAATTCGCCCTACTACGCGGCGCTCAATCTCGTGCTCCTGGGGGTCAACGCCCTCGTTCAATGGGATCTCCGCGAATCGCTCATCGCCACGCTCACGATCCTGCTGCTCTACGCCCTGGCCGGGGCCGTTAGCAGCGTGCCGCTGGAGTTGGGCACCACGTTCAACAATCTCTATTTCCTGGTGGTCACCGGAGTGATCGTGCTGGTCGGCAACTGGGCCCTCAACCAGTTGCGCCTGCGGGAGTTCACGCTCCGCTACGAACTGGCCCGCAGTCAGCGCCTCCTGGAACGCAACTACGAGCAGCTCCGGGCGGTGGACGAAATGAAGGGCCGATTCTTCGCCAACATCAGCCACGAGCTGCGCACTCCGCTCACCCTGCTGCTGGCGCCCCTGGAGACGCTCCTGGCCTCCCCCGCCGCGGCCGATCCGCGCGTGCGCGATTCGCTCGAAACCATGCACGCCAACGGCCTGCGCCTGCTCAAGTTGATCAACGATCTGCTCGATCTGGTGCGCCTCGACGCGCGGAAGCTCGCCTTGCAGCGCCGTGCCGTCCCCATCGCCGCCTTCCTCCGCGGTCTGGTCAAGTCTCTGGACAAGTTCGCGGTGGATCGCGGCTTGCGCGTGTCGTGCGACCTCGAGGACGAGGTTGGCGCCGCCTGGGCGGACGCGGACAAACTGGAGAAGATCTTCCTCAACCTCCTGTTCAACAGCCTCAAGTTCACCCCGGCGGGTGGCGAAGTCCGGGTGACCGGACGCCGCGAAGGCCCTGAAATCGTGGTGAGCGTGACCGATACCGGGGTCGGTATCGCGCCGGAGGACCTGCCGCATCTGGGCGGGCGGTTTTGGCAGGCGGACACCTCCGCCCGGCGCAAATACCAGGGGGCCGGCCTGGGCCTGGCTCTGGTGTGGGAACTCGTCGAGGCGCACAGCGGACACGTGACGGTGGCGAGCGAACTGGGCCGCGGCACCACCGTGGCCGTTCACCTGCCAGCCGCGCCCGAGCCCACCGCCGCGTCCGCCGAAGCCGCAGAATCACCGGTCCCGCCGGATGCGCCCACCGCTCCGACCGCAGCCGCCCCGGAACAGGAGTCGTGGCTTCACGCGCTTTACCGGCGGGCAGAATTGTTCTCCAGCGTCGGCAAATTGCGCGAGACGCTGCGTCCGTGGACTCCGGAGGGAAGTGGCGCGCGCGTGCGGCTGCTGATCGCCGACGACGAGCCCGACATGCTCCGTTTCCTGCGCACCCAACTGGCAGACGACTACGAGGTGTTCGAGGCGGTGGACGGCGCGCAAGCGGCGACCCTCGCGGCGCAGCTTCTCCCCGACGCCGTGGTCTGCGACATGATGCTGCCGGAGAAAGACGGCCTCGAGGTCTGCCGCGAGTTGCGCGCCCGAACCTCCACGCAAAACCTGCCGTTCCTGATGCTGACGGCTCGCGCGGACGAGGAAACCAAGCTCACGGCCCTGGCAGCCGGCGCCACGGACTTCCTGGCCAAGCCGTTCTCGGTCTCCGAGTTGCGCCTCCGGCTCAAGAACATGGTGAACGCCCACCGCCTCCAAAAGGAACTGGCCGTGCAGAATGGCCGGCTCGCAAGCGCGATGGAAGAACTGCAGGAAACGGAACTCCAGTTGGTCCAGATGGAGAAAATGGTCTCCCTCGGGCGCATGAGCGCCGGCCTGATTCACGAGATCAACAACCCCCTGAATTTCGCGCGCACCGGGGTGCATGTGCTGGCCCGCCACGCCTACCACCTGCCGGAGGAGGCCCGCGCGGAGTTCGAGGACACCCTGCGGGACGTCGCGGAGGGCGTGAACCGGGTGGCGCAGATCATCTCGGATTTGCGCTCCTTCACCCATCCGCACGGAGGCGAACTGGAGGCGGTGGACGTGTCGCCGGTGGTGGCGTCAGCGCTGCGCTTCCTCGCGGCCGAATGGAAGGACAAGGTTGAGGTCACCGTGGAAATCCCGGCGGGGTTTCAGGTTCCGGGCGTCGCCAGCCGCCTGACCCAGGTGTTCGTCAACCTCCTCCAGAACTCGCTTGATGCGCTCAAGAGCAATGCGTCCTCGGGGCGCGCGCCCCGGATTCGCGTGACGGCGCACGAGGCCGGAGACCGCCGGCTCCTGCGCGTCTGGGACAACGGACCGGGCGTGCCCCCCGGTTTGGAGGCCAAGATCTTTGATCCCTTCTTCACCACCAAGGAAGTCGGGCAGGGAACCGGCCTGGGCTTGAGCATTGTCCACCGCATTCTCCGGGACAGCGGGGCGCGCATTTCTGTGGCCTCGGAACCCGGGCAGTTCTGCGAATTCACGCTGGATTTCCCGGCATCCGTTGACGACTTTCCACCCGCGGAAACCGCGGGCTAACTGCTGCGTACCATGAACGAACTCTACGACTACAAGCGCTTCGCGATCCTCTACGTGGATGACGAGGAACGATCCCTCAAGCAGTTCCAACGGGCCTTCCAGGACACCTTCCGGGTGTTCACCGCCCCCAGCGCCGCCGACGGGTACCGATTGCTGGAGGACCACCAGGATGAGATCGGCCTGGTCATGAGCGACCAGCGGATGCCCGGCGAACAGGGCGTGCAGTTCCTGGAACGAACCCGCCGGTTGCGCCCGCAAATCATCCGCATTCTCGCCACGGCCTACGCCGACCTCGATGCCGCCATCGCCGCGGTCAACAGTGGCGCGATCTACAAGTACGTCAGCAAACCCTGGGACGTGCCCACGCTCGAGATGACGCTCAAGCGCGGGCTGGAGTTCTTCGCCGTCCAGCTTGAACGCGACCTCCTGCTCCGCGAGAAACTCTCCGTCCTGCACCGCCTGGTGGTCACGGACCGGGTGCTGAGCCTCGGGGTGCTCGGAGCCGGTTTGGGCCACCAGTTGCACGGTGCCGTCGGCGCCGTTCGCCAGTTCCTGGACCTTGTCCCCGAGGGCTTGCAGCGCGATGACGTGGACCTCACTCAGCTTCGCAATCCCGACTTCTGGCAGGAATTTCACCGCAACGTCCAGGCGCGGTTCAAAACCGTCGTCGGCCTCCTCGATAGTCTGGTCGTTCCGGTTCCGCCCCCCTACGCGTTTGACCGCGAAGTGTCGCCGCGGGCCGCCATTGACCGGGCCGTGGCCGGCCTCGCCGTGGAACTCCGCACCCGAAAGATCGAGGTGGTCAATGCCGTGCCCGCGGACCTGCCGACGCTCAAGGTGGACGCGGGCCGGTTCGAGAAGCTCTTTCCGCTGATCCTGCGGTACGAACTACTGAGTCTGCCGGCTGGCGCCCTGGTCCGGTTCGAGGGAGCAACCCTTGAAGCCGCCGGCGCGGCCGGGCCCGCGCTCCAACTTTTCGTAACGGACACCGGCAACCGCCTGGCTGCGGAGGCGGCCCTGGCGTTGCTGGATCCCTTCCAGATGCGCCGGTCCGAGGCGGGCGAACTGGGCACGCAATTGCTGGCGGCCTACCTGATCGTTCACCACCACGGCGGCTCCATTACCGTGGGCCACAGCGAGGGCGGCGGGCTCGCCATGAGACTCGTCCTCCCCACCCGACCCCAGCCGCCCACGCCCGCCGACGAGGAGGCCGAGTTCCTCTCGCGGGCCATGACCAGCGAACGCCTCTGGGAAAGCCTGCTCGACCAGGTCTGAACCCTCGCGCGGGCCGGGGGATTCTCGCCGACCCCGGCATCTGGTCGGAGCCGCGGCGGGGCGTCAGTCAGTCGGCGGGCGGCGGTGGCGGTTTTTCGCTCATAGCCCAGAAGCGCATCAGGTTGCGCATCATCTCCGTGAAATCGCGCGCCGCCGTGGGCTTGACGAGGTAGGCCGCGATCCCCAGGGCGTACATGCGCGTCATGTCCGCTTCGTCCCGCGACGTGGTCAGCACCACGACCGGCGAGAGACTCAACCTGGGGTCCCGGCGCAGTTCCGCGAGGAACTCGCCTCCATCCATTCCGGGCATCTTGATGTCCAGGAGGATCAACGAGGGACGCGGGTTGCCGGGCTCGCGCAGGAAGGCCAGCGCCTCGTCCGCGGACCGGACCACCCGGAGCGCCGTATCGAGGGCCAGTTCCTGAAAACTTCGCTTCACGCTCAGGATGTCCACCTCGTCGTCCTCCACCAGCAGCACCGGCCGGGTCGCCCCGGCGAAGGCATCGCGTTCCGAGTCCGGAGTCCAATGCTCCAGCCAGCGCATGGCGTAACGCATCAAGTGGTGCATCCCCTGGATCCCCAGCTTGCGCCGGATGTTGGCGCGATGCACATCCACCGTGCGAGGGCTGACCTTGAGCTGCCCGGCCACCTCCTTGGCCTCCATGCCCAGGCCGGTGAGCCGCAAAATCTCCAACTCCCGCTGCGAGAGCAGGGCGGTCGGATCGGGTGGCGGTTCATGGGCCACGGGGTGATGTCGGCGGCGCAGGATGCGTGCCAGCAGGTGCGTACTCACCGCCGGATCCCCTGCGGCCGCGCGCTGGATTCCATGAAGCAATTCCTCGACCGGAGTGGTGCGCGCCAGAAAACCCGCTGCCCCGGCCGAGAGCATCCGTTCCACCGCACCAGCACTTTCTTCCTGGCCCAGAACCAGCACCGCCGGGGGATCCTGGCGCCGCTGCAGCTCCTCCAGCAGCACCGATCCGACCGCTTTGAGCAACTCCTCGCCGAGGATGATGACCCGCGGCCGATGCTCGTCGGTGAGCTTGAACAGGGCGGCCGGGGAACTGGCTTCCGCCACCACGCGCACACCGGTCGCGCGGTGCAAAACCGTCCGGAGGCCGACGAGTTCGATCGGGTTGGCCTCGGCAATCAAAATGGTTATGGGCATGGCAACGTTGCTTGACGCTACGCTGCCTGACCCGCAGTGCCAATAGCAAGCCAAGCCTGTGCTGCCCGCACGAAGAACCGAGGGGTATTTTGCCCGATCAAGCGGGAGGGGTGCGGGGGCTGTCAGCGGTAACGGCGCGAGCGGAGCGGGAGGCGCGGCGTGTCGGTCACCGGCACCGCAGGCTCATGCCGGCCAGGGCCGACCGGATTGCCCTCGCCCGGCGGGACCCTTGCCTTGGGTCATCGGCGTGGAGGACCGATCCAACCCGAGCGCCCCAGAGCACGGCCAGGACAAGCGTCATCGTCCCGGCCAGTTCAACCCGAAATCCGAAGTTCGTTTTACAGAAGAAAACAAAGGGAACAGAGGAGCAACGGGAACGGGATTCCCTTCTGGGCACTGTTCCTGACCGTTCTATCCTGTTGGAATCCCTTCTCCCTTCGGTCGCTTTGTTGCCTTCGGTGAGTCCGACTTCGGTTTTCGGGTTCCGGGCGGTCAAGAAGGTCATCTGCGGAGAGTGTAAAGTGGACGTCGCGCGTGAACCTCACGCCGAACGGCGCTCGCGGGTGGACCCGGCGGCATTCCAGCGCCAGGGCTGGCGCCCGGGGCCGCGGCGCGGCACGCGCCCGGATCTTCACGGACCGGTTGGCCGCGAGGCCCGCTGGCAGCGCGTGCGGCCCGCTACTGGATGAACTTGAGGTAGCGCCCCATCCAGTACGGCAACAGGAATTCGTCGCCGGCCAGTTCGGTGACGCCGCCGTCGCCGCCGTCGAGCACGAAGGGATTGCCGTTCCAGCGCATGATGCGGCGCTCGTCCGGCGGCAAGAGTTGTTCGCTTTCCTGGCCGCGGAAGTTGGCGGGGAGCCGCACGAGGTCGCGACGATGCGAGTTCTGGATGGTCCAGTTCACCAGGTCGAGCGGGAAGCGCTGCAAGGTCCAGACCGCGGCCTCGGCGTCAAAATTGAGCGCTCCGGTCATGCCGTAGATGAAGTTCCAGCACGGGTTGCGCTCGGCCCGTTCAAGCTGCCAGTGATCGCGAATGGCCTGCCCGTAGAGACGGCGGAGCTGGTCGTTGAAGGCGAAGCGGTACAGGGTCCAGTAGTTAAAGAAGGCCAGTTCGTCGTCCGAGTGATTCCATTCGTCGCCCATCTGCTGGCCGCGGAACTCGTAGCCCGGCGTATAACGGATGTTGGCCATCGAGTTGGTGATGTTCTGGAGATAGCCGTGCCGCTCGAACAACTCGAACGCCCGCTCGCGGTAGGTTTCTTTGCCGGTCATGCGGTAGGCCAACTGAAGAAAGGCGGTGATCTCGGCGCTGTTGAGGCGCCGGTCCACAATGGTCGGCGGATACCAGTTCACATACTCGGGATTCCAGCGGCCCCAGAGGGTCGGCTGGCCGTCCACGTCCACGAGGTAGAGGTTGTGGCGCAGAATGTGCCCGATCATGCGTTCATAGAGCGCGGCCAGCCGCTGCTTTTCGGCGGGAGTGCGTGCGCCCACCTCCCACATCACCGCGTACCCGAAGGTCTGGCAGGTGATCTCGTCGCTGCTGGTATGGGACTTCCACTCCCAGACGCCGTCGGGCGCCGGGTGCCAGCGTTCGGGGTCGGAAAACTTGAACCCCAGGCGCTCGAAGGTCCGCGCCGGGTACCCGTCGCGCTGATTGATCGTCTGCGTGCGCTCGATGGCCGCGAAGGTCTCCCAGGCGTTTGCCCGGGCCCGCTCGTCCCCCGTGACGGCGTACCGGAACGCCTGGCTCGCCATGTAATAGCTGCTCCAGGTGCCGTCGTTGTCGGTGTCAATCATCTCGGCGCTGGTGGGGTCGCCGGGCCGGTTGAGCCGCAGCTCAGAGCAGAACCCGTAACGGATATGGCGGTTCCGCACCTTCTCGTCGTAGTACGCCGCCTTCTGCGCCAGGGTCATCCAGCGGAACTCGATCTTGGTCAGCCCGAACCGCGTGAGGATGAAGCAGTCGCCGTTGGACAGGGGCTGGAGGTCCACCACAAAATCGTCCTCCAGCCAGCGCCGCGACGCGAAATAGCGGAACCGGCCCTGGGTCACCTGTAGGAACGCACCCCGCGCCGTCCCCACCCAGAGGCCGTTGGTGGCGTTGACCAGACAAGTCACTTCCGCGCAGGGCAGATTCGTCTGCAACGGGACCGTGGGCCGGCCGGTGGTCAGGTCCAGCGCGTAGATCCCGTTGGCAGCGCCCACCTGGACCTCGTTGCCGCGAAACGCCAGCGCGGTGATATTCCGGGCGCGGTGGAGAATGGTGGCCGCCTGGGGTGTGACGCGGCCCATCCCGCCGCCGGTCACCACATAGAAGGCGTCGTCGTGGAAGTACAGCCGCTGGATCTGGCTCGCAATGGGCAGCGCCAGCGGTTGGAGGGCCCCGCCGCGAAACAGCGCGAGGTTCGTGGTGCCCGCCAGCAACACGGTACCATCCGGGGCGACGGCGAAGCTGGAATACACCCCTGCTGGCAGCCGGCCGTACGGCTCACCCGCGCGGGCGTTCGAGAGCCAGTGGTCGTCGAACAGGTAAAACACCTCGCCCAGCGCCAGCGTGAGGTCGCGCGGCAACTTGCCCGCCAGCGGCCGGTGCGTGCGGTCCGGAGCCAGCGTGTCGCCAAAGACCCGCGCCACCCCGCGGTCGCTCAGCACGTAGGCGATCCCGTCATTGTCCACCACCAGCTTCCGAAACTGCGCGCCCTGGAGTTCCGGCGCGAGCCGATACTTCACGGCCACGGTTTGCTGAAACGGCGCGTCAGCCAACGCCGCCCGCACGGACGGTGGCGTGCCGAGGAGGATCGGCAGGACGGACGCCGCCGCGGCCAGGCGGCGCCCCACTCTCAACAACGACTGTCGGTTCATGGTGTTCCCGGATGAGCAGATGCGGACGCGGGGAGACCGAAACACACCGACGGGCAAATTTCAACGCGGTCGAAATCCGACGTGTCGCCGGGCAAAGCGGCTGCCGGTTCGTTCGGAGGCACCGGTGGGTCCTGCCGGGCCTGTTGAAGGCCCCGCGGCGGCTTGGGCTGGGGCTCCGATCGCCCGCGAGACCCGTTTCTGCGCGGCATCCTCACTCACGCCCAGCGCCCGGCCCACCGCGCGCAAGTCGCGCCGTTCATAGAAACGCAGCAGCAGGGCGTCGCGGTCCCGGGGTTCGAGCTCGTGAGCGCTTCGTCGAGCACGGGCGCCAGTGGCTGCCAGGAGGCGTCGGAAGCGGGATCGAGGGAGTTCATTTCCACGGCCTGTTGCTCGCGGACCTGACGGCGGCGGTCGGCCCGCAGGAGATTCGCGGCCACGAAGCAGGTGTGCCGATGCAGCCAGCCGCCCAAGGCGCATGGGCCACCCGCCAGCGGCCCGCGACCCCGGCGGCTCTGGGTGGCCAGGTCGGTGAAGACCCGTTGGACGATGTCCTCCGCGAGGTGCGAGTCGCCGCCCGCCCGGCGCAGCGCCACCGAGTACACGAAGTCGGTGTAGCGGACGACGAGTTCGCGAAAGGCCGCCTTGGCACCGTGTCGGGCATATTCCCGGAGGAGTTGCGTCGCGTCGGTCATGTTCGCTCACCGAGTATAAAGCCGACCCGAGCCGAAATCCGACACCGGCCGCGCCGCGGGGCGGCCGACGTCCGATCGGCTTGAACCAAGGCAAGAGTTGGTCGGAGGAGTATTCCTTGGGCGGGCCGCGGACGAAGGGAGCGCGCGGAACGGGGGCCTTGGGCCGCAGCGCGCGCAGGGCGGCCTTGCGATGGTCGCCGAACCGTTCGACCAGTTCCGGCGACCCGTTGGGATTGGTAGCGGAGCCCGACGCGAAAGTAGCGTCAGTGCATCTGGAGGAGGACTTCCTGACGGGTGTTTTGGCTCATTGGAGTTTTCATGGCTCGGTAACACCCAATTTAGAGTCAACCGGGGCTGTCCGGCAGCCCGTTCCCCCGCTTCGGTAGCAATCTTCTTGAGTCAAAGGGCCGCCGGTCACCCTCGACCGGGGGGGCTCGCGGCACGTCATTTGCTCCGATCGCCGCCGGGCCGGGCCCTGCCCTGAGTGGCACCGGCTGCACTGCGACGCCGTGAATACGCATCAACCCGCAAAGCCACGCGATGGCCTCCACCGTTACTCGGCGAGGCGCATGGCGAAACCCATCAACTTTTTCTGTGTCGCGCCGGAGGCCCGGCAGGTGTTCGTGATCGGGGAGTTCAACGGCTGGCAGGCCGGGGTTCACCCGATGCACCGGCAGCCGGATGGAACGTGGGTGGCGCAGATTCCCCTGCACCACGGTCATCATCAGTACCAGTTTCTCGTGGACGGCCGGCCCACGCTCGATCCGCGCGCGCAGGGCATTGCCCGCAACGCGGCCAACGAACGCGTCTCCCTGATCGCGGTTAGTTGAGGTCCGGCGGCCCGCGCGCCGGCCGGACAGGGCGAAAGCGTGCGTTGAAGTGTTCACACGAACTTAATGTTGCGTAACATCTACGCCACGGCGAAGACTGTGCGCCATGACGACTGCATTCACCGCCACTGTGAACTTCACCGCCCGCGGCCGACGGCTGTCCCTTGCGTGGCTGAGCCTCGTGGGAGCGGCTCTGCTGCTGCTCCCGACCGCCGGGGCGGCGGATTTGGAGACCCATGCCGCACTGCAAGCCGTGAAGGCTGACGGCACCAGCGCCTGGACGGGCACCCTGCCCTTCACCCTCCGGGGCATCGTGCTGAACAATCCGGAGGAACTCCTCGACTCCACTCCCCGTTTCGTCCCGT
Organism: uncultured Verrucomicrobiota bacterium; assembly: GCA_964396005.1. Lineage (GTDB taxonomy): Bacteria > Verrucomicrobiota > Verrucomicrobiia > Limisphaerales > J093 > JADJWF01. The sequence goes on along the minus strand of CAYNCT010000006.1, from coordinate 34,713 downwards.
GGAATGACGGCGCCGGCTCCGGTCAGATGGGTGGCCAGTGGCAGATCTTTGTTCAGGCGTCTGCCCCCGGCGATGCGGGTGGCACCGCCTGCTGGATGGGGCAGAACTATGGCAATCTGGGCTGGATCCGGAACTCGGACAAGAGCTACGCGGACGCCGAGTGGCTCGCGGGGGTGAACCGGCTCAACCGGGATCCGCTCAACAACCACCGGTTCCGGAAGGGCGACCTGGTGGAGATCACCGCGAACCGTTCGCTGTTCTTTGGCGGCAAGCGCAACATCAACGAAGCCCACGACAAAGACCCGGCTGCCGACTTCTCGATCACCTTGGTCCGGGCAGACGCCGGGCTGCCGGCACCGGAGGTGATCACGCTGGCGGACCTGGTCCGGCCTGACGATGGCGACCCCAACACCCACGAGGACATCTTCGATCCCACGCGCCAAACCGGTGGGGAGCGTTATCAGGGCGTGCGGGTGCGGATCAACCAGCTCACGCTGACCGATGCCGCGGGCTGGGGCAAAACGGAGTGGGCAGAGCGCGTGTGCCGCGTCACGGATGGGGCTGGCCGGTTCTTCCGAGTGCGCACTTCGCTGGGGGCCTGGGGGGCACCACCGACGGGCCAGTTCGATGCCATTGGCATCCTCAACCAGGAGTCCGGGTCGGGCGCCAGCGGCACGTACGGATATGAGCTGTTCGTGCAGGAAATCGAGCTGCACGACCCGCCCGCGCTGCGGATCAGCGTCGTGTCCTGGCCGGCCTCGTTTGCCGGCTTTCAACTCCAGTTCCAGGACGCGCTGGGCGACAGCTCGTGGATGCCGATGGCGATGGAACCGGTTCTCGAGGAGGGTTGGTGGGTCGTGCGCGATCCCCTGGTCCCGGACGGGAACCGCTTCTATCGCCTGCTCCGCGGTCAGTGAACGCCGCTGTCCCCAACCTCGGCGTCCGGTCCGCCCTGGCTACGCCCGGTAGCGCGGACCCGCGAGTCGCCTTCTTTGATCAGCAGGCGTCGCGCTGGGATGACGACCTCGCGGCACAGACGCGAACCCTTGATCGCCTGACCGGCCTGCGCGAGCGGCTCGGTCTCAGGGCGGGAATGGACGTGTTGGAAGTCGGCTGCGGCACCGGGCAAATCACCGGCCTGTTGGTGGACTGGACGCACCCCGGTCGGGTCACGGCGCTGGACTTCTCTCCGGCCATGCTCGCCCGGGCTCGCGCCAAGGGAATCGCCGCGGACTTCCTCGAATGGGACATCTGCGTCGCCGCCCCGACTCGCTCGGCGTTCGATGTCGCGCTCTGCTTTCACAGCTTTCCGCATTTTCGGGACCGTGCGGCAGCCCTCCGCCACCTGGCGGCGAGCCTCAAGCCGGGTGGACGGCTCTGGGTCGTACATCTGGCGGGCAGCGCCGAGGTCAACGCGTTTCATCAGCAGGCGGGGGCTGTGGTCGCCCACGACCTGCTGCCGGCAGCGGACGAATGGGCGGTCCTCTTGGGGGCGGCTGGTCTGCGGCCGGAAAGCTGCGAGGATCGCGCAGACCAACTGCTCGTGGGCGCCGTTCGCCCGTGCTAACCGGGATATTTCACACCTCGCACGACACACCGCCCCGCTGGAGCGCCGACATCTTCCCGGCTTGGCGCGTGCGACCGTCCAATGCCGGCATGATGCCGGCGAGCCCGTTTGTTGGCGGTGTAACCTCCATCCCAGCCCATCTCTTGGGACGGTCTAGTCAAGGTCGTAGAGGGAATTGTCGGCAGAAAGGAAGCCGGTGCCGGCCGCCACGCGCGTGGCGTCGTCCACGTTTTCCGTGAAACGCTCGCGCGGGGACTCCACGTGGCCATCGCAGAAGGCGGCGTTGCTGCGGCCGCCGTGCCGGAAGCCCTGCGTGCCCGCCCAGCGCCCGCGGAATGCCGCGTCGCCCGGATTGGGCCAGGGAGCGCGCATGAACTTGTTTGCGCCGGCCGCGTACTGGCCGTCGCCGAAGATCACCGTGCGCGCGGGTTGCCGCACGTCCGCGGCCCGGGCGGGCTCGGGAATGCTCTCGAACTGGCCGTGGCCGAGATAGCTGGTGTTGTAGTTGTATCCGGTGTGCGGATCGGTCAACCAGTTGGCTCGGCCCGCGAACGCGGGGCACTGCTGAATCTGCCGGGGTCCTTGTCCCTGCCACAACAGGCCGGGCACCACCGCCGGTACCGGTCCCTGAATCGTCGTCAGATCCCACGCGATGGCCGCCGCCTGGCCGTGAATCGTGCCCGCGGTGTACGCCACCGGAAAGCGACCGGCGTGCTCGTCCGTATAGACCTGCGCGGCGATGCCCATTTGATGAAGGTTGCTGACGCACTGAAGGCGCTTGGCGGACGCCTTGGACCGGTTCAACGCCGGTAGCAGCAATGCCGCCAGAGTCGCGACCAGAGCCATCACCACCAGCAGCTCGATCAAGGTGAATGCCATCCGGGCGGCACCAGCGCAGAACTTGCCGGCGGGCAGCCGTCTTCCGGGCCGACGATCCTCGAGGCTCACGGGCAACGGCATGGCCTGCCTACGGGCGCGCCATTCGCACCCGGTAAAAAGCGCGCGGGCTGGGGCGAGGGGGAGCCATCGCAAGCCAACCCGCCACGGCGGTGGTTTGGCGGGCGATCACCTCCCAGCCGACGAGGTCTTCCGATTGTTCGAGGCTGTAGGTCCAGCCCGGCACCGCGGCGAAACGCACCTCGACACCCGCCGCTCCCGGCGGGGCCGGGACCGGCGCCAGCGCGAGTCGTGGCGGCGTCACTTGCAGGAGCGCGACCGTGGCCCCCGCGGTGACATCGGTGATCGAGACGCTGCGGTCCTCCGGATCAAACACCGCGGCTGCCTCGCGCCAGTCTGCGTTCGCCCGCCGCAGTACCAGCAAGTCATGGCCATCGCCCGAGTAATGCGGGCCGCAGGCCAGGCTTGCCACGGCGCTGAAGGTAACCGGGCCGGATCCCAACGCCGGCGAGACTTCGAAGGTCGCGCCGGTTAGCACCCGTCCACACGCGGCCAGGAGGGAGGTGTCAGTGAGCGGGGCGGTGGCCACGCGCGCCGCGTCGCTCACCGCGGTGAAATGGACCGCCAGGGCACGCCAGCCCGGATCCGCGAGGTGCTGAAAACGCAAGGTCGCGGTACCATTCGTCAGGTTGGCCGGGCCGACGGTCAGACTGTCACCGAGCACCATGGGGCGCACGGCCGCGAAGGCGTCAATTTCGCCGCCAGCGAAGCCCGGCAGGCCTTCGACCCGCACGTACCGAATGACGTCAAACCCCGACTCCGCGAGATCGAACCCCGTGCCGCCCCCGGAGCCATCGTACAGGTCAATCGCGTCGGCAGCGGAGAGGACACTCCCGCTGGCGGCCTCGAGCCACGCACCCCACACTGGGTTGACCGGCTTGGTGAAGTCCATCGGGGCCTCCCGCCAAACTGCGTTGGTGCGGTCCCAGCGATCTGCCTGCGTCGGAAACGCCGTGTCGGCGTACGGTCCGTTTTCGTAGCGATACCAGTCCCACGTTTGCCAGTCCGCGGGATCCTGGCCCGGTCGGCCGGTGTAGCCCGGGCTGACCGACACTTTCGTCGGCTCGGTGAACGCGCCGCCGGTCAGCGGGAGCGTGTTCATGTCCGTGCTGTCGGTAACGACACCACCGGCAGGATAGAACGCGTTGCCGAACACCAAAAAATCCAGGCCATAGGGATGCGCGGGGTCGTTCGTGATGGGTGGATCGAAGCGCACGACGATCTGGCTTCCTTCGCCCAGCGTCGTGAGGAGCTTGCGCGTCTGGCTGACGTCGAGGTGGTAGGCGGGCTCGACCAATTTGACCCGACGTTCGGAGGTGCCGCCCGACCAGGCGCCCCACGGATCGTGGAAGTCGGTCGCAGGCATCCCCAACACGGACGCCGGATCGTCGTACGGCGGAGCGCCGAAAGGCCCCTGCGCGGCGATCACTTCCGTCGCGAAGCGGTTCACCGCACCGGGCGCGGGCGCCCACCCCCCGCGGGTTGAAGCCAGCGCGGTGAGCGCGACCGCGAACAACGTGTGACGCAGCTTCACGCGCGACCCCGGCGTGAACCGAGCAGGACCAGGGCGCCCAGGGTGAGGAGGGTAAGGACGCCCGGCTCCGGCACGGCGGCCGGTACTGGTTCGGAGGGCTCGGTGGCGGCAAAGCCGGGGGCGAAGCTGAAGCCGTCCCAGGCGCCATCGGTTAGGATTCGGTCGGCGGCACCGGTCATGGCGGAAGTCCAGCTACCGCCGGCCGGGTCTTTGAGGTAGTAGGCCCAGAAGCCGTTGTTCCAGCCCTCCCGCCAGTGATCCGCGGAGTCGGCGGCCAGGCGGGCATCGTTCGGATCGGTGGCCGTCGAGAGGCCACCCGCGTTGAAAGTGAGCGCGGGCGTGACGCCGAAGCTGCCGCTGTGGTTGAGGTCGTAGCCGAGGCCCAGGACCGCCGTGCCCCAGACGTAGGTGCCGAGGTGAGCAAACAGGCGGGGATCGGCATTCACCACCGACTGGAGCATGTCCAGACCCGTGGCGGTGCCATCCCAGCGAAAACCCCAGAGCAGGGATTCGGGGGACTGGCCGTCTTTCCAGTCAATGACCAGGGCCGCCCGGTTGCCGCCGGAGCCGACCCAGAACTGGATGTCGTCGAGCGTCGCGGCCGAGGCGACGGGGGTGAGCAGTGCCAGGGCGGCGGGCAGTGAGATGCGGAGTGCGTTTGGCTTCATAACTTATCGGTTTCGTTGCGACCGCACGCGCCAGTGCGCGTGCCGGCCAGGTGACCGGCGAGACCAGACCAGGGAAGACGTTCACCGGGCCGCACGGTCCGGAAACACAAACGCCTTCCCCCGGCAAATCACGAAGGAAGGCGCAAACCGTGAAGTTTCACCCGGACGGGCCCATTTTGGGAACCGCGGGCGAACTGGCCTCATCCTTCTCTTTGCGGAGAAGCGGCCCCCCTCACTGGAGGCGGGCCATGATGAGCATTCCCCGGCCGATATCCTGACTTCGGGCTTCAGACCTCGCTCCCGCCTTCCCGTTTCGCGCGTCGGCAAAACAGTGGCTTGAGGGAACTTGTAGCCCGTCACAGTGGCGCAACCGTCCCCGAATTTCACGGGGTTCCCGGACGCCGGGGAATGTTCCGGCCGATCGGTGGATCGGCCTGTCAAAGAACCGGCGAAACGATCCGCCGCGGCCATCGGGCGGGCAAGCCGAAAGTGAGATGTGTGATATTTTTTGTTTGGCGTAACATGGAGGCATCGCCATCTTCGGCCCCGATGAGTTGGCGTGGTGGTTCCAATCGGGCGGGGCTCGGCCGGCCCCGGCGGGCCGGAAGCGGCGGCTTCACCCTCACGGAACTGCTGGTGGTCAGCGCAACGATCGCGCTGCTGGCGGCGCTCCTGCTGCCCGCCCTGGCGCCGGCGAAGGAACGGGCGCGGGTCGCCAAAGTGCATGCGGAACTTTTCGGCATCGGGCTCGCCTTGCAGATGTACAGCGACGACCACGCCGGCCGAATCCCCCCGGTGCGGGTGAACTGCAATTCCGACCTGGCAACCGACTGGTGTCAGTTGCGGACCGAGCTCGCTGAGCAGCGCTATCTGCCGCGCGGCCACGAGGCCGGGCGGGAAGCGCGGTTGGAAGACCCCTTCGCCCCCGGCCACACCTACAAGTACGCCGCTCCGGGGCCCCAACTGCTCAACGGCGACCCCGTTGGCGATTACGAACTCTGGGTGCCGCATTCCTTCCCCGACCTGACCGGGGACACCGGTGAGTACTTCCGCGACCCGGCCATCAGTCCCGTCCGCTGGGTGGTCTGGAGTCAGGGGACACGGCCGAACAGCGCCAAGAGCCGCAGCAGCCGGGCGCCGGTCAGCGCGCGGACCTGGTACCGGCGGGCGGGTGACTCGGGCGTCATTGTGCGCCTGGCGGACCGGGAGGGCCTTCAGAGGAAGAGTCCGTAGGCCGCTCGCCCCCGCGATGACCTCCCCCTGCTACCTCCGTACTCAGGACCGGGCAGTCGCCGGTTCCGAAGAGTTCGTGCGGGGCACTGAAGGCGCGGCGGACGCGAGCGGTTGCGGTGAGTGTCGGGGCGTTTGGCGTGACCTCGCGGTTCGGGCGGTTCTGCTGCTGCTTGCCTTCGCCACCGGGTGCGGACGGTCGTTCTCTCCGAACAGTCCAGCCGCCGTTGCCACCACGACTTCCTATCTCGAGGCAGTTACGCGGGATCTTTTGGGCGACACGGTTCCTGTGCTGCGGCTGGCCGAGCCGGGGACGTGCCCGGGGCACTTTGATCTGCGACCGGGTCAAGCGGCGGCGCTGCGGCGGTGCCGCGTCCTGCTCCGATTCGACTTCCAGCAGGCGATGGAAGACCGGGTGGGTGGAACGGGCACGAACGGTCCGGCCGCGGCGGCGATCAGCGTCAGCGGCGGGCTGGGAGTTCCGGCCAACTACCTGAGCGCCTGCCGGCAAGCCGCGAGGCACTTCGTCGCGACCGGAATGCTGGGGGCGGACCAGGCGGAAGCCCGCCTGCAGGCCATCTCGGCCCGGCTCGAGGTCCTCGCCCGTGACCTGACCCGGCGCGTGACGGCAGCCGGCCTGGCGGGCGCGCCGGTACTTGCCAGTGGTCATCAACGGGAATTCTGCGCGTGGCTGGGTTTGGAGGTCGTGGCGAGTTTTCGGCCGGCAGACACGGCCGGCGTGCGCGAAGTCGAGGCGGCGATTGCGGCGGGCCGGCTCGCCCGCGTGCGGTGGGTCGTTGCCAACCCGCCCGAGGGGCGGCGCACGGCGGACGCGCTGGCCGATCGGCTCGGCGCGCGGGTCGTGGTGTTCGAGAATTTTCCCGCGCTGCGTCGGGGCGAAGTGTCGTTCGATGAGATGCTCCGAGCGAACGTGGATGCACTGTTGGCGGTGGCCCGGCCATGAGCGCGACGGCGCTGGAGTTTCGCGACGTGGTGGTCCGGGCGGGCAGCCGGCGACTGCTCGACGTGCCGACCCTGCGCGTGGCCAGCGGCGGCGTGGTCGGGTTACTGGGGCCGAACGGCGCAGGCAAGACGACGTTGCTGGGAGTTTGTCTGGGCCTGGTCACGCCAGCCGGCGGGCAGGTCGAGGTGCTGGGCGTGAATGTGCGGGCCCTCGATGGCTCCGGGCTGGCAGGATTGCGACAACGAATCGGCTACGTGCCGCAAACCCTGCCGGCGCACAGCGAACTGCCGTTGACGGTGCGCGAGGTGGTGGCCATCGGCCGGACGGCGCGGGTGGGTTGTTGGCGACGGCTGAGCCGCGCCGATTGGCGGCAGGTTGACCACTGGTTGGAGCGGCTTGGCCTCGCGGCCCTGGCGGGCCGAGCGTTTCGGGAGACTTCCGGGGGCGAGCAACGCAAGATCCTGTTGGCGCGGGCCATGGCCCAGGAGCCGGAGCTGCTCTTGCTGGATGAGCCGACGGCCAATCTCGACCTCGGGTGGCGCGAGCGGATCGTGGAGACTGTGGAGGACCTGCACCGGGAACAGCGGGTGAGCGTGGTGCTCGTGTGTCATGAATTGGAGGTGCTACCCCCGGCGTGTCGGCGCGTGGTGCTGCTCAATCGCGGGCGGCTGGTGGCGGAGGGGGCGCCTGAACAGGTATTCACGCCGGAGCGCGTGGCCGCGCTTTACGGCGCGGGCCTGCAACCCTTGCACGCGAACGGCCGGCACGCGCTCCTGCCGGGGCGGGGACCCGCCGCGCCGGTCGCGGCTTCGCGCCCGGGCTGTCCGGAAGGCGGCGCGTGATGGACTTCGTGTTTTGGGCGCCGGTGATGGTTGGAGGCACGCTGGCAGGCGCCTCCAGCGGCGTCTTGGGGACGTTCATCGTGGGAATGCGGATTCCGTTTCTCGGGGTTTGCGTGGCGCACGCCGCGCTGGCGGGCGCCGTGGCGGGCAGCCTGTTCGGGCTGGAGGGCCAACGGTTGCTGGCACCGGCGTTGGCCGGGGCGATCCTGACGGCGCTGGCGTTGGGGTTGCTGAATCCGCGTCGGGCGCGTCTGGATGACAACACCGTGCTGAGCTTCCTGTTCTCGTTGACCATGGGACTGGCCTTTCTGGGCATCGGCCTGCACGGCATCCTGGGCCGGAGTGACAACGACGTCCGCAGCTTGTTGTGGGGCAGTCTGAACTTCTGTCGCTGGAGCGACGTGCGGTGGATGCTGGTGACATCGTTGGCCCTGGCGGGTTACGTCGCCCTGTTCTTTAAGGAAATGCAGGCGATCCTCTTCTCACGGGCGGATGCCGAGGCGGCAGGCATTCGCGCGACGCCCATTTGGGCGGGATTCCTGGTGTTGGCCGCCGCCACGCTGACGGTGAATTTTCAAACGGTCGGCGGTCTGATGATCTACAGCCTGATCAGCAACCCGGCGGCGGCGGCGTTTCAAGTTACCCGCGGCTGCCGGGCCGCGCTGGTGTGGTCGGCGGTGTTGGGCGCGGTCAGGGGCCTGGGGGATTCCTGCTGGCGGCCGCGACCGACCTGCCCAGCGGGGCGGTGATCGTTCTGCTGTCGACCCTGCTGGTCGCTGTCGCCGCCCTGGCTGCGCGCTGGTGGCGCGGCCGGGCCGCCGTCCGGGAATCGTCCGGGACCTGACTCGCGGGCCGCAGGACTCTCGGCGGTCGTGAAGGCTCAGGCCGCGCCTGAAACCGGGGGTTGTGCTGACCTCCGTCTGGCGGCCGCTCTCGGCGGCCTTCCTCTGACCCGTCCGCAACCTTCTTGGCGCGGGCGTGCTGGTCCACGATTGCCGGGACCGCGTCGAGGATCGCCGGAGGCCTTCTTAAATGTCGGAGAATGTTGGTTGATTCGCGGGCGGGCGGAGGCGAAAATCTCTCCGCCGTTGGGCATTCTGCGCGCATGAGCCGTCTCTTCAGTAAACGACAACTGGCGAATCGCTTTGGTTATTCGCCGCTCATCCGGCTTTTGCTGTTCAACGCCCGCTTCCGGATCTTTGTCATTCTGGTGATCCTGTTTGCGGGCGCGATTCTCCTGGCCGTGCCCCGAATTTGGAACGTGGCGCCGCCCGGCTCGGACAAGGAGGTCCGCATCAACCTGATTGACATGGCGCAGGCGTGGCAACTGGCCCGGACCGCCCGCGACCTCGAGAAAGCCGGCAACCAGCAGGGCGCGCTCGTTTCCTGGGGAGCGGCCGTCGCCAACTACCCCACCAAGCCCCGATACCTGCGCGGATATCTGGAGGCGGTTTTCCAGGTTCCCCTGGATCATCGCAGTGCCCAGAACGCGCCCAACCTCGCCGCCGTGTTGCTGTCGGTGACGCGCACCAATCACGGGGACATCGAACTGGCGGCCCGCGTTTACGACCGCTTTCGCCAGCCGCAAAGAACGATCGCCCTCCTGCGCGGTCTCACCAACAACCTGCCGGCGGAACTCCAGATCATTTGGGCCCGGGCGCTCCATGACACCGGCAATTACCGGGAATTCGAGGCTCAATGGCGCGCTCACGAGGCGGTCCTGGCCACCGATCCCGAACTCGTTCTGCGCCGCGCTTCGTTGAAAGACCTCGCAGGAACCGAGGAGGAAGCGGCCGCGGCGCGCCTGGTGCTCGAGCAGGCCGCGCTCAGCGGCACCAATCGCGTCATCGCCAACCGGTTGCTGCTCCGCTCGGCGGAGAAACGCCGCGACCCGGCGCTGGCGCAGCGCGCCCTCAACACGTTGGTCGGGCTCAAGGCGGATGCCACCGCTGATCATCTCGCGCTGTGGCGGGTGTTGTTGGCGGCCGATCGCGGGGCCGACGCGGGCGCGCTGATTCAGGCGTATTATCGCCAGCCCGTCTCAGCGGCCGAGGCGGCGGAAATCCACGACCTGGCCGTCGCGGCCGGGCAAACGCGACGAGCCGACGATCTCGTGGACTGGTCGCTGGCCAACCTGGGCTACTGCACGGCGATGTGCTCGCGCAAGGCCGCCGCCCTGATCCGCGACCGCGCCTGGACGGACCTGCGTCAACTGGCCATTGACATCCGACTGCGTCCCGGGATCTCCAATACGCTGCGCGCTTTCAGCCACTTGATCGAGGGGTTGGCCTCGCTCGGTGAGAACCTGGTGGAACAAGCCCAGCGGGAATTCGCCCACCTGGCGGAATTCGATTACGACGAACCCGAGTTCGGGCTGGCGATGGCCCGAATGCTGATCGGTTTCAACCAGGCGCCCGCTGCTCTGCCACTTCTCTCCGCGCTGGAAAGCAAGCTGGAAACTTCGCGCGATTACTGGCAGGTCTGCAGCCAGGCGGCGGCGGCCGAGCGCAACTCCGTGCTGCTGTTGCGGGCGGCGGAACGCGCCTATCAGGCGGACACGAATAATCCGGTTCTCTTGAGCAATTACGCCGCGGCCCTGGTGATCCAACGGGCCGAACCGCAATTGGCGCTGCAACTCACCTCCAACCTCGTGCAGCGATTTCCGGAGAATCCGGTGCCGATGATCCAATACGCGGGTGCCCTCCTGTTGAACTCCCGCGTCGGCGAGGCCCGCCAATGGCTGGCGCGGGTGAACCCGGGGAAACTCAGCCCGGAGGCAGCCAACGAATATCACTTCGTTTCGTTTAGCGCGGCCATTGCGGCGCGGGAGCTCGAGACCGCGAAGGAGCTGTTGCCGAAGATTAACCCGAAGGCATTGTTTCCGACCCAGCTCGCCTGGCTGCAGGCGGCGGCCCGCTCCTATCTGCAGATCACCAACGCCATCCCGGCGGTCCCGCCCGGCGGGGGCTGAGCGGAGGGCAGTCAGCCGTCTCGCGCCTCGGGTTGATCTTCCGCCAGCCACTGCGCCCGGTACACCAGAACCCGCGCCTCCGGAAGTTGCCAGGCCTCCGGCGAGCACCCCGCCTTCTGCGCCAGTCGGTCGAGAAACCGGCGCGGTTCCGGCAGTTGGGACCAGACCTGCGGCAGAAACGTGGCGGAGTGAGCACCGATTTGCAGGAACACGCCGTCCCGCCGCGGGACCAGCCGGCGCAACAGGTCGTCACCCCCGGAATGCACCAGGTGCTGCGGCTCCGTCAAGACACTGACCTCCACCGTCAGGCGGGGAAGCTCCGTCGGGGTGACGGGCGGGAAACGGGGGTCCGTCAGCGCGGCGGCGCGCGCGTTGGCAAGAATCATCCGGTGCAGCGGTTCCCGGGGCAGGACGTTGCCAATGCAGCCCCGCAACTCCCCCGCCAACCAGAGCGTCACGAAGCAGCCGTGGCGCTCGGTCAGTCGCCGTGGCACCTCGCAAGCGGTCTCGCCCCCCGGCGGGTGGTCGAGGACCGCCGCTTCCACGCCCTGACGGGCCAGCCGCAACAGCGCGGACATTTCCTCGCCGGTCAGCAACTCTGTATCCGACGCGCTGGCAGGGTCACTCCTCACGGCCCTTGGGCCTGCTCGTTGGGGCGGTCAGGCCGGCCGGGCTCGCGCCGGCGGTCCGCAGGATGATGTCATCCAGTGGCGTTGCCGGCCGAAAGCCGGTGAAGCGCTCGAGCTTGGCCACCGAGGGGCGGCGGCGCCGCATGTCCTCGAAGCCCGGCGCGTAAGCCTCAGAGTAACTGACCAGCTCGATGGCGGACGGCGATTGCAGCAGCTGGACCACGCGCTCGGCCAGGCCGCGAATGGTGGTTTCCTCGGTGCCGCCCACGTTGAACACCTCGCCGCGCGCCACGGGGCAGGCCATCAGGCGCCACAGCGCCTCGACCGTGTCGGCCACGTAGGCGAAGCAACGCGTCTGCTCGCCGTCCCCGAACACGCGCAGGGGCTGCCCCGCCCGGGCGGCGGCGATGAACCGCGGCAACACCATGCCCCAACGGCCGGTCTGTCGCGGGCCGACGGTGTTGAAGACGCGCGCAACGATCACCGGCAGTTTCCGCTCGGCGGCGTACGCCAGCGCCAGAAACTCGTCCATCAATTTGGAGCAGGCGTAACTCCAGCGCGGCAGGTGCGGCGGGCCGATCAGCAGGTCATCCTCTTCGTCAAACTCATCCTTCGCGCTCTTGCCGTACACCTCGGAGGTCGAGGTGACCAGGACCGGCCGGCCGCATTCGCTGGCGGCCTCCAGCACGGCTTCGGTTTCGCCAAGGTTGGTGCGAATGGTCTGGATTGGCGATTGCACCACCAGGTCCACGCCCACCGCCGCCGCGAGGTGGAAGATGGCGTCCGCCTCGCTCGCCACGGCGGCCAGACGGGCAAACTGCGACGCCTTGGCCTCGATCAGCCGCAGGCCCGGGTGGCCCGCGACCGTGCGCAAATTCTCCGGACTGCCCGTGGAAAAATCGTCAATGACCGTTACCCGATGGCCCGTGGCGAGGAGCCGTTCCACCAGGTGGGAGCCGATGAAGCCCGCGCCGCCGGTCACCAGCACCTGCTCAATGCCCGGCAGGGGCGTGTCGCGCGGCGGGGTCACGACCGGGCAGAGAGTTCGAGCATTCGCTCGATGGGGTGGCGCGCGCGCCGCAGCAGATCCGCGCTCAGTTCGACCCGGGGAGACAGCCGGGCCAGGCAGTCGCGCAGCTTTTCGAGGGTGTTCAACTTCATGTAGCGGCACTCGCTGCACCGGCAGTGGTCGGTGGGCATCCGCATCACGTCGAACACCGGCGCGCACCAAAACTCCTTGTTCGGGCACTCCTTTTGCAAGCGGTGCAGAATACCCGACTCGGTGACGATGACGAAACGCCGCGCCGGCGAATTCCGGCAGAAAGTGATCATCTTTTCGGTCGAGCAGACCACATCCGCCAGGGCGCGTACTTCCCGCAGGCTCTCGGGGTGAACCACCACCGGCGCCTCGGGATGCGCTTCCTTGAGCCGCCGCACGTGCGCCGCCTGGAACTCGACGTGGGCGTAGCAGTTACCCTTCCAAAGTGTCATGGGCCGCCCGGTCTGCTCCCGCACCCACTCGCCGAGGTTTTCGTCCGGCACGAAGAGCAGGTCACGGTCGGTCGGAGCGGCGCGCACGATCCGCTCGGCATTGCCGCTGGTGCAGATGACGTCGCTCAGGCCCTTCACCTCCGCGGAACAGTTGATGTAGGCAATGGTGTAGAAGTTCGGGTTGGTCGCCTGCAACGCGCGCAGCCGGTCCGGCGGACAACTCTCCTCCAGCGAGCATCCGGCCGCCTTGTCCGGCAGCACCACGATCTTGTCGGGGTTGAGAATCTTCGCCGTCTCCGCCATGAAGTGAACGCCGCAGAACGCGATCACGTCCGCGCGGGTCGCCGCCGCCTGCTGGGCCAATCCCAGCGAGTCGCCGACGAAATCCGCCAGGTCCTGAATCTCGGGCACCTGGTAGTTGTGGGCCAACAGCACCGCGTTGTGGCGGCGCTTGAGCGCGAGAATCTCCCGCGTCAGCGCCTCGCGTTCACGGGCCGGCATCGGGGGCCGGACCACGCCCGGGGCCAGTGCCCCCGCCGGGGGGGCGGCAACGTCAATCATGCCCAACCCTACGAGCCGGAACGGCTGCCGGCAAGCGATGGAACGACCGGCTGCCGGGCGCGGCGTCACCGGCGTCCTGTCCGGTCCGCCCGTCGCGCCCCGGCCGGGAAGCGGTTGTGGCTGGTTCCGCGTAACCGGCCGCGCCACGGTCTGAGGCGCGGTCGCAACCGCTTTGACAAGCCGACACGGAATTGTCACTTTCCGCCCTTCGCCGGCCGCGCCGGTGGCGCGTCGCAACCCGCAGACCAGACGACCCATGAACAAGTTTCTGCCCAACCTGCTGATCTTCTTTACGCTGGCCCTGTGCGGCCTGTGCGTCTGGCAGTGGACGCGCGAGGGCAAGCTGATGTCCGAGAAGATCAAATTGCACAACCAGATCTACACCAACCAGGTCACCATTCAGGGGTTGGAGGTGAACGTAAAGAAACTCCGCGCTGACGTGGACCGGCTCGAAAAGGTGCGCGCCGAACTCAACGACACCATCAAGACCAACGTCGCCACCATCAAAGAACTGGAGAAACTGGCCGACAAGCTCACCCGGGACAACGCCTCCCTCGAGGAGACCATCGCCACCTACAAGGACGCCCTCGACACCGCCAACGAGCGGATCAAAGCCCAAAACGAGGACATCAAAAAACAGAACGAACTCATCCGCGAAGTGGCCCAGCAGCGCGATGAGAAGATCGGCGAGCTGAACAAGATGGTCGAGGAGTACAACAAGATCGTTAAGGACTATAACAAGGTGGTCGAAGACATGGACAAGCTTGTGGCCCAGTTTCAGGAGTACCAGAAGCAGGTCGAGGAGAACATGAAGCGGCGGTAGCGAGGTGCCCGCCTCCTCCCGCTCGCCATTCCTGGTGCGGCGTGAACTTTACGCCGCCCGGTCAGCACACCGCCCGTCGCGGGCAATACCGTGGCCGGGAAACACGGCCCGCACCGGCCGCGGCCCACTTACCCGGAAAGCTCCACCACCGTGATGCCCGGGTTGGCCCGGTTGAAGTCGGGGTCCCGGCGGACGGCCGGATGCCGCGCGGCGAGTTCGCGGCCTTCGGCGGCGTCGGACGAGAATCGCTCGCCGGGAACCACCAGCCGGGCCCGCCCCTCGCGCACCCGCAGACGCAGCGACCTGCGGAGGGCCACCGCCAGCGCGCCGCCCTCGCCCGACGATCCCCAGCCGTGGATGATCTTGAGCAGGCGCACCCCCTCCTGTCGGGCGGTGTCCATCTCCGCCAGCAGGCGCCGGCGCGCCTCGTCCACGGTGGGCAGTCCCGCCTTCAAATTCAGCGTTCGCATTTCGCTCCCCAATTTTTCCAGGTCGGTTCTCTTCCGGTTCACCGGCGCGCTGCCCGCCGCAGCCGCCACACCCCGCACAGGTCGCGCCAGATCGTGGACGCCAGCTTCACCGTGCTGCCCGGGTCGTCCACCCAACGCACCGGCACTTCCGCCGTCCGCCAGCCCTGTCGTTGCGCCAGCACTAGAAGCTCGGTGTCGAAGAACCAGCCGTCGTCCCGCACCTGTGGCAACAACGCCCGCGCCGCCGCCCGCGTCAGCGCCTTGAAGCCGCATTGCGCGTCGTGGACCGCCAGTCCCAGGGCGGTGCGCAACAGCCGGTTGTACGTCCGCGAGATGAGTTCGCGCTTCCAACCACGCGTGGTCTGGGAACCGGTCAGCAGCCGCGAACCGATCGCCAGGTCGGCCGCGCCGGTTTGCAACGGCGCGAGCAAGGCCGGCAGGCACGCCAGGTCCGTGCTCAGGTCCACATCCAGGTAGCTCACGATCGCCGCGTCGCTCCCCAGCCACGCCTCGCGCAAGGCCGCCCCGCGTCCCGGCGCCGCCCGGTGCCGCGCCCGGATCACGCCCGCGCTGTGCCCGCCGACCGCGGTTCGCTCGTACACGTGTTCCGCGACGAGTTGATCGGCGATGGCGCCGGTGGCGTCGCGCGAGCCGTTGTCCGCGATCACCAGTTCCCACGGCCACGGCTGGGCGGCCAGACACGCGACCACCCGCCGCACGCTCGCGGCCAGTTGCGCCGCCTCGTTGTGCGCCGGCAGGGTGACGTTGAGTTCCGGCGCGTTCACTTGGCCTCGGCTTTGGCCTCCCGGTTCGCCCGGCCGGCCAGGCGCCACAGCCAGGCACTACCCCCGATCAGCAGCGCATAGTACAACCCCACACTCACCCACGGGTTCTGCCCGAACACCTCCGTCCCCAACGTGTACGAAAACTCCCCCCGCCGCAGCTTGGGCAGATGCAGTTCCGTCAACGGATTGTAGATGTGAAAGCTCGGACACACGTCGGTCACGGTCGCCAGCGTCATCAGTCCGATGGACAGGATCGCGAGCCCGCCGTCCAGCTTGGGCCAGCGTTGGGTGCCGATGGCGCAGGGCAACGCCAGCAAGGGGAGAATCGGCGCCAGGTACCGCGCGCTCATCGTCCATCCCGCCTGCCAGTCCCACGTCCGTCCCGAGATCACCAGCGCTTGTAGCACCGGCAGCGCATAGGCCAGCCACAGCCAGCGCGGACGCTCCTTCGCCAGCCAAAACCACCCGAACCCCGCCAGCAGCAGAAACGGCGTCCAGAACACCAACCCGCGCGTCGGCCCGATCAACAACCGCCCCAGGTTCTCCAGGTCCGGCCACTTGATGGCGTAGAGGCCCTCCTGCATCGCCGGGAAGCTGGCCTGATAGGAGTACGGCAGGGCGAAGGGCGTGCCGATCGTCGCCCAACTGTACGCCGGGATCAGCAGCAAGGGCGGAAGCGCCCCCACCACGAACGGCCACCAACCGGAACGGCGATGGCGGGACACATACATCCCCAGCGCCACCACCACCAACCCGGCCGTGTACTCGCTCGCCAGCGCCAGCCCGAGACAAAACCCCGCCAGCGTCATCCGACCAGTCCCAATGCGGACTTCTGACGTCTGACTCCCGCCTCCGATCTCCTGTCTGCCCGCTCCCTCCATTTGACGTCCAACTCCCAGACGCCGGGTCGGGTGACCCGGCCTACAAGGCGCTGTAGGCCGCGTGCCCTCACGCGACGGCAGGTCGGTCGTCATTACGGCGTCCTGCCTTCCAACTCCTAACTCCTCACTTCTAGCTTCTCTCTTCTCGCCTCCCCCTTCCCGCCACAGCCCCACCGCCCAGATGGCGATCCCGATCAAGCCAATCACCTGGGCATGGCTATACAGGTACGTCGAGTACGGCAGCGGCAGACTGCCCAAGGTCAGGGCCAGGACGGTCACCAAGGCCGCACGTCGCGAGACAAACCCGCCCAGCCAGACGAACAAAGCGACCGCGCCCAATGCCGCCGGCAGCGCTTGGGAGAAGGCGCATGCCGCCCAACTGGTCACGAGCCAGCCGGTCTGCGAGTCCAGGTCCACGCCGGCCAGCTTGAGGCCGCCGGCCGCCGCCGCGAACGCCGGCAACGCCAGCGCCGCCGTCCCCGGTGCCTTGTCGCGGTAGTAATGGCCGTCGTGGAGCGCCTTGTCCGGCGTGTTGTCGTGATGCTCATCAATGGCGACGGTCCCGTGCTGGACCACAGCGTGCAGTAGGTTCAGGAGCGACGCTGGCGTCGGGCTGTCGAAACGCCCCTGGTGGATGCTCGCGGTCAGAAGCCCAATCACCACGAGGAGTCCGAGGCGTAAGCCCCGCGCAATTCCCTCCGCGAGTCGGCTATGTTTGGCCTGCTTCGACATGGACCGGACCACGTCCGGGTCTCCCAGCATACAGCCTCGGCACCAATAGGCGCAGAAGACTCGCGGAAAACGCAATCCCCAACCACATCGTCGCGATCTTATCCGCATCCTGCGGTGCGATACCCAAGATCCGATACAGGCTCCCGCCACACCCGCATGTAGCACCCGCCCCCATCAGCCACAACCCGGCTCGGTAGCACAGAAACAGGCTGCACAACCACAGGAGCGCCACGGCCGCCGACTTCGCCGAGCGAACAGTCAGCAACCATGCCGAAACGCCCAATTCTGCGCCAACGACCAGCCACAAGAGAGTTCGTCTGGCCAAGAAGAAAAGGATGAGGTCCGGCTCTTGAAGCACCGCTTGCTGAATGAGCAGCAAGTGGACCTTGGCACCCGCAAACAGGAACAAGCTCAACCCGAAAACCCAGCGAAACGCCAAATCCAAGAAATCAAGATGGCTCCTCCTGCCCCCTGCCCAAGAGCGACGCCTGGTTCTGATGTACATTTACAATCAACCTGCAAACAGGAGGTGTTACCGGGACCTTAACTGATTCGCGACAGTTTTCGGCGATTCGGTCATCTCCCAGCAACTCGCCCTCTGAACCAGCCCTGCGTGACCGTTCAGCACGGCTAGCATACCTAGTTTGTGGTACCACAAACCGACCATACCCTGAAGTTGTAATTGCCCTCTAGTCGCTATGCGGGAGCAAGCATGGGAAGCCGGTGCAGGTGTAGCAAGTCATGGTAATGGCCCTCATCCACACCTTCTGCACGTCCCAACAAACGCATCCGACGTACTTTCCAAAATCTGCGCACGGCATTCCATAGAGATTCCCTAGCACCGTAGCCCATGTGCTCCGTGTACACGTGAATGCCTCAGTGTAGCATGTGTCACAGGTTGTCCCCGGCGGAGGTTCAGTGAGGGTGCAACCCCCGCTGCAATCGCTTCCGCATTGTGTCACGAGTATAGTTCTTCTTCCGACGCACTTGAACCAATCGGCACGTCCAAACTGAGTCGAGAGCAACAGGCACACTGCTAACGCTGTTGTCCCCCGGATACCGTAGCGTCTGTAGATGTTCATTGTTGAGAGATGTGGTTTATGGTTTGCGACTGTTTACAACTGCCTCGCCCTCGTTTCAACTTCTTACGCGAAACGTATATGACCGGGGGAGCAAGCAATAACGCCATCAGCACGACCTGCACCAGCCCGACGGCCCTATTCCGAAACTGAATTCTTCCGAGCTCCCGTGTCCTCATTTCTTCGAGCTGTGCTTTCGCAAATGCGGCATACTCGGCGTTCGCCAGCAGCGGCCAGTGCCCGTCAGTCACCAAAGCGCGCACTGGTTGCTCAACAACCGACGTCGTAAACCGGTAGTCAAGGAGGGTAACGGGTCCGCGGAGAGGCACCTTGACTCCAGATTCCGTTCCGCGTTCCGCTTTCATCACGCTTCCAGTGTATCGCTCCAGCACATATCCGTTGGTGTTTGGTGAGGCGATACCGAACCGAAGGAGCTCAAAGCTCGGTGGAAACACACCGGCGGTCGCCTCGGTCGGTTCTACGGCACGATGTCGCGCCACCACAAATCCAGTCGGATAACCGACCCGCAGGCGCGACGTGGCAGCACCCGGCTTACCGCTGTCCGGCATCCCCTCCTCCACGGTGGCTACAGTCCATTCCGTCGATTTCGGCAGTCCCGCCCCGCCGTCCAGCGGGGTCGTCGTTACGGAGAACGCCGCGTGCGTCACGTTTCCCTGCGGATGCCACGGGGTTACGTAGGGCATCTGCTGTGAGTTAGCCAGATAGCTGCCAGATGCCAAAGCATACCAGCCATAGCACGTGAGGGGCGTCGCGCTGATCGGCGGAGTGTTTCCGGAAAACGCGTACGCAAATCCTACGACATTTGTGTTCCCCGACGCGGATCCGAAGGAATTCGTCTCGCCCATCCGATGGGGACGATGATAGTATCCCCATGTGTGTGTCCCGTCGAAGGCCCATAGTTCATACTCGTCCGGGGCCAACACTGTACGAATCTGCCAAGTATTCCCCTCCAGCACCACGAAGAGGTCTGCGCTTTGGCTTGTGAAGCGATTCGATATTGCCAGTGTGCCACTGGCTTCATATCGGATCGCAGGCCGGTCCGCTCCCTGCAAAGTGCCGATTGCTGTCAGGAGGAACCCGACAACAACCCAATTGCGTCGTTTCGGGGTGCGGCCGCAGTTGCCTGAGTGTAACCAATAAGATGTGCAGGTTGCCGGCGCAGACGGAAGGTTAGTAAGAGACGGCGTGTCGGCTGCGTGCGACATGAGAGGCACAATGATGCGTACCCTAGCTCGATCCGGGATACGGAGGCAGAGCCGCTTGAAGGTGCTGCTCACCGTTTCTCGTCGAGCCGGCGTCGCCTGACAAACGTTTTTGGCTGTCATCTCTTGTTCAACGCGGCCGTGCCGCGGAGACAACCCGCGCCAACTGGACGGTGACCGCGTCGCGGTGGATCTTCGAGTGACCGAGGGCTTCTTGACGGTTCGATCAGATAGCGGTGCAAGTCCCGCAGTTCCTCCGGCGTGTTCGCCACCTTCCAGTAACTGTGTTTGGGACTGAACCGCTTGATCGTCCGCCAAGGCCACGTCTCCACATGCCCGTCCGCGAAGCTCAACACCCCTGCCCCCGCATACCGGCCCGCTGCCGGATTGGCGCTCCGGCCTCCCGGCCCCGATCAGGCATTCGGCGCTGGCATTTCTTCCGGCCGCCGCGTGATGGCGGCTGGGTTCCGGGGCTGCCGGGTCGCCACTCAGGCCATCCGACTCAGGTTGGTGGCGGGCGTTATCCCCTGTTGGACGGCGGGTGGCTGGTGTCATTAGTCAATGTGACTATTAGGTTCTGCATGGCGTGTCAAGCCCCCTTTCGGGGTGACTCGCCGGTCACTGGCTGGGCGGCCAGACACGCGACCACCCGCCGCACGCTCGCGGCCAGTTGCGTAGCCTCGTTGTGCGCCGGCAGGGTGACGTTGAGTTCCGGCGCGTTCACTTGGCCTC
>CAYNCT010000006.1:0-14474 GCA_964396005.1 uncultured Verrucomicrobiota bacterium | reverse complement strand
CGCCGGCCGCCGCCGCGAACGCCGGCAACGCCAGCGCCGCCGTCCCCGGTGCCTTATCGCTGTAGTAATGGCCGTCGTGGAACGCCTTGTCGCAGGTGTTGGTGTGCCAGCGATCAATCCTTAGCGACCCCTCTTGCGCCACCGCGTGCAGCAGATCCAACCGCGAAACCGCCGTGGGAAAGGTGAACCGATGCTGATGCGGATAGCTCAAGGCGTAGAGCAGCACCGCCAGCACACCCGGAACCAGCAGGAACGGGAGCGGCCGAGTACTCATCCGGGATTTCCCGCCTGCGGGCACCGTCGCCATTCCCGCACGACCAGGGCGGTGCCGGTCACCGCCAGCCAGGCCGCCAGCGCGATGCTGATCCACCCCGCTGATCGGGGGTTGGTCTGTGTCCACCGCCAGACATTGCCCAAGCAGGGGCAGCCGCCGCCAAACTGGCTGTACGCCCAGTGGTAGAGCAGAAACTGCCATCCCAGCCCCGCGATGACGACGCCCCGGCTGAAGCCGTCGCGCAGCCAGAGGAGCGCGACCACCGCCACGCACTCGATGACCACCGTCAATACCAACACCCACTTGCCGGGAACCAAGAGCAGCGGATCAAGCGTCTGAGGAGCATACCAAGTATTGACGACGGTGACCAGCTTCAGGGCTGCCGTGATGCCCAGTATCCCAATCCACGATCCCTCGATCACGCGGTTCACGGCTTTCGCCCTAAGTCCACTACTCGATCGGCCCAGTCCCTCCTCCCACCGTACAGTCGGGACAGTCCAAAATCTCCTCCTGCGGGCCCGTTGCTGCTACTTGCGGGTAGCCGCAGGCCGGGTGACCTAAAGTACACACGAAGTGGCATGGCGACGATGGATACACGGTCATTCCCCGCTCGCCAACACGGTGGTAACTCGCTACGTTACGCACGCCAACATGTTGAGCATCAGCCACCATGCCGGTTGTCGGGATGCCACAAACGGGACAGGTGCCCGCACAACTGCTCCAGAGACTGGCACAAGCCGGTGATGTCAGGAAGGATCCGCAGGCCGCTATCGCGATAGCGGAGGCTGCGAGACATGCCCCACCCAACCACACCCAGGTCTTGATGTTTGTCTTCATCTGATTTCTCCATTGCTATTCCAAGCGAGGTTGAACTACCGGCCTTCCGCGTCGCCTGGATTCCCGCAGGATAACCAGCACGGGTACCACCGCCAGCACGGCGGCGGCGACCCAGTAAAACGTCCTTGTCTTGCCCTTCTTCTCGCGGTCGAGGATGCTTATCTGACCGAGTGGCACTCGCTCTCCCGCCTTCGTGAGGAGAAACGTTTCGCCTTTCTCATTCACGTAATAGTCAATGCCAGCCCCTGGTTTAATGTAGGTCATCGCCGAGAACTCCGCTGGCAGCGCTGACTTAAGAGGCCGGAGCGCGTGGTAGCGGTACGTTACCAGAATCTTGTCCCCCGGCGGAGGTCCTCCCCGAACCACCACCACCGACGGCATCCACGCCGGCAGTCCCGGTGTGTCCTCGTAACGGTATTCGTAATCCAATACGCCGGGACTGGCCTTGTCTGGGGCGACAGCCACAACCATTCCAGAAGGCATGCCGTCGGTATTCTTCCGCAGGGTGCCCGAGTACTCGACCAAGCTGGCAAACTGGTCGGTCACGCGGCACCTCCACCGGTCGCCTCGGAGACGAATTTCCCCTTGCGGGACCTTGACCCCCAAGTTCACGCCCGCGAGGAAGTGAAACGGCTCACCGCAGAACTGCGCGGCCCTGAGGGCGGGATCGTCCGACAGCCGACCGCCGCAGACGTACAAATTGACTCCTCTCGCCGTGGGTTGGACTGTCCAAGCGTTGGTGCCGGCGTAGCAACTAATGATGGTGGTGGAATTGGACGTCACCGAATACGCCGGCGTGGCGTGCTTGTCGGAGAACATCACGGATTGGTGCTTCCAAGTCCGGATTCGATAATGATTGGTAAAAGCGCCCTGCTCCTCCGTGTACTCAATTTCCAGCGGCGTTTCACCCTTGAAGAACTCGGCCAGGCTGGCTGGCAGTTCAGCGGCTGACACCATCAACGGTAGAAGCGCAATCGCGAGCATCATCGCCGGGAGTAACCAGTGGCGACGCCACACGGCGGCGCTTGTTCCGGCCACTCGGTTCCCGGCCGCCGTATGATGGCGCTTGGGTTCCGGGGCGCCGATCAGGCCGGCCGACTCAGGTTGGCGGCGGGCGTTGTCCCCTGTTGGACGGCGGGTGGCTGGTGTCATGAGAGAGATCTCTATCAGATTCTGCATGGCGTGTCGAGTCACTCGTTTAGGTGACACGGTCCGGTGTCCGAATCCGCGCGATCGCCGCCGCGCGACTATGCACTTCCGGCCTCTTGAATACCCGCCGCCAGTAGGTGCTGACGCTCGCGACGCCGAGAGCCAACCGGTCGGCAATCTCCTTGCCCGTGCGCCGCCAGATCCATGATCTCCTGCTCCCGCGGCGAGAGTTGCCGGGAAGTGACGTTCACTGGCGCTTGCGCCGGTCGAGTGGACTGGACGTTCTGCTTCATGGCTCGACCGGGTTGTAGCCGGTTTGGGGAACGAAGTTGGCCTTGGGCAGGCTCGCCGCCTGGAGCCGGCGCAGGTCGCGCAGTTCTGCGGCCGTACCCGCCACCTTCCAGTAACTCTGCTTCGGACTGAACCGTTTGGCCGTCCGCCACGGCCACATCTCCACACGTCCGTCCGCGAAGCTCAACACCCCCGCCCGCCCGTGCCGGCCGGCCGGCAGGTTGACCCACCGCACGTCCGGCGCCGGCCAGACCAGGAAGTGCCCGTCGTCAATCGAGTCCTCCGCCTCGTCCACGAACACGAACACCGCCGCCGGCTCGAACGTCGCCCCCGACTGCCGCAGCACCACCTGCACCTCCTGCGCCCGCCCGCCGAAGTTCCCGTTCAACGCGTAGCTGCGCGTGCGCTCCCTGGTCGGTCCCCGGCCGCCGGGCGCCTGGGCCGGGGCGTCGTCGCCGGGACACCGGTACGTGCCCACGGACTTCACGTAGCCCAGCCGGCCGAATGTGCCCAAGAGGAGCGCCTGGGGTTCGAGGTCGTGCGGCGCGCTGCTGGGGCCGCACCACGAATGAAAGGAACTGCGCCAGACGCCGCCCACCCACTCGGAGTAGTTCTCCGGGTATTCGCCGCGGTGGTCGTCGGTGTACATCTGCCACGCCAGTTGCAGTTGTTTGAGGTTGTTGAGGCAGACGGTGCTATCGGCCTTGGACCGCGCGCGCTGGAGCACGGACAACAACAGGGCGGCGAGGATGCCGATGATGGCGATGACCACCAGCAGTTCGATGAGGGTGAAGCCGACGGGCCGGTCGGGCACCGGAGCGATCGCCCAACGGCCGCGCCGCAGTGCGGGCGGACTGAGGTCCGCGCTCCTCTGGTCGGGCGCCGCTGCGCCGGCGCCGCCCCGGCCGCGACGCAGCGCGGCCCTACCGATCTGGTTGCGGTGACACAGCGCGGCCCTACCGGGATAGGTTGCCCGGCTGGCGGCAGCCACGGTTGCTCGGTTCATCGTGTCGTTTCCTCCTTTCCGGCGTGGCCGTCGGCGAAGACCGCCTGCCGTGTGCCTTTGGGGTGCCACGCTTCCGCGTCGCGCAGGAGATAGGTTCGAGTGTCGCCCGACTCCTCGCCCACCCGGTGCAGTGCCCGGCCGTTGAGAGCCGCGTTCCACTGATAACTGAGGCCGCGCTGCCGCCAGGTTTCCGTTCGGTCCGCGCGACAACGGAAGACCTCGGGGCTGCCCGTCAGGTCCAGCACCCGGGCCAGTTCCGGCATGGGCGAGGTCGCGCCGGGGCGGACGGTGACGTTGGTCGTCACATGGGGCAGACGACCGCCGTGGTCCTCCGCGTACATCCGCAGCGCGAGGCCGATCTGACGGAGATTACCCAAGCAGTGCGTGGCGTGGGCCCGGGCCCTGGCGCCCGCCAGCGTGGGCAGGAGCAACCCGGCCAGGATGCCGATGATGGCGATGACCACCAGCAGTTCGATGAGGGTGAAGCCTCCCTGGTCCCGGCGCCGGGAGCGAACGCCCGGTTCTCTGGAACGCCCGCAAAAATCAGCGGATTCGATCGGCATAGGGCGTTGCTTACCGCCACCAAGCCGGACGCTACTCGCCCGAGTCTCGAACGCAAGGCCGGTTCCGCCCGGTGTCGCGCCCAGCCCTCAACCGAAGTCGGACTCACAGAAGGCAACAAAGCGAACGAAGGGAGAAGGGCTTCCACCGGGATAGGCCGGTCAGGAAATGTGCCCGGAGGAGAATGCCGTTCCCCTTTGCTCCTTCGTTCCCTCCGTCGTCTTCGGTAAAACGAACTTTGGAGTTCGGGCTGAAGGGTGCGGGCTGCCGTGCGCGGGGCTTGGCGGCATGTTGCCGCCCAGTACGGCCAGGTTGCCCGTTCCACCAAGAACCTATTGCGTCGTTCCGGCTCAGGGTCTCCGCGCGCGGTTGAGAAACGGCCGACCACGCGCGAACCGCATTCGAGATGAATTTGACCCGCTTCCGCCGTTCGGCGACCCTCTGGCCGTGCCAAACACCTTCGGCCATCTGTTCCGCATCACCACCTGGGGCGAATCCCACGGCGGCGGCGTCGGCGTGGTGGTGGACGGCTGTCCGCCGCGGCTGCCGTTGACCGAGGCGGACATTCAACCCGAACTGGACCGGCGTCGGCCCGGTCAGTCGCGAATCGTTTCGCCGCGCAAGGAAGCGGACACGGCGCAAATCCTGTCCGGGACCTTCGAGGGGTTGACGTTGGGCACACCGATTTGCGTGCTGGTGCGCAATGAAGATGCGCGCCCGGAAGCCTACCTCGAGATGGCGCGAAAGTTCCGCCCGTCCCACGCCGATTA
The DNA here is from genome assembly GCA_964396005.1 of uncultured Verrucomicrobiota bacterium. Taxonomy (GTDB): domain Bacteria; phylum Verrucomicrobiota; class Verrucomicrobiia; order Limisphaerales; family J093; genus JADJWF01. The sequence goes on along the minus strand of CAYNCT010000006.1, from coordinate 9,586 downwards.
CACCTATCACGCCAAGTACGGCATCCGGAACTGGCAGGGCGGCGGCCGGAGCAGCGCGCGGGAGACGATCGGCCGTGTGGCGGCCGGGGCCATCGCGAAGAAGATCCTGCGCGAGCAGTTCGGCGTCGAGGTGCTCGCGTGGGTCAAGCAAATCAAGCACCTGGTAGCCGACGTGGACCCCGCCAAGGTGCAAGCGCGCCAGGTGGACTCGAACATCGTCCGCTGCCCGGATGCCGACGCCGCGGAAAAAATGGTTCGGCTGATCGAGCGCGTGCGAAAGGCCGGGGATACGGTGGGCGGCATCGTCGAGGGCGTGGCGCGCGGCGTGCCGCCGGGCTGGGGCGAGCCGGTGTTTGACAAACTGGAGGCCGATCTCGCCAAGGCCATGCTCAGTCTGCCGGCGTCGCGCGGATTCGAGATCGGGTCCGGCTTTGATGCGATCCGCCTGACCGGCCGGGAACACAACGACGCCTTTCGCATGAGGGGTGGCCGGGTGCGCACGGTCACCAATCGCTCGGGCGGCATCCAGGGCGGCATCTCGAACGGGGAGCTGATCTTTTTCCGGGTGCCCTTCAAGCCGGTGGCCACGGTGATGCACGAGCAGGACACGGTGGACATCGAGTATCGCAACACCACGCTCAAGGGACGCGGCCGGCATGATCCCTGCGTGCTGCCGCGCGCGGTGCCGATGGTTGAGGCCATGACTGCGCTGGTGCTGGTGGATCACGCGCTGCGCCAGCGCGCCCAGTGCGGGACCTGACCGCCGCCAAGGCATGATCGAGCCCGCCAAAACAGTCGCCCTCACCGTGGCCGTTGTCTTGGCGGCAACGCTGCCGGCCGCGGAACCGGTCGTGGAGGTGGAGGAAGACGTCTATTCCTTCACTCCCGCCAACAACGGCGCCGGGCCCATGTGGTGCAGCGGTTCGACCACCCTGATTCGGGACGGGGAACTCGTCTTCGCCACGGGGTTGGAGACGCTCACGAACACGCCGCCGCTCAACAATTGCCGCTGGACGCTCTGGCGGCGCGACGGCGCCGGCTGGGCGAAGGTGTACAATGATGGCGAGGGCCGCACGCGCGAGCCGAGTCCCATCGTGCGCGTGGGCGGCGGCACGTTGCTGGTTTCCGCCAACCCGACGCTGGCGCCGGTCGGCCAGGCGGGCGGTGGTCCGGCGCGACCGGAACTGGTCCGGTTCGACGCCGCGTCGCCCGCCCGTCCGAGCGCGACTCACCTCCCGAAGTGGGCGGGATCGCCGAAGTTCACGGAGCATTCGTATCGCAGCTTCGTCGCGGATCCGGCGACCGGCGATTTTGCCTGGTTCCAGAACGTTGACTATGCCCACGCGGAATGGGTGCTGGGTCGGCTCGCGGGCGAGGAGGTGGCCTGGCGCGGAGCCGGCCAGCTCCGTTGGCCGCGAGGTACGGACTACCCGCGCCCGCAGCCCATCCGCATCTGCTACCCGAACGTCGCGCTCGCGGGCGTGCAGCTCCACTTCGTCGGCGTGAGTGACATCATCGAGCCCAATCCCGAGTGGCGCGCGTTCAAGAAGCAACTCACCGGGCAGGAGTGGGATTACGATTTTCGCCGCCTGTTCTATGTTTGGTCCAAGGACCTGGCGTCGGGGCAGTTCGAACCCTGGCTTGAATTGGCCAGCCGCGAGCAGACCTGCGGCTGGATCACGCCCGGCGACCTCTACCTCGCGCCGGACGGCCTGGTGCATATCGTCTGGACGGAGCGCGCCATTGACGAGCGTCTGCGGGCTAGGTTCTTCCCGGAGGCGAAGCAGCGTCACGAGTTGAACTATGCGCGGCTCCGGGAGGGAAAAATCCTCGCGCGACGAACCCTGCTCGCTGCGGAGGAGGGCGGCGCTCGCGAAGTGCCCGGGCTGGCCCGGTTCCATGTCACTCCGGAAGGGCGGCTGTATGTCTTTCACTATGTGAGTGGCACGAACGCCGAGGGGCGCCCGATCTCGGAAAATCGCCTGCTGGAACTTCGCGCGGATGGTCGTCCGGGCGAAACCTCGCGCGTGCCGCTGAAACAACCCTTTACCAGCTTCTTCACGGCCACGCCGCGGGCCGGGGCGTCGCCCTCGCCCTATCTTGACCTGCTCGGGCAGCGGGCGGGAGCCGGCCAGACGATCAGTTACGCCCGGGTGAAGATGCCGTAGGCGCGGCGTCGCAGCCGTGCCGCCACCGGTCGGCTGTGATGCCGCACCGCCGGCCAATCGGAAACGCGGAGTCCGGTATTCCTTTGGGGCGGCCCTGCGCCGGTGCCTTACTCGGCCGGGACGCAGCCCGGCCCTACCGAATTTGGCCGCGACCCGGCTCGGCCCTGCCGGCGATGACCGCCCGCGCCCCGTCACCGCCACTTTCCGAATGCACCCGCGTCCCGGCCGGCGTTTTGAAAAGCATTGTCGCTGCCCTGAGCGGCGGGCAGCATGGCGGCTTTATGGATCAGGTGAGTTTCGGCATGGTTGGCGGGGGCACGGTGGGCAGCGGGGTCTTTCACCACCTCAGTCGCAACGGCGCGCTGCTGGCGGCCCGGATCGGCGTGCCAGTGAGCATCCGCAAGGTGGCCGTCAAGGCGCTGGACGAGCCGCGGCCGTACCCAATTCCCCGGGCGAAGCTCACCACCGATTGGCGCGAAGTGGTGAATGATCCCGCAGTTCACGCGGTGATCGAGCTCGTGGGTGGCACGACGATTGCCCGCGAGATGATCCTCACCGCGTTGAAGCTGGGAAAGCCGGTGGTGACCGCCAACAAGGCGCTGCTCTCGGCCCACGGCGCGGAGCTGTTCGCCGCGGCTCGCAAATACCGGGCGAACCTCTATTACGAGGCCGCCGTGGCGGGCGGCATTCCGATCATCAAGGCGCTACGCGAATCCCTGGTGGGAAACCGGATCACCCACCTCTACGGGATCGTCAACGGCACCTGCAACTACATCCTCACCCGCATGAAAGAGGAGGGAGCGGACTTCGCCGAGGTGCTGGCCGAAGCGCAGCGCCTGGGGTACGCCGAGACACCGCCGGACCTCGACGTGGACGGGCACGATGCCGAGCACAAGACGGGCATCCTGGCTTCGCTGGCGCATGGTTTCTGGGTGAATCCGCGGGACATCCACGTCGAGGGTATCCGCCACCTGTCCAAGCTCGACATGCGGTTCGCCACCCAGCTCGGGTACACGATCAAGCTGCTGGGCATCGTGAAGACGCTGCCGCCCCAACCGGGCAAAGCACGAGCCGCCAACCGCATCCAGGTCTCGGTGTATCCGGCCCTCATCCCGATCAGCCACGTCTTGAGCAGTGTCAACGGGGTCTTCAACGCCGTATTCGTCCGCGGTGACGTCGTGGGTGACACGCTGTTCTACGGGCGCGGCGCCGGGAAGGACGCCACCGCCAGCGCGGTGCTGAGCGACCTCGCCGACGCCGCCCTCGAACTCACTCACCATAGTCAGGGCCGGCTACCGCCGTTTGTGCCGCACGCGGCCGACGTCACGGTGGCGCCGCTGGGCGAGGTGGTGTCCCGCTACTATGTGCGGCTGAGCGTGCTGGATCGGCCGGGGGTGATCGCGAAGATTTCCGCGATCCTGGGGGCGGCGAAGATTGGCATCGCCTCGATCATTCAGCCGGAGGGCCACGAAGGGGAAAGCGTGCCGCTGATTCTGATGATCCACGACGCGCCGAACGCGGCGATGCGGACGGCGCTGGCGAAGATTGCGAAACTGACGGTGGTCAAAGCGCCGCCGGTGATGATTCGGGTGGAGAACCTCGAGTGAGGCCGGGCTGCACCGGCGTTCTTAGCCCAAGGTGAAACCAGGTGAAACCACTCCTCTTCTACAGCACCAACGGTCAATCCCCGCCGGTCAACCTGCGGGAGGCGTTGCTCGTCGGTCAGGCACCCGACAAGGGACTGTACCTGCCTGTCGAGTTTCCGGGCCTGAAGCCGGCCGAGCTCGCGGAGTTCGCGGGACTGCCGTATGCGGAGATCGCCTTCCGCGTGCTGGCGAAGTTCACCGCTGGCGTGATTGCCGACGGCGACCTGCGAGCGCTCTGCCGCGACGCCTACACCTTCCCGGTGCCGCTGGAGCCGGTGCGCGGCCGGGAACGCGCTTACGTGCTGCGGCTGGACCAGGGGCCGACAGCGTCGTTCAAGGACTTTGCCGCGCGGATGATGGCGCGGTTGATCGGGCGATTCATTCGTGAACAGGGCGGGCGACTGACCATCCTCACCGCCACCAGCGGCGACACCGGATCGGCCGTGGCCAGCGCGTTCCACGGCGTCGAAGGCATTCGCGTGCTGGTGCTCTTCCCGATCGGAGAGGTCAGCCAGCGGCAGCGCCAGCAGATGACCACCTTGCGGGACAACATCCGGACCGCCGCGGTGAATGGGAAGTTCGACGACTGCCAGGCGCTGGTGAAACGGGCCTTTGCCGACCCGGCCTTGAAGCGTTTTCCGCTGTCCTCGGCCAACTCGATCAACATCGGCCGACTGCTGCCGCAAAGTGTGTACTACTTCTACGCCGCGTCGCGGGTGGCGCAGCCGGGCGAGCCGGTGGTCTTCACGGTGCCGAGCGGGAATTTCGGGGATATGATGGGCTGCGTCTTCGCGCGGAGGATGGGGCTGCCGGTGAAGCGGTTGGTGGTGCCGGTGAACGCGAACGACGAATTCCCCCGGTACCTCGCCTCCGCAGAGTACTCCAAGATCGAGCCCTCGCGGAACTGCCGATCCAACGCCATGAATGTGGGGCATCCGAGCAATCTGGCCCGCCTGGTGGCCCTCTATGGCGGGCAGATGGACGAAACCGGTCGCGTGCTTCGGCCGCCCGACCTCGCCGCCCTGCGCCGGGACCTGTTCAGCAGCAGCGTCTCGGACGAGCGCACGCGGGAGACCATCGCCGCCGCGTGGCGCAAGCATGAACTGCTGCTCGAACCGCACGGGGCGGTGGGGTGGGCAGGATTCCTCGATTATGAGGCGGAGGAACCGCTCGCGGGTTCACCGGCGGTGGTGTTGGAGACGGCGCATCCGGCGAAATTCCCCGAGGAAATCGAGGCTGCTCTCGGCTTCTCGCCGTCGGTGCCGCCCGCCCTGGCCGCCCTTGATCGGTTGCCGGAGGACTACGACCGCCTGCCGGCTGACTACGCCGCCTTCCGCGCGTACCTGCAGGACCGGCTCGCGTGTTGACGGGCGACGGTGGACGCCGGCCGGCGGTGCCGAATCAGACCAGGCCCACACTGGCGCGACCGGCCTCGGTGATCATACTGGGGTGCCAGGGCGGGTCCCACACGATCTCAACGTCGGCGGCCGTCACTCCCGGCACCTCGAGGAGCGCCGCCCGAGCGCCTTCGATCAGGCTCTCGTGCATCGGGCAGCCGCGGGTGGTGAGGGTCATCTTCACGGACGCGATGCCGTCCCGGACCTCGGCGCTGTACACGAGGCCGAGGTCCACGATGTTGAGGCCAATCTCCGGGTCCACGACCGCGCGGAGGGCGTTGAGCAGGGCAGTCTCGTCGGGAGGGTTCATGCGGGGGAAACGGCGGGTTTGGCGGCGCGGGCCAGCGGTACGAGTCGCGGCCGGAAGACATGCCGGAGCATCGCGGCGAGGTTGATAGCGAACAGGGCGAGACTGGCCAGCAGGACCACCACCCCGGCGCGCACCAGGCCCGCGTGCAAGCCGCCGGCGCCGGCCGTGGTGAGGAACAGCCCCGCGAGGAACGACCAGAAGCCCGCGACCTGCAGGCGCTCGGAATAGAGGTCGGCCAGCGCCGGCACCTGGTGGCGGCCGACGTGCCGGCTGTAGCTGTACTGCCAGACGATGAAAGGCACGATCTTGTAGAGGAAGCCCAGAATCGTGAACGTCACCACGCCCACCACGCCGAGCCAGGCGTACACCGTTTCCAGTTGGACCGTCCGCTCGGTGACTGGCAGCCACGGACTTGCCAGGGCGACCCCCAGTGCCGTGGCGATTGCCAGCAGCCCCAGCGCCGTCACGAAGTGCCGCAGGCCCCAGTCCAGCACCCGCCGCTTGCGCGCGCGCAGGATCGCGCGCATCTCGACCAGGTACACCCCCACCGCCGCGGCAGCGAGCAGCGCAAAGCCCATTTTCAATGGCGAGCGCAAGGCGATGGTGACGAACAGCCCGAGCACCGCGGTGTTGAGCAGCCAGATGCCGAGGCGGGCGCGTCGCTCGTTTTGCAGGTCGCTCAGCAAAAACATGGGGACCAGCTTGTAGCTAACTGCGATGATCATCATCACGAAGAACCCAACCACGCCCAGATGCGCGTGCGCGTGCATGACGCCGATGGCATCGAACCGATGGACGAAGTTGGCCGTCCCCTGCAACGCCTTGAGCGGCGCCCAGAGGGGGTTGACCGGGGAGAGCGTTTGCACGGAGTCGTAGGTGCATTTGGCGGCGGTCACCACCAGGCCCGCGGTCACGGCGCAGACCAACCAGCACAAGGCGCTGGCGATGCCGGTGGCCACGACATTCCACCGGGGCACCCGCCAGAGGGTGCGGGCGAGGTTGTAGGCAAACAAGCCGACGCCCAGCCCCACCGCCGAACCGAAGTGCCCGACCTGTTTGAGATCCCAGCGCCAGAACATCCACACCATGCCGGCCACCCCCACCACGTGAACGGCGAACTGCCACTTCGCCGTCCGTTCGCTGTGAAGACGGGTTTCCAGCGCCACCGGTACGAGCTGGTACATCGCCCCCATGACGATCGTGCAAATGAAGCCCAGCACGAACAGATGGGTCGCGGCGACGACATACTGGTTGTAGTGGTACGCCGCCAAAATGTCCGGGCGCGCCGCGAGCATTCCCAGCCCGCCCAGCAGGGCGAGGATGCCGGTCAACACGAAACGCAGCGGCAGCGTTACTGAGGGCGCGCGGGTCCCGGACGTGCCGCTCGCGCTGACGGCCGGGCCGGATCGGGCGGCCGCGGGGGCCGGCCGGGTGACCGTTTTAGGCGCGACGAATGTGGGTAAGGAAGCTGCCATCGGACTCAGGAAACGTTTCCGCGATCAGGCCACGCGCCTCAAGGTGAGCGTACAAGTGCATCGGCCGGCGATCCGTGCGTGCGCGCACGGTAACGCCCGGCGGAAGGTCAGCGGTGGCCTCGAGAATGCGCACCAGCGGCAGAGGTGGTTCCAGTCCGCGGGCGTCCACCTCGATGACGTTGGCGGCCCGGCTGGGGTGGTCGGCATTGACCGGCGTCTCATTCATGACGGTCAGACGATGGCGCATGTCCGGCAAAGGAGCCTTGATGCGTGTCAACCGCGCGCCGGCTGCTTGCCGGAGCGAGCGGGGCCTCGTTTACTGGGGCGGCGCCCCGGGCGCCAGCTCATGAGAGTGCATGTGATCACCACCGGCGGCACGATTGACAAAGTGTACTTCGACGCGCGCAGCGAGTACATCGTCGGTTCGCCCCAGATTGAGGAGGTCCTGCGCGAGGCCCATGTGACGATCGAAGTCACCATCGAATCTGTGCTGCGCAAGGACAGCCTCGAGTTGAATGATGCCGACCGGGCGTTGATTCGCGAGCGCGTGGCCGCCGCGGCGTGTGATCGGGTGGTGGTGACGCACGGCACCGACACCATGATTGAGACCGCTCGCGCGCTCTTGGAGGTGCCCGGTAAGACCATCGTATTGACCGGTTCGATGCAGCCGGCCCGGTTCCGGAACACGGACGCCGCCTTCAACATCGGCACGGCCATCGGCGCGGTCCAGTGCCTGCCGCCCGGCGTTTATCTCGCCATGAATGGCCGCGTGTTCGATCCCCGCCGCGTCCGGAAGAACCGCGCGCGGCAGGCCTTCGAGGACGCGGAGTGATCTCCGGCCGCCCCAGGGCCGGGCGCGGACGGGGCTTCGCTGCGACCGGGGGCCGGGAGCGATGGGAATGAAGGTTGAGGTGAGGGCCAAAGTTGTTACCATTGGCGGCTGTGCAACCGTGGCCCAAGGGATTCAAGACAGCCTTCTGCGAGCGGTTTGGATGTGGGGAGGAGCAGTACGCCGACCGAGCGTATCGGGAGTGCCTGACGCCGCACGGGCGACTGCTGTGGCGGATCATCCACCTGCTCGAACGCGAGTATTTCGTGCCGGATCGCTTGCTGTTCGAGCACCTGGCTGATGCCACGGACTGGGCGCGGTTTGAAACCGAGCTGGATTCCTTCATCCGCGAGGACGCCATGTTGGGGAATGCGCTGCGGCGCGTGCTGGGAATCCGGGTGTCTGTGAAGCGCGCCCGGCTGCTGGGGGCAATGCTGGCGGAGGAGGGGGCGGATCCGCCTCCGGAGGCGGGATTGCCCTGACCTTGCAATCGGTCTTCGGTTAACTACCGTAATCTCGGTTTGAGCGCCTGGCCATCCAAGTTCAAGCTGGCTTTCTGCCAACGCTTCGGCTGCTCCGAACAAGACTACGTTCGGCGCGCGACACGGGCGTGTCTGTATCGCCGGGCGCTGGTGGTGTGGCCCATCTTGCGCATCCTGCGACCGCGGTTTTTCCAGGTGGACGTGGATACCATTGAGCGGGTGGGGGACGCCGCGGACTGGGCCACTTTCAAGGCCGAGCTGGCCGCCTTTTCCGCTGAAAATCGCGTGCGCACCGGCTTTCTCCGAAACCGCTTCAAGTTCCGCCTCTCGGGCAATCGCCTCACGCAACTCGCCGAGGAGCTCTTCGGTCCGGCGCCCCAATCCGGGCCAGCGGCTGACCCCATCCTCGCCAAGAACCGCCGCCCGGCCACCGGGTGAAGGTCGGCTCGCGAGGCGCCGGCGGAACTCCGGTTTGCCGCTGCCGGATTTGGCATCATGCTTGCGGCGTTTCGGCCCCGAGGCCGAAGCCCTGGCGCAGAACCGTGCCGGGCGATCACGCCGGTCCAGACTCCCTTGAAGCGCATTCAACAACGCGGGCGATCCCGCAACCTGGTGACCTGGTGGTGGCTTTGGCTCAGCCTGATCGGCCTGGTCTTGATCGGGCGGGCAGCCAACGACCTGGATGACTACGGCGACTCCGAGGGCGTCGGCGCCGCTGAACAGGCCGCGGTCGCTGCGGCGCCCGGTCAATTGCTGGTGCGGTTCAAGCCCGGGGTCGCCGTCGCGACTGCCCGCGGTCGCCTCCTGGAACTGGCCGGCGCGGGCGCCCTTCACATGGTCCCGGTCGGACGCGGCACGGCGCGGACGCGGTTAATGGGTTCCGACGCCGGCGGCGTGTTCGGCAACCTGATGCGCTTGGATTTGGCGGACACGAACGCGACCGCGGCCGTGTGGGCCCGGCTGGCGCGCGATCCCGCCGTGCTGTACGTCGAGCCGAATTTCATCCTGCGAACCCACAAAACGTCGCCCGCGACCACGGTGTTCCCGAACGACTTCCACTTCGGTCGCCAGTGGCATTTGTGGAACACCGGCCAGGGCAACGGCCGCGCCGGGGCCGACATCAAGGCCCCGGAGGCGTGGGCGTACTCGACGGGCAGTCGCGCCGTGAAGGTCGCGGTGATTGACACGGGCATTGACTACTTTCATCCCGACCTGGCGGCGAACCTCTGGACCAACCCCGGCGAAATCCCGGGCAACGGCGAGGACGACGACGCCAACG
>CAYNCT010000005.1:41954-55074 GCA_964396005.1 uncultured Verrucomicrobiota bacterium | reverse complement strand
CTGTCAGCAGGTGTGATAAAAGTACATAAATCAGGATATTAAGAAGTCCTCTGAACAGGAACATATAATGTCCCCTGACGAACCCTCGTCTGGAGGCAGAAAATGATCAAGAAGGAGGACTATGCAATGATAAAGGCACAGAAAAAACGAGGCGCATATCTCAAGGATATCGCCGCAGAATTGGAAGTACATCCGAAAACAGTCAGTCGGGCGCTAGCGCGAGGTGGCGCACCGAAACCCCAAGGGAAACGGCGGGGCAGCAAGTTAGATCCTTACAAACCGAAAATCGACAGACTTCTGTCGGAAAATGTGTGGAATGCGATGGTGATCTTGCGCGAGATCCAGGCGGATGGATATACAGGGGAAGAGACGCTGGTGCGCCATTACATCCAACCCAAACGGGTGTTGCAGCCAAGCCGGGTTACAGTGCGCTTCGAGACTGAGCCTGGGGAGCAGCTACAAAGCGATTGGGGGGAGATAACGACCGAGATCGCCAAACAACCTACCAAAGTTTACTTCATTGTGAATGAACTGGGCTATTCCCGGCGTTTTCACTTCTGGTGTAGCGACAGCCTGGATGCAGAGCACACGTATGAAGGTATCATCCGAAGCCTGGAATACTTTGGTGGGGTTACGAAGGAAGTGCTGGTGGACAACCAAAAATCGGCTGTACTGCGAGCCTCGAACCACGGGAAACCGGTGTTCAATGAACGCTTTTTGGATTTGGCGAACCTGTATGGCTTCACAGCCAGGGCCTGTCGCCCGTATCGGGCGCGCACCAAGGGTAAGGATGAGCGGATGGTAGGTTATATCAAACACAATTTCTTTGTCCGCTACCGTTCATTCGAGAGCTGGGCACATCTGAACCAACTGGCAGAGCGCTGGCTGATCGAAGAAGCTGACCAGCGCTTGCAGAGCACGGTCAAAGAGATCGTCTCCGAACGCTTTGACCGTGAAAAACCAGCTTTGGGGCCGTTGCCCTTACAGCGTTACGATACTGCCTACCGCGAAACCCGGCAGACGGGCTGGGATGCCTACATCGACGTGCGTGGCAACCGCTACAGTGTTCCATCAACCCTGGCTGGTGAGAAAGTGGAGATCCGCATTGGACTGGATGACAGCCTGCGGGTCTTCGATCCCAAAGATCCGGACCCCGAAAAGAAGCCGGTGGCGGTCCAGCGATTACGCAGCATCCAAGAAGGTTGGGTGATCGTGCCCGAACATCATCAGGAACTCTGGCAAGAGGTACTTCAGGTGGAGCAGCGCCCACTTCAGGTGTATGAGGAGGCGTTCCGATGGAACTCGTGAACCTGCTGGAAAAACTGAAGATGGAACACCTGGAAGCGCAACTGGACGCTGTCTGCGAACAATCGGCCCAACGCGGTGAAGACTTCAAAACCTTCCTGACCAAAGCTCTGTCTACCGAGTGGCAAGGACGATACCAGCGAGGCATTGAAGCCCGTTTGCGCCAGGCACGCTTTCCTTGGATCAAAACCCTGGATCAGTTTGACTTCGACTTTCAGCCATCACTCGACCGCCGCCAGGTGCGGGAGCTCTCCGGGCTAAGCTTCGTGGAACGATCCCATAACGTGATCATCTTGGGCCCTCCTGGGGTTGGAAAAACCCATTTGGCAATCAGTCTTGGGGTGAAAGCGGTAGAAGCGGGATATTCGGTCCTGTTTCTGACCCTGGAAGCCCTCATGATCCGCTTGACCAAGGCCGTCAATGAAAACCGCCTGGAGCGGAGCTTGCAGCAGCTCATCTACCCCAAGGTGCTGATCATAGACGAATTGGGCTATCTACCGCTTTCGCGCATTGAAGCCAGCCTGTTTTTCCGTCTGGTTGCCCGCCGTTATGAGCGGGCCAGTATGATCGTCACCAGCAACAAGAGTTTCCTGGATTGGGGTGAAATTTTCAACGACCCTGTCTTGGCCACCGCTGTCCTGGATCGCCTCCTGCACTACTCCACGACCCTCAACATCAAAGGCGATAGCTATCGTCTCAAGGAAAAACGTCGAGCCGGTCTGCTCGGACGCCCGAATAATTCCTCAGAAGGACCCCCAGATGATCCTGCTTCTTAGGCGCTTTACCCCCAGCTTATGCATTGAACTCTCAGATGTCGAGTGAGTTTATCGCTTGGGAACCATTGCCAGGGCGTAACCCAGAGAGCAGAGAACTGCGACCAGTTTCTGTCCAGTTCTCTGCCCTGGCAACGGTACGGACCAACGCTCAAGTTGCTCTCCAGCAGAGCTTTATCCTTTGGCCCGTGCTGTGATTGTACCCTTACTCGTTGGTTTATGATCGGGAATTTGTTAAGGTTCATGTCTCCAGGCCTAACCTTAACGAATTCGGAAAGGAGTTGACTGGACAAATGAACATCCTGAAAAGTGGACTTTTTAAGTTCCTGTTTTGATGACTTCTTATTTTCCTGTTGACACTGGATCTGCCTCTTCGTAATTTTCTTCGCCGGACGCCCACAAAGATGATGGGACAGCTCATGCAATCGAAATGGATTGGAAGGAGGTGCTCTGCATTCTCGCGGAAGATGTCTCACTCTTTTGTGTCTGGATTTTCTTGAAATACCTGCCGGCAGGCCTGGCCTTTTCCTTCTTTCGTGTTCTCATCCTGCGTCAATAACCACAATCCGCCTGCGTGTTAGCCACAGAAAACATTGCACCACGAGCGTGGTTGAGAATGCAAGGGGTAAATGGGTGGAATTGTCTCGATTTTTCGGGAATGGGTACTCATGGGTGATGACGTAATATACTTATTGCGGGTCAAGGTTTGCAGGTAAAAGCAACCATTCACAGTAAAATATGAGCGATGAGAAATAAAAATTTAGCCGCACAACACCATTTATCATTTTTTAAAAAGAAACCTGAAGGCATCTGTGTTGTAATCTTGACATCCAAATCCTGACACAAATATAAACTTTTGTGATTTGAACTCGTTGACAAACAGCTAATAAAATGCAACAATATACATTAACCGCTGTCAATATGCCTATCACTGGGTAGGGCAATCCCGTGTAGTTTCACAGAAAGCGAAGACCCCGAATGGAAAATACACAATCGGATATCTTGACCGTAGATGAGGCTGCGGAATTGTTAAAAATTCCACGCTCATCCGTTTACAAACTTGCTCAACAGGGCAAAATCCCCGGACAAAAAGTTGGTCGTCATTGGAGATTTAACAGGAAAACGTTATTGAAGTGGATTGCCGGTGAATTACATAGAAATCCAAGCGACTTCACCAAGGGCTAAAGAAATGAATGTTTTTTTCCTTCGCGATCATCTTATTAGCGATTACTCGAAATATATCTCCAGCTTCATCCACATCCGTGATAAACGCATCCAAGAGTACGTAAACCGTCAGCTATCCAGTGGTTTACTTTGGCCAGAAGCGCTTATCCAACTCAACCCTGCTTTTCAGCCGGGACATTTCATCGACGACCTGGTGGACGAAGGGGTTTTACACAAGACCTGTAAGCTGGTCTTTCGTCGTAAGAATGAAGAAAACCCAAATGGCGAGCCTCTGCGCCTGCATAAACATCAAGAAGATGCCATTCGGACCGCACAACTTGGGAAGAATTACGTCCTGACGACTGGTACCGGCTCCGGCAAATCCCTGGCTTATCTCATCCCCATTGTGGATTACGTGCTGCGGCATGGCAGTGGCAAAGGGACGCAGGCAATCATTGTCTATCCAATGAATGCCTTGGCTAATAGCCAGATGGGTGAGCTGCGCAAGTTCCTCAGCTTAGGCTTTCCAGACGGTAAAAGCCCGGTAACCTTCGAGCGCTACACCGGGCAGGAGAGCGATACCGAAAAGCAGCACATCATGTCGCACCCACCAGATATCCTCCTGACAAACTATGTCATGCTGGAATTAATTTTGACACGACCCCAGGAGCGTCAAACATTGGTCAACGCCGCTCAAGGTTTGCGTTTCCTGGTTCTTGATGAGCTGCACACCTACCGCGGACGCCAGGGAGCAGATGTAGCGATGCTGATTCGCCGGGTACGCAATGCTCTGAATGTAATAAATCTGCAATACATAGGAACCTCTGCGACCCTATCAACCAAAGGCACATTTGAAGAGCAGCGAAAGGAAGTTGCGCATGTTGCTTCGGTTCTATTTGGTGATACAGTACAACCAGAACAAGTAATCGGGGAAACACTACAGCGCTCAACAGACACGTATCAAGCTACAGATAGTGAATTTCTATACGCCTTGAAGCAACGGATTGAAAACCAGGTGGTGCCATCTTCTTATGCTGATCTCATCAAAGATCCTTTAGCACGCTGGATTGAAAGCAATCTGGGTATTACTACCGAGCCAGAAAGCGGCAGGTTGGTGCGCGCTCAACCTCGCAGCCTGCGGGGAGATGAAGGGGTAGCTCGTCAACTCAGTGACCTAATTGGGCTACCTGAGGATCAATGCGCGACTGCCCTCATGCAAGCTCTGCTTGCCGGATACAACATCCCGAATCCAGAAACGGCGATGCCGTCTTTTGCCTTCCGACTACACCAGTTCATCAGCCGCGGCGACACTGTGTATGCCTCGGTGGAACCCGAAAACAATCGGTATCTCACCGTCAATGGACAACAGTTCGTACCTGAAGACCGTGGCAAAATTCTACTTCCCCTGGTTTTCTGCCGAGAATGCGGGCAGGAATATTACATGGTGCGCAAAGTTCTCGACCGCGAATCAGGCTTGACAACCTTCTTACCGCGCGAATTTGAAGAGCGGAGCAGCGATATGAATGGAGATGCTGGCTTCCTCTTCTTCAATACGAGCGATCCATGGCCGACAGACTTCACGGCTCTGCTGGAGAAGCTGCCAGAAGATTGGATCGAGGAGCATAATGGCGAGCAGCGCGTGCGCTCAGGCCAGCGCAAGTATCTGCCTGAGACCTTCAAAATCAACCCTCTTGGGCAGGTAAAGGATAGTGGTCAAAGTGTTCAATTCATCCCGGCACCCTTCCGGTTTTGTCTACATTGCGGTGTTACTTACGGTTCACGCCAATCCTCAGATTACACAAAATTGACAGAGCTCAGCACTGGCGGCCGCAGCACTGACACGACGATTTTAAGTTTATCCCTTTATCGAAATTTCAAGCAGATGTTACCCCATCTACCCGAAAAAGAGCGTAAAAAGTTCACGAAGCTATTGAGCTTTACTGACAACCGCCAAGATGCCAGCTTGCAGGCAGGCCACTTCAATGATTTTGTCGAGATTGCCTTGCTGCGCGCCGCTCTATACCGGGCTGTTGAGGCAGCCGGTGAAGCAGGCATTCACCACGAGGTCCTCCCCCAGCGAGTCTTCCAAGCCCTTGCACTGGATTTCTCTTTATATGCAGTTGACCCAGAAGTACGTTATGCGCAGAAAGCTGAAACCGAACGGGCGCTGCGTGAGGTGCTGGGCTACCGCATCTACCGAGACTTGAAACGCGGCTGGCGCATTACCTCGCCCAACCTGGAGCAGAGCGGGTTATTGGAGATCCAATACACTTCACTGGATGAAGTATGCGAGGCGGATGAACTCTGGCAAAATGCTCATCCAGCTTTGGTGACAGCCACGCCAGAGCTGCGCGCCCAGGTTTCCCGAGTGTTGCTGGATTACATGCGGCGGGAACTGGCGATCAAGGTGGATTACCTAAATCCAACGCACCAGGAAAGCTTGCGTCAATTGAGCAGTCAGCGCCTGAAAGCTCCCTGGGCGATGGATGAGAATGAGAAATTAGAGCACGCTTCCATTCTATTCCCGCGCTCCAGACTCAGGGAAGAAGAGTATGGCGGCAATGTGTTCCTGTCTGCTCGCGGTGGATATGGACAGTATTTGCGCCGCCCTAAAACTTTCCCGCATTACCACAGCAAAATCAATGTGCAGGAGACTAGCGAAATTATTCGCCAGATTCTTGAAGCGCTGCGCGCCGGTGGTTTGGTCGAGATCGTACATGAGTCCAAGGAGCCTGGCGAAGTGCATGGCTACCAGGTTCCTGCTTCAGCGCTGATCTGGAAGGTCGGAGATGGCACAAAGGCATTTCACGATCCAATCCGGGTTCCTCGGATGCCCGACGAAGGTGGGCGAACCAACCCATTTTTCGTCGAGTTCTATCGAACTGTGTCAGTCGATATGCACGGTCTGGAAGCACACGAGCATACTGCTCAAGTGCCAAGCAACGTGCGCGAGGAACGTGAACGGTTATTCCGCAGCGGCGAGCTGCCCATCCTTTACTGCTCGCCGACGATGGAGCTTGGCGTTGACATTGCCGAGCTCAACGCGGTCAATATGCGCAATGTCCCGCCCACGCCGGCTAACTATGCTCAACGCAGCGGGCGCGCCGGGAGAAGCGGCCAGCCGGCGCTTGTCTTCGCTTACTGCACAATTGGCAGCCCTCATGACCAGTATTACTTCAAGCGCCAAAGTTTGATGGTATCCGGGGCGGTCACCCCTCCAAGGCTTGATCTAGCGAACGAGGACCTGCTTCGAGCTCATATCCACTCTGTCTGGCTGGCTGAGACCGGCCTAAGTTTAGGAAAATCGCTCAAGGATTTGCTCGATCTATCCACTGACGAAACAACCCTCAAGCCGCTCGATTTCGTGCAAGCTGCATTGGATTCTGACAGCGCTCGAAAGAAGGCTCTCCAGCGATGCAAAGCTATTTTAAGCACAATAGACGAGGATCTATCCAGCGCTGATTGGTTCAGCGAGACCTGGTTGGAGACCGTATTGAACCAGGTCCCCCTCCAATTTGACCAGGCTTGCCAACGCTGGCGCAACCTTTATCGAGCCGCCAAAGGGCAGCAGAAGGCTCAACAAAAGATTATTGATGACGTTTCAAGGTCCGCAGAGGATCGCAACCAGGCTAAACGGCTGCGCCAGGAAGCGGAGAGCCAGATCGAGCTTCTGACAGACTCTGAGAATACTATCCAGTCCGATTTCTACTCTTATCGTTACTTTGCCAGCGAGGGTTTCTTGCCAGGCTATAGCTTCCCTCGCCTGCCGCTCTCGGCTTATATCCCCGGCAGGCGGATCAAGGGCGATAAAGACGAATTTCTCTCTCGCCCGCGCTTCCTGGCAATCTCGGAATTTGGACCGCGATCCATCATCTACCACGAAGGGTCACGCTATATCATCAACAAAGTCAACCTGCCGGTCTCCGAGACCGGTGAAGGACTGGCGACTCACCGCGCCAAGCAATGCCCCATGTGCGGCTATTTCCATCTAATTCTAAACGGAGATGGTGTAGACCGCTGCGAACGATGCAATGCTCAGCTCGATCCTCCGCTGGTTTCTTTCTTTCGCCTTCAAAATGTTTCCACCCGCCGGAGAGACCGGATCAGCTCGGATGAAGAAGAGCGTATGCGCCAGGGGTATGAGCTGCGCACTGCTGTGCGATTCCACGAGGCTCAAAATCGAGAGCTTGCAGCGGGCTCTGCCTGCCTGATGGTTGGGGAGAACCCAATTGCTCGCCTGACGTATGCCAGCTCAGCCACCCTGTGGCGCATCAACCTGGGGTGGAGGCGTCGCGCCAATCCTTCCCAGCACGGCTTTGTGTTGGATGTCGAGCGCGGGTATTGGGCTAAGCAATCGGAAGAACAGGATGAGCCTGATGACCCTATGTCTGTTCGCACCATGCGTGTGATTCCGTATGTAGAAGATACCAAGAACTGTCTGCTGTTCGAGCCGGAACAGCGCTTGGAGGATCGCGAAATGGCCTCCTTGCAGGCTGCGCTCAAAGCTGCTATCCAGGTGCATTATCAGTTGGAAGATGACGAGCTGGCAGCAGAACCTTTACCGGACAGCGACGACCGGCGCTTGATCATCCTGTACGAGGCGGCAGAGGGTGGTGCTGGGGTCTTGCGGCGATTGCTGGACGATCCGCAGGCTTTCGCTGGAGTAGCGCAGGAAGCTTTGCGCCTGTGTCATTTTGATCCCCAAACGGGCGCAGACCTGCTGCATGCCCCTGGCGCAACCGAAGTGTGTGAAGCTGCCTGTTATAGCTGCTTGATGAGTTATTACAACCAGATGGATCACCGCCTGCTGGATCGCAAATCGATCAAAGATCTCCTGATGGAACTCTCTGCGGCGACGGCTCAGATATCTCCTCTAGCAATCCCGCGATCGGAGCATTTGCAGCGCCTGCGCAACCTGTGCCAGTCGGATCTTGAGCGTAACTGGCTGGACTACCTAGCTCAGAACCAATACAACCTGCCATCCCATGCCCAGAAGCTCATCGAGTCCTGCCAAACCCGCCCAGACTTCTTATACGAAAAGGAACACGTCGCAATCTACGTAGATGGGTATCATCACCTGTTCCCAGACCGTCAGAAGCGCGACCAGGCTCAGCAGAATTGCCTGGAAGACCAGGGGTTCATCGTGCTGCGCTTCGGCTTGCTGAATGAGTGGGAGCAGATCATCCAGCAGCACACCTATTTGTTCGGGAATAAGAAGACAGCCTGATTCTTGGAGAGCATATCGATGTCCTTTACGGTTGGTTCATTGGTGAAAGCACGTGGCAGAGAGTGGGTTGTCCTGCCGCAATCCTCGGATGTACTGTTGGTTCTTCGCCCATTGGGCGGCAGCGACGACGAAATCACCGGCATCCATCGCGAACTGGAAGAAATCACCTCGGCGACCTTCGATTTGCCCGACCCAAACCAGGTGGGTGACTACCGCTCGGCGCGCCTGCTGCGAGATGCCGTGCGGCTGGGTTTCCGCTCCAGCGCTGGACCGTTCCGCTCGTTCGCCCGGTTGGGCTTTGAACCGCGACCCTACCAGCTCGTTCCCCTGCTGATGGCGCTCAAGCTCGACCCGGTTCGCCTGCTCATCGCAGACGACGTCGGCATTGGCAAGACCATCGAAGCGGGGCTGATCGCGCGTGAATTGCTCGATCGCGGGGAGATCCAGCGCATGGCCGTGCTCTGCCCACCCCCACTGGCAGAGCAATGGCAAGCGGAGCTGCAGAACAAGTTCCACATTGAGACCGAGCTGGTGCTTCCATCCACTGCGGCGCGTTTGGAACGCGACCTGGACCTGGGCGAATCGGTATTTGATCGCTACCCAAAAGTTGTCGTCTCATTAGATTACATCAAATCCGACCGGCACCGCGAGGATTTCCTGCGCCTATGCCCGGAGCTGGTCATCGTGGACGAAGCCCATACCTGCGCGTTCGGCGCAGAGCGCGGCGGACGGCACCAACGCTACCAACTGGTGCGGGACCTGGCAGTCAATCCGGAACGCCACGTCATTCTGGCCACCGGTACGCCACACTCGGGAAATGAAAATGCCTTCCGCTCCCTGCTGGGCATACTGGATCGGGACTTCGACAAATTGCCACAGGATCTAACCGGAGCAGAGCATGAAAGACAGCGCAAACGCCTGGCTCAACACTTCGTTCAGCGCCGGCGCAGCGATATTCGCCGCTATCTTGAAATGGAGACGCCATTTCCCGAACGCCAGGATCGGGAGGAGACCTACAAGCTCAACCCGGCATACCGCAAGGTATTCGAGCGCGTCTTGGATTACGCCCGTGAGAGCGTACTCGACGCAAGCGGCACACGCTTTCACCAGCGCGTGCGCTGGTGGTCAGCGCTGGCATTGCTGCGCGCCCTGGCCTCCAGCCCCGCTGCGGCAGCGGCTACCCTGCGCACACGGGCGGCTTTTGCAGCCGCAGAAGACACCCAAGAAGCTGATGAGCTTGGTCGCCGCGCGGTTTTGGATCTGGTGGAAGACGAAACCAGCGAAGGTGCGGATGTCACTCCCGGAGCGAATAGCGAATGGGAAACGGCGAATGGTGAAACCACTCCCCACTCGCAACTCACCACTCGCCGCTTACAGGAAATGGCTCGCGAGGCTGAAGCGCTGCAAGGCGATCAGGACGAGAAGCTCAAGAAAGCCGTCCCGTTGCTCAAGGAACTGCTAGACGAAGGCTACCGGCCAATCGTATTCTGCCGTTTCATTGACACTGCCGAGTACCTGGCCAGCGAGTTGCGCCAGCGCTTGCCAAAGAAGGTCGCCGTCAGCGCCGTGACCGGCACTTTGCCGCCGGCTGAGCGGGTGGAGCGCATCGCCCAATTGGCCGTCGAGCCGCTGCGCATCCTGGTGGCTACCGACTGCCTGAGCGAAGGCATCAACCTGCAAGAGCACTTCGATGCGGTCATGCATTACGACCTGTCCTGGAACCCCACCCGGCACGAGCAGCGCGAGGGGCGCGTTGATCGTTACGGGCAAAACCATCCCACCGTGCGCGTGCTGACCTATTACGGCGTGGATAACCAAATTGACGGCGTGGTGTTGGACGTGCTGCTGCGCAAGCACAAGAAAATCCGCTCCTCGCTGGGGATCTCAGTGCCGGTGCCGGTGGACACAGAGCAAGTCATCCAGGCAATTTTTGAAGGTCTTTTGCTCAAGGGGCAAAAACGTTCCACCGGCGAGGGCGCGATGATCCTGCCGGGCATGGAAGACTTCTTTGCCCCGCAAATGCAAGATTTATACGGCAAATGGGAAGCCGCCTCCGAGCGCGAGAAACGCTCGCGCACCCTGTTTGCCCAGGAAACGATCAAGACCGAGGAGGTTGCCCGCGAGCTGCAGGCGGTGCGCAATGCCATTGGCTCCGGCGTGGATGTGGCAGCTTTTACCCGCCAGTCGTTGAGCGCATTTGGAGCCATCGTCCGAGACGAAGACCCGCTGCAGGCAGATTTTGGCGAAGCCTCCAGCAGCCTGCGCACCCGATTGGGGATCCATTTCGCCAACGGCGAGCTGCCGGAGAAGCTGCAACTCAAATTTTCGCTGCCGTTTGCCGAAGATGAGCTGTACCTGCCGCGCACGCATCCCTTCGTCGAGTCCCTCGCCAATCATGTCCTGGAAACTGCATTAGATCCCTTGTCCGGAGATTCGGACGCTCAAAATGAGCGACGCTACCCGGCTGCCCGGCGCTGCGGGGCGATACGCACCTCAGCCGTGAGCCGGCGGACGACCCTGCTGGTGGCGCGCTTTCGCTACCACATCACCCAGCGCAGGCAAACCTCCAGGGGCGAAATGACGTTGAGCCAGACTGCCTTTGACCCATCCCAGGCGATCCTGGCGGAAGAGTGCCTGGGGTTGGCTTTTGCCGGAGCGCCGGAGAACGCTGAATGGCTGAACCCGGAGGAGGCTGAGCGCCTGCTGCAGGCTTCGCCGGAAGCCAACATCGCCCCAGAGCAAGCCAGCAGCTTTATCCGCAGGGTGGTGGAGGGTATGGAACAACTTCGACCCCGGCTGGAGCAGACGGCAGCCCAACGCGCTGACGAACTGCTGAAAGCTCACCAACGCGTGCGCCAGGCGGCGCGCCAGCGCGGGGTTCGCACCCAGGTGGAACCGCAGCTCCCGGTGGACGTTTTGGGCATTTATGTGTTCCTGCCCATGTAGTTGTAAAGGCGCGATCGATTCATGGAAACCCGCACCCGCAACATTTTTGACCATATCCACACCGAAGGCGCATTGCTGCCCACCAACCTGCTGCAGCGCATCCAGGCGGGCGATAAAACCCTGCCGGGATTGGACGCCGACAGCTATCACCTGTTGCCCGGGGAGAATATCCGCGAGGTCGTCACCAGCGCCTGGAAGCGCATGAACCTGGCATGGGACCAGTTCAAAGTCGCCCGCAGCAAGCTGTCCCCTGGCGACGCTGGAACCAGGGTCACACGCGAGCGCTGGCTGCTGCCGCTCTTCGAAGCGTTGGGGTACGGCCGCCTGAGGGTAAGCGCCGGGGCAATTGAGATAGAAGGGAAGGCTTACCCAATATCCCACCCGCTTGGCAACTTGCCCATCCATCTGGTAGGCTGCGGATTGAAACTTTCCGAACGGCGTTCAGGTGTGGCTGGAGCAGCGCGCTCAAATCCCCATAGCCTGGTGCAGGAGCTACTCAACCGCCATCCCGATATGCTGTGGGGTTTTGTCTCCAATGGTCTGCGACTTAGAATATTACGGGATAACGCCAGCCTGACCCGTCAGGCTTTCCTGGAGTTTGATCTGGAAGGGATGTTCGAAGGCCAAGGGTACAGCGATTTTCTACTGCTCTGGCTGCTGTGCCACGCCTCCCGCTGCGAGGCCGATTCCCCAGCCGAGTTCTGGCTGGAGAAATGGTCGCAGGCTGCCCAGGAGCAGGGCGTGCGCGCTCTGGACGAGCTGCGCAAGGGAGTCGAGGAGGCCATCCGCATCCTGGGCAGCGGCTTTTTGGCTCATCCTGCGAACACTAAGCTGAGGCTGCAACTGCAAAGCGGGGAGCTGGACAGGCAGGAGTATTACCGCCAATTGCTGCGCCTGGCCTATCGGCTGATCTTCTTGTTTACCGCCGAAGACCGCGACCTGCTGCTGCACCCAGATGCCGACCCGGCAGCCAAACAGACCTACCGCGACTATTATTCTACCGCCCGCCTGCGCCGCCTGGCGCGGCGGCAGCGCGGCTCCCGGCATGGGGACTTGTGGCAAGGGCTGAAGGTAGTGATGGATCTCCTTGGGGGTAAGCCGCCGGCGAATAGCGGGGTGCAAATGGCAAATGGCGAACCGATCGCTGCTCGCCGCTCACCGCTCGGTCTCCCCGTGCTTGGCGGTTTCCTCTTCTCGCCCCAAGCCATCCCAGATTTGGAAGATGCGCAGCTCGAAAACGGCGCGCTGCTCGAAGCCATCCGGCGGCTGGCTTTCACGGTCGAAAACCGCACGCGACGGGTCGTGGACTATAAGAACCTGGGTCCCGAAGAGCTGGGCAGCGTGTACGAATCCCTGTTGGAGCTGCATCCAACGATCAACACCGAAGCAGCCACGTTTGATCTGCAAGTGGTGGCTGGCAGCGAGCGCAAGTCAACCGGCAGCTATTACACGCCCTCCAGCCTGATCCAGGTATTGCTCGATTCCGCCCTCGACCCGGTGATCGAGCAGGCAGCGAGTAGGGCAAGGCGAATAGCGAGCGGTGAGTTGCGAATGGTGAATGGCGAATGGTATTTGGATGGAGAAAAACTAGATGACAGAGAAGCGAACTGGGTCAATACAGTCTTATCAGGATTTGGAAGTGTGGCAGCGGGGGATGACGCTCGCCGAGCAAGTGTACAATCTGACCAAGGAATTCCCTCGGGAG
>CAYNCT010000005.1:14783-41944 GCA_964396005.1 uncultured Verrucomicrobiota bacterium | reverse complement strand
GAATCAAATGCGCCGGGCAGCCGCCTCGATTCCAGCCAACATCGCCGAGGGTTGGGGACGCTCGACGACGAAGGAATTTCAGCATTTTCTGAACATCGCCCTGGGCAGCCTTCGGGAACTGGAAACGCATCTGATCCTGAGCCAGCGGGTGGGGATTACCAAAAAAGAACAGCTCCAACCCATCCTGGAAAACCTGACGATCCTGAGCAAGCAGGTCTTGTCGCTGACTCGCAGCCTGGAGAGAAGGAGAGAATAGCGAATGGCGGTGGACGAATGGCAAATGCACCACTCACCATTGACCACTCGCTATTCGCCTCCATCCCACTCGCCGCTCGCCACTCACTACTCGCCGAGCGCTCTTTGCTCGATCTAAAGGTCTGCGACCCTGCATGCGGCTCTGGACATTTCCTGATTGCCGCGGCGCACCGCATCGCCCAACGCCTGGCGCGCTTGCGCTCAGGTGAGAATGAGCCTGCTCCAGAGGACTTGCGTCATTCCCTGCGGGAAGTGATCGCCCGCTGCATCTACGGCGTGGACGTCAACCCGATGGCGGTCGAGCTGTGCAAGGTCAACCTGTGGTTAGAAGCCCTGGAGCCGGGCAAGCCGCTATCCTTCCTGGATGGACATATCAAGTGCGGCAACAGCCTGGTGGGCGTGGGGGCGGGGATGAACCTGAATGACCTTGAAGTTCCGGATGAGGCTTTCAATCCGGTTACCGGCGACCACAAGCCGACCGCCGCCCTGCTGAAGAAGCGCAACAAACAGGAACGCGCCGGGCAGGAAAGCCTGTTCGTGACCGTGCTTAAAACCAAAGCGGACCTGGAGCGCTGGCTGGCGGAGCGGGCGCGCGCCCTGGAAGCCATGCCCGAGGAGACGGCGGCTGAGGTGCAGGCGAAAGCCGAGGCGTACCGGCAGGTGAACGAGTCTGCCGAGTACCGCCGCCAGCGCCAGATCGCCGATCTGTGGACGGCGGCTTTCTTCTGGAAGATTGAAGAACCCCATAGCCCTGCCTACGAGATTGTTGCCCCCACCCACGGGCAACTGCGCCGCCTGCGCCAGGGGCTTGCCCTGCAGCCCGGTCTTCTGGAGGCGGCGGAAAGGCTGAGCCGCTCGCAGGGCTTCTTCCACTGGTCGCTGGAATTCCCGAAAGTGTTTGTGGCGAGCAGCGAGCAGCGAATGGCGAATGGGGAAAGCCCCCTCGCCGCTCGCCAAGCTCCAACCGCCTCCGCCGGTTTCGACTGCGTGCTGGGCAACCCGCCCTGGGAGCGCATCAAATTACAGGAGGAAGAGTTCTTTGCCGCCCGCGACCCCGAGATTGCCGCCGCGCCCAACAAAGCCGCCCGCCAAAAGTTGATTGACAAATTGATTCATTCCAACCCCCCACTTGCTCATGCCTTCGAAGAAGCAAGACATGCCGCTGAGTGTTCAAGTAAATTCGTTCGGCAAGGTGAGCGTTATCCATTGACGGCAGTTGGTGACATAAATTCATATGCGTTATTTGCGGAATTAACCCGATCTCTAATTTCCAAATATGGGCGGTTGGGAATTATAGTACCGACTGGGATAGCGACAGACGATTCGACAAAAGATTTTTTTGGTGATCTGGTAATAACGAGAGCATTAGTGTCGCTATTCGATTTCGAAAACCGAGAAACAATTTTTCCGGGAGTCCATCGCAATTACAAATTCTCATTACTGACATTGAGTAGAATACCTGTCGAGGAGGCCGATTTTGCATTTTTTGCGACACGAGTAGAACATCTAAAAGATACAAATAGAAGATTTTGGCTTTCTCCTCAAGATATCTCAAGATTTAACCCTAATACCCGAACTGTGCCAGTATTTCGCACAAGTATCGATGCAAGCTTAACTCGGAAAGTATATGAGAATTCTCCCGTATTTGTAAATGAACGTAATAGTGAAAACCCTTGGGGAGCATCGTTTTTGCGTATGTTTGATATGTCTAATGACAGTCACTTGTTCGCAAATGCTCCTATGGAAGGTTTTGTTCAACTCTACGAAGCTAAGATGATTGAACAATTCGAACATCGCTGGGCAACTTGGGAAGGAAATGATATTGTATATACAACTCTAATGCAATTACTGGATCCACGTTTTAAAATCCAGACTCGATATTGGGTTCCTGAAAGTGAAGTTATAAACCGAGTTCAATCATATTGGCGAAAAAAATGGTTTGTGGCATTTAGAGGAATTACTCGTGCAGTAGATAGAAGAACATCGTGGTTTAGTGTTGTTCCATACTGTGGGGTTGGAAATAGCGCGCCTGTAGTGTTGATGAAGGAAGGAATAGACTCATCCAAAATTGCTTGTTTGGTTGCTTGTTTTAATAGCTTCGTGCTTGATTTTGCTGCGAGACAAAAAGTCGGTGGCATTAATTTCAATTTTTTTATTATTCAACAACTTCCCATCCTTCCACCAAACGCATACGCCCCTGCCGACATTGACTTCATCGCCCCGCGCGTGCTTGAACTGGTTTATACCGCTTACGATCTAAAACCCTTTGCCGAAGACATGGGTTATCAAGGCGAGCCGTTCCAATGGAATGAGGAGCGCCGCGCCCTGCTGCGCGCTGAATTGGACGCATACTACGCCAAACTCTATGACCTAACCCGCGACGAGCTGCGCTACATCCTCGATCCACAGGATGTGTACGGTGCGGACTTCCCCGGGGAAACCTTCCGGGTGCTGAAGGATAAAGAAATTCGCCAATATGGCGAGTACCGCACGCGGCGACTGGTGCTGGAAGCCTGGGATCGCTTGTTTCCCGATGCTCCGGTTGAGAGCGAGATCATCCGCCGGCCGCGGCCGCAGCTCAGGCAAAAGCCATCCTACATGAGCGAATACGCCCTCGAAGGGAAAACGCTGGGCGAGGGAGGCCAGGCAGAAGTCTTCCCAGCCACCCATCGAAAATCCGGGCAGCGCGTAGCACTCAAGAGATTATCTTCTGTAGGACGCAATATCCCACACGCGGTCTCACGCATGGAGTATGAAATCCAGGTGCAAGGGCTGGTCCAACATCCCAACGTGATGCCGCTGATCGATTATGGCGAGGACTTCACCTGGTACACCATGCCCCTGGCCAAGCAGGTGCTCAGCGAACGCAAGCCTCCTATCGATCCGGGAGAGCTATTGGAGATCATTCTGGCGGTCGGGCGCGGGCTGGCTGCCGCGCATGACCAGGGTTACATCCACCGCGACATCAAACCCAGTAATATCCTGTACATCGATCTTCCTCCCGAGGGATCGCGCTGGGTGATCAGCGATTGGGGATTAGTGCACCGGCAGGGCCTGACCACGGAAGCGCTGACGCGCGTCGAGGCTGGCTTCGGGACGCTCGGCTACGCCCCACCGGAATTCTGGGAGGATCCACACGGCGCGGGTATACCGGCGGATGTGTACAGCTTAGGGCGGGTCATCGCCTGGGCGCTGACCGGGAAAAATCCTGTGCCGAACAAACCCCTGCTCCCCGACCAACCTGGATGGCGTGAGCTGGTGGACGAGATGACGCGCGAAGAGCCGCCCCAGCGATTGCAGAGTATGGCAGCGGTCTTGGAAAGGCTGGAAGAGCTGAGGAGCGGAGAGGTCAGAAAAAGCGCCGGCGGTAAGAGTGGAGATACTCGGATCGAAGAAGGCGCGCAGGCTGCGGAGGCTGTGCAAGAAAAAACTTCCCCATCGAAGCGGAAAGAGCCTGCACAAAATGATTCGCCGCCACTCATGAGCGATTTTGGGCTGTATAAGTGCCTGAGCTGCGAAAAGATGGTGATGGGGTTTGATAGGGAGAGCCATATCCACGAGGCGCACAAGGGGAAAAAGGTGGAGTGGAGGAGGATGAGGTGAGGCAAATGAGGTCAAGGATGCGGGTGAGATTGAACGAGGTGGTGGCAACAAAGGATGGGAGCTCATGACTAATCAGGTACAACTTCAACCCGGAATTTATACAAACATTTTCCCTGTCATATTACCAACTGAACCTGTAAAGGTTATGATAGCTGAGAGAGAGAAATATCCGGATTTACGGGCCCTGCGGAATGAATTAGCAGAAACCGGAAGGCAGGTAAGTGTGTACGCTGCGGGAAATTGTGTGTGTGGTTATGGGCAACAGGCAAGCAAACTTGCATCTAAAGAATTTCACGAGGAGGACATTCTTCTACAGGATCATCCTGCCCTTACCGCACGTTTCGTGATCGACGGACTCGTTGATGCTGCCAAACGAGCGGGGCTTACGCAACAATTTCTCAAGGGAAGAGCGAGGATCCTTCGACCAAATCCACATGGCGTGACCAGAAACGGGAAAGTAAAGGTTTTTTTGGGATATGACCTGAGGTGTGTCTATTATGAAGAGGTTCAGTCATTCGGATTGATCGTCGATATTGCTTGGAATTTGATTGATGAAACTGGTCAATCGCTTAACACTCCTCAGCTAAAAGAAAGAGGTGTAATGAATGAGGTGACCGTCATTCAAGAGGAATACCTGCGCGGCACAACACAATTCAATTTACAAATTTCGCAGATTCGAATGCAAAATTATCTATTGCCCTTTGTTCAGGAATTTAGTTCTTTTTCACTCCCTTGCGGGGGATCTGCCCAATTAGAGCCAGAGCCATTTCGGGTCATATTGGGAGGCCGACCATGAAATATTTCGCAGGCGAGCGCCTCCCTTTCCCTGCTTTGCGCTTTAATGCTTCTTCTGCGAGTATACGTGACTTCTATCCAAGGCGCGGAATTCAGAATCATGGGCCATACGACGCCCTAAGTCTCGGGAAAGATAAAATCTCCTGTGTGTTAATTTACCCGAACAATCTCAAACACTTAAAGAAGATTGTAGCAGATGGAATGCTTTTGGGGAATGGATCGTTTGCGGGGTTTCAAAGGTTGTTCCGCCTTCCATTGGAGATTGTACACGAACGAAGTATGCCAGTAGAAACAAAAGACGAGCTAGAAAAAATTCTTCCAGTATTAATACGAGATTACCATCCTGATATAACAATCTTGCTCACAGCTAGGCGCAATCCCTCCCTTTATTCAACCGCAAAGGTATTTTTGCTGGGAAACGGAATTCCAAGCCAGTTTATAACTGCTGAAAAAATTGGGAGCCCTAATCAAGCCCAATGGGTTTTAGAAAATATCGCTCTACAAATGTACGCTAAGATTGGTGGAACGCCATGGACAGTTGCTGCTTCCCAAAAACAAAAAAGCCTTGTAATCGGCATCAGTCGAGCGCAGGATTATCAGAGGAAAACGGTTGTGGGCTTTGTCACTATGTTTACGAGTGATGGAGATTATCAATTCTTCTCCTCCGTGTCTCCACAGCCCGTATATTGGGAGCAACAAGATGAATATCGCGATGCACTGATGAAGATAATTGTAAATGCATATCAGGAATACTCTCGCTACAACGGAAAGCCTGATGAGATTATCATTCATCTTTGTAAACGCCCTGGCCGATATCGAGAAGTTGCTGCGGCAGCCAAAGCTATGCAACAACTGGGCGAAAACGTACCTTATGCTCTCATCCATTTGAACAGTGACACCAATTATCGTCTATTCGATGCCGGTCATCCCACTTATGTACCGCAACCAGGTATAAAAGTCTCTTTATCCCCTTCACGAGCCTTACTTTTTTTAGATGGGCGCGTTCAAGACTATAAAACAAGAGAGGAGGTTCGAAAGAAGCGAGGCGTCCCCGGTTTACTTGAAATTGTATTAGACAACCGATCAACAATATCTACGAACGAGTTCCCGAGGCTGGTGCTACAAATTTTCGAATTTTCGCGCGTTAATTGGCGCGGCTTCAATGCCCAGGCTATTCCTGCAACGCTCAACTATTCAAAACTCATAGCCAATCTGATTGCAGAAGTGGGCACCGATAATTGGAACCCCATTGCTGGAAATGTTTCTTTACGAGATAAGGCATGGTTTCTATAATAAACTTTTACCAATATCGAGAAGAAATCAAGCAAGCGCTTCTTGCTATCAAAACAGAGTTGGAGAATGAATGGGATCCGACCATTGCTTCATGGATAGCTTATGCACTTGCCTCTTCTGGGGTAAAGAATAATCTGCCATTGTCCGATATCCTGAAGGGTTTTGAGATTTGGACTCAAGATTCCACAATTTGGGCGGTAAAGAGGAATTTAGCTCCTCTTGCTTTCTTCACTTGGTTGAAAAAGCAATATGATTTCCCAGTAGACATGAGTTTCATCGAGAGAATCGTTCAAGCAGTTGAGACGATGGATTTAGATGACAAAATGTCTCCTCTGAGACGCGCTGATCAGATGTTCCTGCTTGCATTAGGCTTCTCTATTGCAGAGCATGAAAAAGGGAAAAAACTAATTTCACAAATTGCCGAATCGCAAATGAGAGGGACTCTGTCTCGACAGGCTTTGTATGCCGCTTCATTGCGAGAGTTAGGTTCCGAAACGCCATTCGTACCTGCGGAACCCCAAGATGCAGGTGACATTATTTCGCTTCTATGGTGGCAGCTTAGGTATCTTCCTAATCCAGATAAGAGCCAGATTTGGCAAGAGTTCGCTAACGTCAAAGATTCGATTTTATTGCACAAATTAGATGAGTTTGATGCCAGGCGAATTCTCTCACCATGGGAAATTGCTTTGCTCTACGAGGCGCTTGTGATGGAGACGTCGCAACCCGACCCAAGTATGTTATTTGATTATTACCCATTGCACCCAAGAATAAGAAGTATCACAGAGACTGATTTCAAGCAAGGTAATTATTTCGGAGCAGTTTTTGAAGCTTGTAAGGTCCTTGAAGATTTTTTACGAAACTCAATAAGCTCAACAAACATTGGTGTGACACTCTCAAAGGAAACGCTTGGTGATACTTGTGATGCAAAGCGTTTTTCGCCAAAAGTCAAAATCAACGCGCTCGATCCAACATCAACGGATTATGTATCTCAATTGGATGAACAAAAAGGTTACAGCTCAATAACGGTTGGTGCTTTTCAAGCATTTCGTAATCCGAAAGGTCATCAACCCAAGGATAAATCCTGGGTGGGGGTTGATCCTTATGAAGCTCTTGACCAATTGGTGATTATTAGCCACCTGATGAAGCGAATTGAAAAGGCTCTGCACTCATCTCCGTAGGGAGGATTATCTAAATGGCTACCTATCAACAAATCCAGGATTACGTAAAAACAAAATATGGCTTCAAGCCAAAAACCTGCTGGATTGCTGATGTCAAAGAACAGGCCGGATTATCGGTCGGTCGAGCTTGGAACCGAGCTGGTGATAAGCGTCAAGTGCCTTGTCCACCGGAGAAGGTAAGAGCGATTCGAGATGCCTTGCGCCATTTTGGGATGATATGAACATAGAAATTCTATATTGAATTGTGGAGGGGATAATGACAATCCACCATGAGATTTACGAGCGCCTAAAACATGTAGCGAGAGCGGGTAATTTGATCACTTACAGTGAGATCGCTCCGCTAGCCGGGCTAAACATGGAGAGCCAAGTCGATCGCAATAAAATAGGTGAAATTCTTGGCGAGATATCCACTTATGAACACGACCATGGCCGGCCGTTGCTTTCTGCGATTGTCGTACTTGTAGGGATAGGGTACCCAGGAGAAGGGTTTTATAACTTGGCTCGCCATCTCGGCCTTCACCACGGCCATGGTGAGTTTGCAGATATGGAATTCTTCGTTCAAGAAGTGAAGAGAGTGCACAACTACTGGCAAAGCAGTTGAGGCCATCATTATTAATAAGCATCCTAATTTGAGATTTACTTATAATCATCACCTTATGCCATCTGCCCCGTTTACTCTGAGAAATGTTGATTCCTATGATCGTGCTGGGTTAATCGCCCAGGCCCAACATCGCATTCTTGTATATGCTCCGGGCTTAAATTCAGCAGAAGTCGCGGCGCTACAAGAAGCCCGGCAAAATCTTACTCTTGAGAATATTCACATATACCTGGATGTCTCTATAAACAGCTTTCAGGCGGGTTATTGGCATGGGCAACCCGCAGAGGCTATCTCTGCTTTAATTGATAACTTATCCGTGCACAATAGTTTGTTTGGACGCTTGGGATTGCTCATCGTGGATGATCTGGCGCTGATATTCACACCTCCTTTACCAAAGATCGAAGCTGAGCCAGCAGGGGAAGAGGCTAACGCCGTCCAGCTCAACGCCGAGATGACAGAGCTACTTTGGCGCTCAATTATCGTGCACTCTGGTAGCCTAGAAGAAGGGGAAGCAACCCTCAGTGGTACTGATGGGCATGAGCCAACAGAACTGATCCAGATTCCAGATCGCCCTCCCGTGGATAAGAAAACCTTGGATCTAATCGCTGAGAAACAAAAATACATCCAGCCTCTCCAGCCCGATCAGGAAAGGTTGTTGACTTCATTGCGTAATCAGCTAAAACTGGTACGACTACAGGTTGAAGGCCATAAATTACAGAGTCGCACTCTGGCGCTGCCGGATGAAATTATTGAGATCCTTGGGTCTGATAGCCGCCAGGTCAATGAATATCTGCGCGCATCTTGGCGAATCTTCACCGAACGGGCTGATAAAGATATGCAGCAGTTACAAACACGCCTCCATCAGCAGGTAACAGCCCTTCGGAAAACATATCTGAAACCGTTAGGTCATTTTGGCGGCGGGTTACTCACCAAGCAGATGCCGGATTTTCAGCGTGAATTATCTGCATTACAAGAGACCCTGAACGAAATCCGGGTTTATATTCATGAGAAAGTGCCGGCTTATCTTTCAGAAAGTCGAGAACAACTGATCCACTTGATGCTGGAACGCGCAGCATCGAGGAAAAGCCCCTTACCGCAACCACAACTTGATTTATTTACCTTGGATACGCCTGAAAATTCGCAACGCCGTGCTGCTGAACGATTGGTGGACAAAGTAGATTGGCCAACGTTGGATGAACTGGTGGGTGATGTTCAATTGCAATGGTCGATCGACGATATCACCCAAGATCATCTCTCCCAGCCGGCTTTTATCAAAGCAGTCGAAAAAGCGTACCAGATTGATCTCATACGACTGATGAAAAGTTCAGATTGAATACACCATTGAGGAGTTACTAATGGCGCTTGATCCAACAAAAACCCAAGAAATGATCTCAATCGTTCAAAAGGCTATCCCCGGATGGACGGGTTTTTCGCATCCTCGCTTCGAAGAAGAGGAAGTTAATTACAAAAAAGCGGCAATGGTGAAAGCCAACGAATTACTCAACAAGACCGAATTGCAACGTCTAATATCCTCAGAAGAAAATTACGATGAAATGATCGATCGCCTTGAAAAAGTTGGGCGAAGCACAAATCTGTTATTTCAAGGCGTACCCATGGCCGGAGATTTGAATGTCCTATATCAAGAAACTCTGAATAGACCAAAATATTGCAAACAGGTATTTGACTTGCTATATGGACAGGGGTCTTCACCTGAACGCCTGGGGCGGTATGTTGAATTCATCTTGGCAAATAATCTGCCCAATAAGTGGACTTTTCCCACTTACTTACTATATATGTGTTTTCCTCAATCAGAGATATTCGTAAAACCAACTGCCATGAAGAAATTTCTTGAGCAGGTTGGAAGGGTAGATCAATGGTCTCGCACCCCAACTCCAGAAGCCTATGCTGCGATACTTCAGTTAGCCGATGAGCTCAAGCTCGCTCTAAACGATTATGGTCCGCGCGACATGGTGGATATTCAAGGTTTGATCTGGATAGTAGCACAACCAGGATCGATCCGCGTACTATCCAAAACCAAAAAGGACGAGTTCTCTGGACTCTACCGAGAATTCACCCGATCCTATCTTCCTTCAAAAACAGGGAAAGATCATATCGCCTTCTACGAGAAAGGCCGCGAACAAGCTCGGCAAAACATTGATGAGATTACCAAGGCAGTTGAGCGGGGTTCAGATGTGACTGACGCAGTACTGCTAAAGCTGCTTCCGTATTCGAACACGAAAGGAAATCGCGAACGAGGGGCTTGGGTACACGTTGCCCCAGCCATCACGAAAGATCTAAAAGACTGGTATCAGAAAGCCGGTCGCACTCGCCCAGAGGATTGGCCCAAGATATCGCAGGCCATCTTAGATTTTATTCAGCGCTGCATCGCAGACCCCTCTCATTTACCCGAAGCCTGCGCTGAGTTCTCGGATCTGCCTTATACAAAGGGTTTTCAGACCGGGATGCTGACCCCGATCCTAAGCGCATTGAGACCGGACGATTATGTTCTGATCAACAACAAATCACGCAAGGTACTAAACCACTTTGCAGGTACTGCTTTCGACCAACCTTTGAAATACTATCCCGAGATCAATACAACAGCCCAGTCCCTTATTGCAGAAGTGCAAGATGTGCTGCGAGAAGCAGGATTAAGAAATGTCCATGACGCAGATTTGTTTGATATGTTTTCGCATTGGTTGGTGGCGGTCAAGAAATACTTTCAACCAGAAGTTGCGGCAATGGCGTCTCCATTTTCAGAGATGTTCGCAAACAAGGAAGAAGCTGAGTGGGCATTTGATTTATTGAAAGAAACCGCCGACCGATTGGGAGTGGTAGATGCAGAAGATCCATTGGCTGCTTTTACTCTGAGAAAAAGCTCGGGAGACATAATGATTCGCTTGAACTATGGCCATTGGCTCGTGCATGGCTTCGCGGGGCGCTCAAAATCATTGAAATCCATGACCATAGCAATTTTTAAAGAGGAAGTGGATTTGCCAACCTTATACAAAGGCGTATTTACTCAACCGGGAGGCGAGCCAGGCGTTTTTCTATATACGTTTCCTATCGATGCAGTCCGTGCATTTGAAGGCGACTTGCGGAAAAGCTTTGAAGACACGCTAGACTATATTGCCGAGAAATTCAAGGGATGGAAGAAATCTCCATATCACGACCGAGCCAATCCAGAAGTTGCGGAGGCAGTCTTCGATCTGGAGAAACGGACGCAATTGCTCAGAGAAGGTGTCGGTGTCGTTATAGAAGATAATGATACTAAGGGGGAGACTCAATATTGGAAGGTTGCCCCCGAAGTGAGTGGCCGGCTGTGGCCAAAATGGCGCGATGAGGGATACATTTCAATCGGTTGGGAGGATTTGGGAGATCTTTCGGGCATCAGCCGAGAGGAATTCGAAGAACTGCGTGACGAAGCCATTGCCCGTCACTCCGATTGGACTGAGGATGGGTGCGAACAGGTGTGGAAATTCATCAACATCCACGAAGGAGATCGAATCGTAGCCAACCGGGGAACCTCGCAAGTTCTTGGAATTGGCACTGTGACAGGCCAGTATTATTTCATAGAAGATGTCGAACATGGTCATCGCATTCCAGTCCAATGGGATGATACGACTTTGAGGAAAATCAGTGAGCCAGGATGGAGGCGGACTGTTATTAAGTTGGCGAAGGAAAAATTCGAGAGAATACTTGAGTTACCCCCAGAACAAATCAAAGCCAATCCAGAATATAGTCTGGTTCAGTGTGCTGAAGAAACCGGATTTAGCATTTCCAAAATCAAATCCTGGGTGAAAGCCATTGAACGCAAAGGACAGGCTATTTTGTACGGCCCACCTGGCACCGGGAAGACTTTTATGGCTGAGCGGTTAGCCCAGCACTTGGTCGGCGGGGGAGATGGGTTCATTGAAACCGTTCAATTCCACCCTGCTTACGCTTACGAGGATTTTATTCAAGGAATCCGACCAAAAACGCGGGCAGATGGCGGTTTGGAATACCCGATGCTCCCAGGGCGCTTTCTCAAGTTTTGTGAACGCGCTTCCGAGCGAAGCGGGCGCTGCGTTTTGATCATCGACGAGATCAACCGCGCCAATTTGTCACGTGTGTTTGGCGAGCTGATGTACTTACTCGAGTATCGGGATAAATCTATTAACCTTGCCGGGGGAGAGACGTTCCAAATTCCATCTAATGTTCGCATTATTGGGACGATGAATACAGCCGACCGATCCATTGCGTTGGTAGACCACGCCTTGCGCCGGCGATTCGCATTCCTTGAGCTGTACCCCGATATGGAGGTCCTGCGCCAGTTCCACGAAGAAACTGGCTTCCCGGTCGAAAGTTTGATCGAGGTTTTAGAGAAACTGAACCAACGCATAGAAAACCCGCATTACGCTGTAGGCATCAGCTATTTTCTTAGGAATGACCTACCTACGCAAATCGAAGACATTTGGACAATGGAAATCGAGCCATATTTGAACGAATATTTCTTTGACCACCTGGATTGGGCAAGAGAATTTTCTTGGGTTAAAGTAAAAGCTACCATCATGCCATGAGCAACGCCAACCCTGAAATTATTCATTTGAAAGAGTACAAAGCTCAGCTATTCCCGGCCGAGAAAATTCCACATGATGTAGGCGTCAGACTCTATGAGAATTATCATAACCAAGTTCTCGTGGAATTTCCAGCACACCCGACTGGAAACCAATGGCGGTTGACCTCTCAAGGATGGATTGGATATATTCCTCTATCTGAACAACTTCACATTACGCTTGAGCCGAAAGTCGACTTGAGCAACTTGTTCCAGATGCTGGACTATGCATATCGATTGGACATTCGCTTCATCGATGATTTGTTCAGATGTGAATCCTTACACGATTTCTATGACCGGCTGGCAAGCATCTTGGGACGAAAAATTATGGATCGGGGAAGAAAGGGCTTTCACCGCTCCTATATCGCTTACCAGGATAGTCTTCCTTACCTTCGTGAGCGGGTCAACCTCAACAATTGGATCCGCGCGCCATGGAAAGTGGATCTTGATTGTGAATTTCACGAGCATACAGCGGATATCGAGGACAATCAGATTCTTGCCTGGACCCTCTATTCTATCGGCCGCAGCGGGATGTGCACTAGCAAAACGCTGGGGTTCATCCGCAATGCCTATCATGAATTGGACGGGTATGTATCATTACAACCTTTCCAGCCAAATTCTTGTATAAACCGGCTTTATCATCGCCTGAATGAGGATTACCAGCCGCTTCATGCTCTTTGCCGTTTCTTTTTGGAGCAGAGCGGACCCAGCCATCAGATTGGTGATCGCACAATGATCCCTTTCTTGATTGACATGGATCGACTATTTGAGCTTTTTGTCGCAGAGTGGTTCAACCATAATCTGCCGGAAGGCTGGAGGGTTAAGATTCAAGAACGAGTGTACATAAGCGCCGAGAACCGTTTGTATTTTCAAGTTGATTTGGTTTTGATTGATAACCAGACAGGATCTGTGAAGTGTGTGCTTGATACAAAGTACAAAGTCCCTGAAATACCCTCACAGGATGATATCGCGCAAGTGATTGCTTACGCTGAATTTTTGGGTTGCGAGGAAGCAATCTTGATATATCCATCAAGCATAACTCATTCAATTGATGAAAAACCAGGCCGAATTAGAGTGAGAAGCGCTACTTTTGATTTGTCGGGGAATCTCGATATATCAGGACAAAATCTAATCCAAGATATTTTCTCTTCATTTTGCCCAAAAAGCTAATCAATACGCTTGAGTTGAAAGAGTTACTAAAGATATTGAGTGAAAAAGTGAATTCGTAAGGAAGGGGAAGGTAATGCAAACAAATGACTTCGATCATATTTGGGATCTGTTACAAATCAAGCTGCGACCGCAGACAGTTATACGGAACTGGACAGCGTTGAAAGGATACCTGGGGGATACGATGACAATCGTGGCAGTCAACGCCGATAGCATAGAGGTCAATGCTCCAAAGGCAAAAAATATCCTCGTTGTACCAATAACCGATTTTGAGACCCTTTGGGAGGTTTGGCCTCAATACAAAAATCACAGAGTGCAGCGTCAAGAAATCCGGGACATGACCTTCTACTCAAAATATATTATCAGCATTCTTCGCTGGCTGGAAACAGATAATGGATGATAATCTGATGGCTAAAAGTAGTAGAAGTCGTGCATATGAATGGCCCTATCCTCGACATGAGACCCTAGTTAAGAACATTGCGACTTGCAGATTCCAGTTGGTTTGCTTCGAGAGGTCTCAAAGTTCACCCGCGCAAGCCCTATGTGCTGGCGTCACGTAGAGATTGGCAACAAAACATAATTCTTCCTGAGGATACAGATTACATCGAAGAAGAAATGGCAATTCGGAACCTGCGTTGTGTTGGTTTTGCCCGGCATAACAGTCTTCATCATGGCTTGAGCAGCCAGACGATGATATTCAACCTCTTAGGCCCCTTAGTTGTCCGCAATGATCTTGAACTGTTGAAACCTATTTTTGAAGATCAGGGGATATCTTGGCCATCAGATCTTTGTAAGGCCAGTTTTGAATATGAGAACCGCGCCGTATTCAACGAAGATTATGGCCAACCCACTTCAATTGATTGGATCCTGCGGAGCGACCCGGGCAGTTTTACAGCAGGGCAGAGAGATGGTTCTCAGTTGCTTGGTTCTGGCTCAACTCCAAAAATATCCCCCGGATTCCACCTCCTTTTCGGTTCTACCTTTTTTCAGAGGCGTGTCTTTGAGAAAAGATCACCGAAAATTGTTTTCTTTTTCCCTACTCATGGTAGAATGACCCCGGTTTTGTTCGCGATCCTTATTCATTGGAATTGAAGCCGTGAAACTAACTTACCGCCACACTTGAATGCCACGCTCGGGCGCAGGGTTGCGCTCGACGGTGTGGCTGCGTATGTCCCGGCGTGGCAGAGTTGGCCTGGCTTCCTGATCCTTTTCACCAGCCTCCTGAACCGCTGTTGGCATGCGCCAGCGGCGGTTTTTCTTTGGCAGTTTCGCCTGGTCAAGGCGGATAAACTATCTTACAGGAGGCCGTTATGTCTATACCCGATTCTGAAACTGTTCTGCTGATTACCCGCAATGGCATGGGAGATGCCGAGCCAGCGCTGCAGCACAAGCTGATCACTACCTATTTTAAATTGCTGGATGAAAACAACATTCTTCCAGCAGCGATCTGCTTTTACGCCAATGGTGTGCGCCTGGTTGTCGAGGGCTCGCCGGTGATTGACACGCTCAAATCCCTGGAAGCCAAAGGGGTGTACCTGGTGCTCTGCAGCACTTGCTTGAATTACTATCACCTGAACGACCAGGTGCAGGTGGGGATCGTGGGCGGTATGACCGATATCCTCGAAGCCCAGCGCCGCGCCACTAAAGTCATTTCGCTGTAATTATTGTAATGAAAGCCTTTGCTCTGCGCTTACAGCCTGGAGATGATCCCAAGGCTGCCCTGGATGCCTTTGCTCAGGATCATCATCTGGAAGCTGGCTGTATGCTGACCTGCGTTGGCAGCCTGCGTAAGGCTGTCTTACGCTTTGCTAACCAGGAAGCAGCCGTGACGATGGAAGGGCACTTCGAGATCGTCTCCCTGACCGGCGTATTCTCATCTCAAGGGGGCCACTACCACATCGCTATCGCGGATGGTGAAGGCTGTACCTATGGCGCACACCTGATGGATGGCAGTGAGGTGTATACCACCGCTGAGATCGTGTTTGTAAGTTTGGATGACCTTCGCTTTCACCGCTCATTCGACCCCCAGACCGGTTACCCGGAACTGGATATCAAACCCTACTCATAGAAAGGAATAAACCTATGTCTCTTGCACAACAGCTTAAAAAAGATTTTTCCACCCTTACCCTGGGATTAATCGCCGTAGCCATCGTGCTCAACATCGTCCTGGGCCAGGTTGTGTCCCAGCTTAAGCTGCCCATTTTCCTGGACTCGATCGGCACCATGCTGGTGGCTTTGCTGGCTGGCCCCTGGGCTGGCGGTTTGACTGGCCTGCTTACCAACCTGATCTGGGGCCTGATCAGTGACCCGGTAGCGGCAGCTTTCGCCCCGGTGGCCATGGTTATCGGTATCGTGGCTGGGCTATGCGCCAAGTATGGGCTGTTCAAGAAGTGGTGGCAGGCGATCATCAGCGGGGCGATCATCACCCTGGCTCTTTCGATTGTGGCCATCCCGATCCGCGTCTACATGTTTGGCGGCGTCACTGGCAGCGGCGCCGATTTCATCACCACCTACCTGCTGGCGACTGGACGGGATTTATTCAGCGCGGTGCTTATCACGGTAATTGGCGATAACTTGATTGACAAAGTAATCACCGCGTTGCTCGCCTGGGGGATTGTCAAAGGCCTGCCCAGGCGATTTATCTCACGCTTCCCCCGCGCCAGCGCTGTGATTGATTAGCCCAAAACCGTGTTGAACCTGCCCGGTCTTTACCTGCCTGGCACAAGCTATCTCCACCGCCTGCATCCATTGACCAAGCTTGTTTTCAGCCTGGCGTGTGTCGGGGTGATTTTTGGCGGGCCGGGAGGCTGGCTGGCAGCTCTTATTCCAGGCCTGTCTGCCTTGCTGCTCCTTGGACGGGCAGGCCTGGCAGGCCGGGCAATTCACGCTGTTATTCGTTTGCTGACCCCGCTCGTGGTGGTTCTATTCCTGATGCATGGACTGTTTAACCCCCACAACCAGACCGTCATGTTTCAAATTGGGCCATTCACTGTGGGGCAAGAAGGGCTGGCATACGC
Source organism: uncultured Verrucomicrobiota bacterium (assembly GCA_964396005.1). Classification (GTDB taxonomy): domain Bacteria; phylum Verrucomicrobiota; class Verrucomicrobiia; order Limisphaerales; family J093; genus JADJWF01. The sequence goes on along the minus strand of CAYNCT010000005.1, from coordinate 25,447 downwards.
TTCTGAGGTGGCCCTGCGCCTTGCCGCAACACTGGCCGCCAGCCTGGTGCTGGTGTTCACCACTCATCCCACCCACCTGGTGCAGGCCTTGGAAGAAGCCGGCTTGCCGCATGGCCTGGCATACCTCCTGGGCAGCCCATTATTACTCGTGCCAGAAATAGCCGACCGTGCGCTAGCTATCCGGGCGGCGCAGCAGTCTCGCGGGCTGGAAACACAGGGCAGCCTGTTGCAGCGGGCGCGGGCGCTTTTCCCATGGGTCGCGCCGCTCGTCTTTAGCGTACTGGTGGAGTTGGAAGAGCGATCCCTGGCATTGGAAGTGCGCGGCTTCAGTGCGCCTAACCCGAAAACCAGCCTGAATGAGCTTGTAGACACCCCCTCTCAGCGCGTTGGGCGTTGGGCATTGGTCTTGCTGGCTGTCTTGCTGCTGATTGCGGGTCTCTGGTGGAGGGTCAATGCCAGTGATTGAAGTCAACCGGCTGACCTATACCTACGCTGGCAGTACAACCCCAGCACTGGAGGATGTCTCCTTTAACGTCGAAAGCGGGCAGTTGGTGGCAGTCATCGGCGCGAATGGAGCTGGAAAATCCTCTTTGTGCCTGGCCTTAGCCGGGTTGATCCCAGCGCTTTTTCATGGGCAGATGCAAGGCGTTGTCACCGTGTGTGGAATGGATACTCACTTGCACTCGCCTGGACAGTTTGCCGGGCGAGTGGGCCTGGTGCTGCAAAATCCAGCCAGCCAGCTCTCAAGAATGCGCTATACCGTCTATGAGGAGGTGGCTTTTGGCCTGGAGAACCTGGGCACGCCGCGGCCTGAGATGCCGAGTCGCATTGAACAGGCTTTAGGCAAGGTTGGGTTAACTGAGCTGCGTGATCGTTCCCCTTATACCCTCTCCGGGGGAGAGCAGCAGCGCCTGGCGCTGGCCTCGATCCTGGCGCTGGAACCAGCCGTGCTGGTGTTGGATGAACCGACCGCCATGCTCGACCCACAAGGCAGCCAGCATATCTTTGAGATTGTACAGGATTTGGCCTGCTCAGGCATAAGCGTGGTGATTACCGAACACCGGCTGGAATGGATTGGGTGTTATGCGCACCGGGTAATTGCTTTGAACCAGGGGAGGGTGATCTTGGATGGTGAACCCCGGGATGTGCTGGCTGACCCGGCACTGCTCCAGGTTGGGATTGGCTGGCTGCGCTATACGCAAGCGGCAAAAAAAGCTCAGGAGCGCGGTCTATGGCCGCTTGGCCGTCAACTTCCGGTGACACTGTTCCAGGCGAGTCAGGGTTTTCAACAGGCCAGGGAGAGCCTGGAAAATGCAGATTAAACTGCAAGGGGTTCACTACACCTACCCAGGCGGAGTCCAGGCGTTGAAGGATGTAACCTTATGGATTGAACCCGCTGAGCATGTCGCCCTGGTCGGGCGAAATGGCTCGGGGAAGACGACATTGGCCAGGCACTTGAACGGCCTGCTGCGACCCCAAGGCGGATCGGTGTGGGTTGGAGATTGGTTGACGTCGGACCACAGCCCGGCCAGGCTTGCCCAACGAGTGGCTTACGTCTTTCAAAATCCCGATGAGCAATTGTTTTGCCGGAGGATATGGGATGAGGTGGCTTTTGGGCCGCGCAACCTGGGGTATGACCGTTCAAAGGTAAAAGCATTGGTTGAACAGGCGCTGAGTTCGGTGAGACTGGACGCGCAAGCAAGCCTCAACCCTAGAGACCTCGGTTTGGCCGATCGCAAGCTGGTAACGCTGGCGGCGGCGTTGGCTATGGATACACCTGTGGTCATTTTCGACGAGCCAACGGCCGGATTGGATGCCAACCAGTTGGAAATGCTGGCACAGATTCTTCAACGCTTGCGCCAGGAGAAGACTGTGCTGGTTATTTCACATGATATGGACTTTGTGGCTGAGAACCTGGACCGCATCATACTTATGGATGCAGGACAAGTGACCGTGGATGCATCCGCCCAAGAATTTTTTGGCTATGATAGCCAAATTGAATCGGCTGGTATTCACTTGCCCCAAATGGTGCGCTTGAGCCGTAACCTGGGACAATCCAAACCCGCCTTGAAGGTTGATCAATTCTTCCAGGTCTTTGGAGTGGCTCCTGGCCAATGAAGGGCGGTAAGCTCATGGAAGGTAACCGGGGGTCAGGATCGCCGATAGCTCACCCGCCTGCTGCTGGATTGCCTGCTGCTCCTCGATCCCCATCCGTCCCAGGCTGAGCACGTTGGGTCCCATTCGCGGGTTGCTGCGTAATGTCTGCTCATGCTGGATGAGGAAATTCCAATAGAGAAGGTTAAAGGGGCAGGCCTCCTGCCCATGACGCAGCCTGGGATTATAGCGGCAGGCAGTGCAGTAATCGCTCATTTTATTGATGTAATTGGCCGAGGCAATGTAGGGCTTTGTGGCCAGGATGCCCCCATCAGCGTATAATCCCATTCCAAGCACATTAGGAAGCATGACCCACTCAAAGGCATCCACAAAACACGCAGTAAACCAATCGGTAACCTGCTGGGGTGAAATGCCGGCCATCAAAGAGAAGTTACTCAGCACCATCAGGCGCTCGATATGGTGGGTGTAACCATCGCGCAGGGCGCGCTCAAGCACAATTCGCATGCAGTTCATGTCCGTGTCGGCGTTCCAGAAAAAGCCGGGCAGCGGGCGATGGGCATTCCAGAAATTTACCGCTTTCCAATCGGGCATCATGCGCCAATATTGCCAGTAGATGAACTCGCGCCAGCCGACCACCTGGCGGATAAAGCCCTCAACCGAGGGTAATTCGGCCTGTCCAGCTCGATATCTTGCTTCTGCCTGCTGGGCAAGCTGAAGCGGCTGCAACAATCCAATATTCAAATATGGGGAAAGGAAAGAGTGGAACAGGGTGGCTGAGCGGCTGCTCATCGCATCCTCGTAGGGACCAAAACTCTGCAGGCGGTGATCCAAAAAATCGAGGAACGCTTGCGCGGCTTCACGATGGTTGACTGCCAGGTCAAAACCGTCCACGCTGCCCACGCCATGGTCAATGCCGGCTACTTCCTGCATCACTTGACGGGTGATCTCGTCTGGTTCAAAACGCAGTCTCTCCGGGATGAATGTGCCTTTCGGCAAGGGGCGACGATTTTCGCTATCGTAATTCCACAGGTCACCCGTAGGTTGGCTATTTTGCTCCATCAAAAGGTGAAAGTGCCGGCGCATCGCCCGATAGAAAGTCTCCATGACATAGCGCTTGCCGACCTGCGGCTCAGGAATTGGGTCAAACTGGCCGGAAAGGAATTGTGTATTCGGCAATATTACGACTGGAACGCCCATGAGCGCACCAAGCCGATTTTGAAAAAGACGTCCGTTGTATTCACTGGCTGCCATGCAGTAGATCCGCTGCGGCTGCCAGGCGGCCACGTGCCTGCGCAGACCGTCCAGCATATCCCGGGCTTTCAAGATCTCCACCGCATACCCCTGTTCCTGTAAGCTGGCGGCGTAATGGCGCATGGCACTGAACAGGAGCACCAATTTCTTGCGCTGGTAGGGCAGCCGGGCAGTTCGAGCGCGGCTCTCCACCAGCACCACGCGCAAATGATCGTTCCCTGCTTCGGCCGCAGCCGTCAACAGGGCCGGATGTTGTTCCAAAAGTTGATCAGCGAGAATCCAAACCGTGGTACGCATCAATTTCACAGGCAGGTATCCGAGGATGGCCTATGCCTCACTCAAGCGCCTCTGCCGGCGTTCCGGTAGCTCTGCGCCATATCGGGTTCAGCTACCATCCTGCCGCCGCGCACCGTTGAACCAATCACCAACCCTGCGCTAATCAATACCATGTTTTTAAAGATGTATTGACCCTCCAGGGTTGGCGCATAGGGAAAGGCAGTAAACACTTCCGCGGGAAAGAGAAAGATTGGCGAGATGGTGCCTAGCATTTGGATGAACAACAGCAGCAGCGTGGCGCGCATGAAAATGCCAAATATCAGGCCCAGGCCAATCAAGCTTTCCCAGACGGCTAAGATAAGGATTGAAGTATCCGGCGCGATCAAGCCAAAGGTCAAACGTTCGATCGTGCGGGTCGCCAGGTCAGCAGCGGGGCTGAGGCCGGGGAAAAACTTAAGCGCGCCAAACCACAGAAAAACAAGACCCATGCTGATGCGCAACAGTAGGATGCCGTAACGCGCCATCCAGTGGGTTATCCGGGCATCCCAATCATTCAAAAGGTGAGTGATATTTTGTGTCATAGGAAAGGACCGATCAAATGGTGTAAAGCCTGTAAAAATTGATATTGTATATTATACTTTAGAATTGCATTCGTGTCAATGTTATGTATATATTTAGTATATAATATATTGACTTTTTGGCGGAAATGCGCTAAAATCCGCCAGGAGAAGATCGTGATGACTGATAAGGTAAAACCATGAAAACTGCACTAATCTGGGGCGCGGCTGGCGGAATTGGCCGGGCCATTGCCCGACAATTATCTAAAGAAACCTGGCAAATCCTGGCAGCCTGCCGCCGCCCGGAATCCCTGGCCAACCTGGCTGATTTCGTCTACGATGTCGAACTGAGCGACCCATTTTCGGTACAGTCGGCGGTGACTTCCATCAGCCAGGAGGTGAGCGAAGTTGACCTTTGGGTATATGCCGCCGGCGATATCGCCTCGCTGCGTATAAACGAGATGAGCCCCTTCGACTGGCAGCGAATTCTCCAGGCCAACCTGAATGGAGCCTTCCTGGCCACCCATTATTCCTGGCCGCTGCTCTCCGACCAGGCTCACCTGTTTTACCTGGGAGCGGTCAGCGAACGCATGCGCCTGCCAGGGCTGTCAGCTTACGCTGCGGCCAAAGCGGGTCTGGAGGCATTTGCCGATGTGGTGCGCAAAGAAAGCCGGCGCAAGGTTACGGTTGTGCGCCCTGGGGCCGCAGATACTCCTTTTTGGAACAAAGTTCCCTTCAAATTGCCGCCGCACCATTTGACAGCCGACGAGGTAGCTGCCCGAATCCTCCAGGCTTACAGCGAGGGACACCAGGGTCAATTAGACCTTTAATGAAAAGCCTTTTTTAACAGGTTGCCTGGGCGATGGATGCAGATCAAAACCCGAGGGCCAGTCCAACCAATATATATACTAAATGTGTACAATATATTGACATTTATTGTTGGTTGTGTATAATAGAGCAAGAAATTCTTCCTTTTCAAATGATGAAATGAATCACGGAGATGACAATGAACAACTACATGCGCATCAGTAAAATTACAATCTTAGCTGCCGCTGGTATGTCCTTCTTGCTGTCTGTTTATCTATGGTTTAGCGGAGACAAAGAAACCGGCCTGTTTGTTGGCATATGGGTGCCATCCATTCTTTCCTTTGGGGCGTTAATGCATTCTGGAAGAAGTGTAAAATGAACGAAACGCTTCTTTTTATTTTCGGCCTGGTGGCAACCATTGCAGCAATTGGCCCGTTGGTGATTGCTGGCATCAGCGAACAACAATCCAAAAAAGATAAATAAATACCCGCCGGGGAGAAGCATGGCGTCCGCATTTTCTCTTTCTCCGGTTTACCCATCGCTGCACAACTTCCCCAGAGGGGCCTCCCGAAGACCGGGCAATAATGGATGCCTTTAAGGCTCCCTTGTTGTGCAACCATGGCCAAAGCCGCCTGGGGTGGCACCTGCCCATCATTTCGGGCTTTCGATTGCCTGCCATCTATTGATAACTGTCCTTCCCCCAGCCTTGTGACCTGGCGGCAGCACGGCTGCCGCGCAATAAATGGTTTGAACAAGAAATCCTTTCCAACTGCATAGATTCATCACCCAGATTCCAGGGCAACATCCCCCCAAAATAGTTTCTACTTTGTAATAATATTGGCACATCCTGTCCCTTTTTGGCTGCCTGCCCGATTAATGATTAGAGCTCAAAACTACATTGCCCGGGATACAGGAATCTCATGGTTGAAAGAATTAGGATGCTAAAAAGTACCTCCCAACCCGAAGCACTTCACGTCACCAAGCTGGTCACAGAGGCCAAACAAGACTTAAAGGTATTTGGCGAGTTGTATCTTTTGTATGCTCAGCCCGTCTTTCGATACACTTACAGCCGTATTGGCAGGCGCTCCGAGGCCGAAGATGTGACTGCCCAAACCTTCCTGGCGGCTTTGGAGCGTTTCCCGCATTATCGTCACCAGGGGTATTTTGCAAGCTGGCTGTTTGCCATCGCTCGTAACAAGGTCATGGACTATTTCCGCAAGCAATGCGAGGAAGTGCCGCTGGATGAGGCGGAAACCATTCCTGCGGAGGCCAACCTTCTGCAGCAGGTGATTAAAACTGAACGGAGCGCCTTTTTGGCCGAACTGATCTCAGCATTACCTGAAGATGAGCAAGAGTTGATTCGCCTGCGTTACCTGGCCGAGCTGAACTTTGCCGAAATCGGCCATTTGCTTGTTCAAAAAGAAGACACAGTCAAGAAAACGCTTTACCGGCTGCTGGCGCGGTTAAAAGCCCAGGTAGATACAGAATATCCACCGGAGGATTCTCATGTCACAAATGACACCTACCCAAAAATTTGAAGAGGAAATTCGTGCGGCTGTGGCAACACCGCTGGCGCGCAAAGAATTTGTGCTCGGTTTGCAGGCACAGTTGATTCGGCAGGCAGGTTCTTATCCCAAGATCAGCCGCCCAATTTTTCTACGCCCCGCCTGGGTGGCAGTCTTCGTGGCTGTTTTTCTCCTGGTCAGCCTCTTGCTGATCGGTCCGCAACGGATCGCGGCGGCAATGCGCAGCCTGGCAGGTTATCTGCCGGGTGTGGGAGTGGTGGATCAAAGCGCCCCGATCCGGGTGTTGGCCGAACCGGTCAGTCTCACCCGGCAAGGCATCACAGTCTCGGTGAACAACGCCATCCTCACCGCCAGCCAGACCCATCTTGACGTAGGGTTATCCGGTGTGCCGCTCTCAGCTTATCCGCAGGACGAGGCCGTCCTGGGATGCAGCGAACAGAGTTATCTTCGCCTGGCGGATGGGACCAGGCTGGGGGTGGAGGATGCGATCCCGGCCGATGTCAATGAAGCGGTTTATGTGATGCCGTGCATCTTCAACACCCTGCCTGGCACAGTACCTGCTGATTGGGAGCTGCCTTTGGAATTCATACCGGCGCCGGCTGACCTGACCGTGATGCCGGTTCTGGAGGTGTCTCCGACGGTTGAGCCGCCTGACAACCAGGGCTCGCCAACCATCCAGGTCAAAGAAACCTTACCACCCACGCCAACCCAGCCAGTGGTGGTGTCTGTGGAGAAGGTCATCGAGACGAACGAGGGTTACATCCTGATCGGTGCAATCCGGCCGCAGCTTAGGAGCGGTCAATCTCTCCAGGTGACAGGCGTCCCAGTCATCCGGGATGCCGAGGGTCAAAAGGTTGACTATGCTTATCCGCAGGATATTGATCCTTATACCATCCTCACCCTGGATCAAAATGACCAGCCATTTTCCATGCAAATCAAGGCGTCTGGAGTAGTTTTCCCGCTGACCATTGAATTCCCAGGGAAGATCATCGCACCCGCGGATCCGCATGCCTCAGCCGAACTGGCTTTCAACGTCGAAGCCAACCCTTCATCCGGCCAGGAATGGCTGCTGAACCAGGAGATTGAACTGGCGGGACATGCATTAAAACTGGTGGCTATTACCACCGATGCAAGGAATGGCTACAATTTTCACTTCGAGACTGACGAAGAGATTGCCGGATTGAACGTGCAGATCGAAGGTTATACGCCAGATGGCGGCGGCGGTGGAAGTGATGGCCAGGGGACGATCTACCGGAGTGTCAGCTATCCTGAATTACCTACCGGCAGCCTGAAGATCATCCTATCTGACTTGAGTCTGGCCAGCGAAACCCAGTTCTGGAAAGGGCAGTGGTCGCCAGAGAAGGTGCGCCAGGACTGGCCTGCTGCCACGCCGGCAAACTTTCCAGTTTGCCTGGATGAGAACAGCTTCCACCAGTTGCAGGCGCTGCCAGCGGGTTTGAACGGCCGGGTGCTTCTCACGGAAATTGATACGGGTTTCCGGTTGGTGATGGCTGGACTGGATGGGAACAGCCGCCAGGTCCTGGCAGAAAAAGTCAACCGGGGCGCTTTCTCGCCGGATGGACTGGAGGTTGCCTATCCAACAGATGAAGGGATCACAATCCTGGATTTACCCACAAATACAACCCGGGTGATGGAACGCATTTTTGGTTATGATCTGAAATGGTCGCCGGATGGAACGCAGTTGGCCTACGTCGCCAGCGGCGATGCCTACGGTGTGTTTGTGACAACATTGGATCAACCCTTGGCTCCCCGGCAGCTTTCGAACCTGGGGTACGAGTCGCTGGCGGGCTGGTCGCCGGATGGCAGATGGATTTACTATGCTATTCCTGGCGCAAATAATGCAGGTTTCGTGCTGCGTGCTGTCGAGGTCAACACTGGCGCCACCCAGGATCTATTCACCCTGGATGACTCATCGCGTAAAGCACCCTACCCACAGGTCTCGCCGGATGGGAAATGGATCGCCTACCGCGCCAGTGACAACAGCAGTGTGTATCTCAAAGCCATGGAGGGCGCGAGCCCGGCCTGGTTGCTGATAAAGAATCCTGGGGTGGCAACGAGCGGCATTGCCTGGGAGAAGGGGGGGCATCTTCTGGCCATCAGTGTGATCACTAATGAAGACCCGGCTGGTGTGATCATCCTTTTGCAGATTGAAGGGTGCGAAGCATATCTGCTTCCGGGTCTGCATGGTGAAGTTGAGGGGATCATTTCTCCATAAAGGCTCTTGTAGAAATGTAGAGTAGATCCCATGCAGCAGGGGATCGCCCCGGATGAGATTTGGGGTGGCTATATAAAAGCCCTGGACGAACAGGCCAGTTTTCTTGACAAGCTGGGAAAAACACCTATAATTGAAAATGGTTTTCATTAACTGTATGAACTCTTTTCCTGGTGCTCCCCTTTCCGAGCCATGGCTGGATCATCTCCAGGCCCGCCGTTATCGCTTAGCCCAGCCTCTGCAGATGATTGACGGCATCCTGGCCAGTTCGAGGCGCACCTTGGGGCCAAGCGAAATTTACGACCTGGGACGACTTAACCGAGAGAGCTGCCCGGCAAAGCAGTTCAACATCCAGGAACATGGGCTGCAAATGCATGGGTTAGGCGCCAATTGTAAATGAAGGCCTGGTGGAAAATAGCTGACCAGATATTTTGTAAGGGAAAAGAAGCAAAAAAAACCAGTTATGAGAAAGAACATCCTTGCTTATACGATCGTTGAGGCTTTCAAGCGATGAACGGAACAGGAGACCGCCTGAGCCTGGAAAGTGTTTCGGCTGGATACAATGGCCAGAAAGTACTACAGGACCTGAGTTTCCAGGTTCCACATGGCGGCCAGGTGGCTGTGGTTGGCCCAAATGGAGCTGGAAAATCCACCCTGTTCAAGGCACTGGTGGGATTGCTGCCTTTGTTAAGCGGAGAAATTCGCATTCATGGTCTTCCGTTGGGCGAGCATAAAGACTGCGTGGCTTATGTGCCGCAGCGCAGCGAGGTGGATTGGCGCTTTCCCGTAACGGTGGCAGATGTGGTGATGATGGGCCGCTACAACCGCCAGGGTTGGTTGCGCCGGCCGGATCGGGACGATCGTGCCGCCGTTCAGCAGGCCCTGGAACAGATGGGCATTGCTGATCTTGCCCGTCGCGCCATTGGTGATTTGTCCGGTGGTCAGCAGCAGCGCGTCTTCCTGGCGCGGGCGTTGGCCCAGGAGCCGCACATCCTGTTGATGGATGAGCCGTTTACCGGCGTGGATGCGGTAACCCAGGGCGCTACCCTGGCTGTGCTGGATAAGTTGAAAGAGCAGCAGGTGACCGTATTGATCTCCACCCATGATCTGCCCCTGGCCTCAGAGCGCTTTGAAAATGTGTTGTTGTTAAACCATCGCCTGATCGCTTACGGCCCGGCAAAAGAAGTGCTTACCCCCTCGACAGTCCAGCAGGCTTTTGGGGGAAGGGTGCTATTCCTGGACGGTGTGGCGGTGGTGGATGAGTGTTGCCCGCCGGATGAAGGATGATCAGAGCATGCTCGAATGGCTGATTACCCCTCTGACCTACACCTTTATGCAACGGGGTTTGCTGGCATCCTTAGTTGTGGGCGTCGTGTGTGCTGTCATCGGCTGCTATGTCGTTTTACGCGGCATGGCCTTCCTGGGTGATGCCATGGCGCACGCCATTTTGCCAGGCATCGCCATTGCTTACCTGCTGCAGGGCAACCTGACGTTGGGTGCGCTGGTGGCTGCCGTGGCCGTTGCCCTGCTGATTGGCCTGTTTTCACGCCAGGGTACGATTCGTGAAGACACTGCGATTGGCATTTTGTTTGCCGCGGCGCTCTCTTTAGGTGTGGCACTGATCAGCAGCATCCGCACCTATGCGGTGGATCTGAACCATATCTTATTTGGCAATATGCTGGGCGTTTCCCAGTCTGATTTATGGCTGGCTATTGGCTTGGGAATTTTCGTCCTGGTTACCGTATTGTTACTTTACAAACCTTTCCTGGTCATTTCGTTTGACCCTGTCCTGGCCGCCACCTTACGCTGGCCGGCTGAGCTCCTGCGCAATATCCTGCTGGTCTTGCTGGCAGTAACCATCGTCGTGTCACTGCAGACCGTGGGTATTGGACTGGTGGC